>CAYLYU010000010.1:0-25185 GCA_964387725.1 uncultured Zetaproteobacteria bacterium | reverse complement strand
TTACGGTTTTTCCGTAAGTCCCTTTTTATATGAGGAGCCTGGAAATATATCCGGTGAGCTACACAGTCATTAGTCTTTACTGCATGTGTTTGCACCAATGATGGCATAAGCCGGACAGAATTTGATCAGGCCGGTGAGAACAAATACAGCGCCTGCGCCCATAGCTACGAAATTCCAGGGGCTTGCCAGGCCGCCAAACCAGCCAAAGGCGATTAGCGCCAGGCCTGCAATGAGGCGGATGGTACTATCGATGCTTCCTACATTGGATTTCATTGTTGCCTCCTTGTTTATGTCGTTAACCCTACACCGGGGAATAGCTTTTTCCGTGACTATGTCACCTTTCCTGTTCTGCAACTTTGGCCAGGGCCTTTGGGTCGCGCAGTTTGATTTTTCCACGGCTTAAACTGACCCATTCCTTTCGTTCAAAATCTTTGAGCAGGCGACTCACAACTTCTCGGGCAGTTCCAAGTTCGAAAGCAAGATCCTGATGCGTACAATCCAGTGACTCTTGGTGCCGGATGCGTTTGAGCAACAGTCGGGCGAGCCTTGCATCCATGCGGCCAAAGGCGACATCTTCAACCAGTTGCATCAAATCACAAATGCGTTGCCCGATACTGCCCATAACAAAATGCCGAAAACCGTTACTGGCAGTTAAAGCCTGTTCGAAAGCAGCCAAAGGCAACATCGCCAGTTCAACATCTGTTTCGGCAATGCCCTCGGCGGGATATTCCTGTGAGCCCATCAGGCAGATGGTTGTGAGCATACAGCTTTGCCCTTCTTCAACCCGATATAGTACAATCTCCCGACCCTGAGAATCAATCTTTTGCACGCGTATGGAGCCCGAGATCACCAGCACATAACCGCTACATCCATCGCCATCGCGAAACAGCATATTGCCCCTGGCCACTCGAAGGGTTCTTATTTTAGCAACGGTTTGAAGCCATGCAGTATCCTGAATATTCTGAAGCTCGGGGAAAGTTTGTAGCCATAAACTGGCATCAGATTTCTGCATTTAGTGTAAACGCCGACTATTTTTCAAGCGGATAACCGGCCTTGCGCCAGCCGGCCATGGAAGCAGGGATATTTTCAATGTTGGTGAAACCGGCGTTGGCAAGCATCTTCGCCGCCCTTGAAGAACGTCCGCCTGATTCGCAATAGACATAAACTCGCTTGTCTTTAGACACTTCGCTCATGCGATTTGCCAATTCCCGGACGGGAATCAACCTGGCTCCCGGAATATGACCTTCAGCATACTCTCCGGGTGTACGCACATCGAGAAACATAAAGGGAACAGGCGAGGCCTTTCCCTGCTGCCAGTGCTGATGCGCGTGTTCGATGGTTGTGTTTTCATATCCTGAGTCCGTTTGCTCGCCCGTGCCGCAGGCAACGGCCATGAATGGCAGGGAGGTGGAGAGGAGCAGGGTCAGTGCAATGCGTGAATATTTCATTATTTTTCTCCTTTATTGTCGGTGACTTTATCTTGCTGCTGAAGCTGTGGCGCAGCAGCGCAGAAGCCTTGGGGGGCCACGCCAAGTGCTGCGTTAAACTTGCTCGACAGGTTCTGGAACGCGATCAGGCCGGTCAGCTCAATGATGGTATCATCATCAAAGTGGTTCCGGAGCCGCTTGAAATGCTCCACATTGGTCTCACTGTCCGACAGGGTGACAGCTTCAGCATAGGCCAGCGCCGCCTTTTCCCCGTCGCTAAACAGCCCGCTTTGTTCGAATCGCGCCAGATCGGCCAGCTTTTCCGCATTAACATGTCTTTTTACGGCCGTGGCCGAGTTGATGTCCACGCAGAACGGACACCAGTTGATTTGCGAAACACGCACCGTAATCAAAGTCCGCAGAGCCGGCTCTATGGGGGAAGTTCCTCGATCCAGGGCACCGTAGAGCAATGCCAGGGCTGAAAACACCTTTGGTGTGCGGCCCCAGAGTCGGGCAGGTTCCAGAACCTCGCCATATTTGCGCTTCTGATTCCAGAAAAAGATGCGTACATACCACGGGAAGTGATGACCTTCGGGTGTTGTAACCCATTGATGCTCAGGAGGGTCTTGTCGGCCGTTTTTCAATGAATCAGGCATGATCAGTTGACCGGGATAAACAGCCACCAGGTTTGACTCCAAGTCTAATAAGAATGGATTCCATCAGGCACCAGCGGGAGATGCCCGACTGAAAAAGGTTAATGCCGACAAAGGCTGTAAACCACAGCCATGTGGGAGCATCGAAAAGACTGATATTATTATATCGATAGGCGAGATATAGCGACAGCAGAATAAAGCTACCGGCTATAATTCTGATTGCACGTTCGGTTGTCATTATTGCTCTCCTTTTGCGCTTGATGTGGGTAATTGGAAGCTTGCATGACAGGCGACACAATTACTCATGGTGGTGGCCAGCTTTTTCTGTATGGCTGTTGTCCCGGCACCTTTCTCTGCCATCGCCGTGATTTCGTCAAAAGCAGCATGTGTGGCAAATCCAAGTTTTTTGAATTCCATGGGCAATTTGGTTTTCAGGGTTACGTCCATGGTGCTTGTGGCCTGCATACCCACTGATGAGCTGGCATCTGCGACCTGTTTCATGTTGTTGCTGGCAAGGCCTTCTACAATCTGCTGAGTTGCTTCAAGCAAGGATCGCATTTCAAGCAATACCTTCTGGCGTTCCCCGGCATTGAGGAGCACCTGTATACGGCTATCTTTAGCATCGGAGTCTACGGTGCTTCCAGGCACTATAAACTTAATGCCGATTCCGACAATGACAGTCGACAACAGTATGATTGCCATCCAGTGTGGTGTGGTTGTTTTCATGTCAATAACTCCATTTGGCATTTACATAAACGTTGTCGTCATGTTTCATCATGCCGAGCATCCATGAATCCGGGCCATCCCAGAAAATATGGCCGCCGATATTGATGGAGAATTCATCGGTGACGGCATAATGAATATCCGGAATCAGCATCTTCCCACCATTGATGACGGCCATACCAAACAGGCTTGTCGTCAGCGTCTGATTCATCCACAGGGCACGCAAATTGAATGTGCCGATTTTGCGGTGTTCAGGAAGTGGTTGGGGTCCCAGACCAGCAGTAAACGCTGGGGCGGCAGCGGCCAGGTAGGCAGCATAATTATCCATGAACTCGCCATAAAACTGCAGGGCAAGGATCACGTCTGTGACAACCTCACGTTCATATCCGATCAGATAACGGTATTGCGAGTTGGAGATAAAGGGGTTGGTACCTGATATGTCGTCCGCAGACTGATAGAAACCGGCCTCCAACGATAATACACCTCCCAGAATCGAGTCCTGCAGCGTCAATCCATAGTTATTCAGGTGCGGAAAAATGATGTTGGCTCCCTGAAGGCCCTTGTCCGGCTGATGCCAGTAGCCGCGAAAGGCATAAAGCGCAACATCCATCGTGCCAAGTGTTGTGTGCAATCTTGCGGCCAGCTCGCCATTTGAAAGTCTGTTGTCAGGCTCTTGAACGGTGAAGCCCGGGTCAAACACTACGAAACGGTCTGATTGCGGCACGACGTCGGTCTGCGCGAAAGGGATGCCGACAAGTTCAATGTCCCATGCCTTGCCAAAAACGGACAACTTGATCGCATCGGAACCTGTTTTGAGATACTCCAGCGGCTGTCCGGCAAAAAATGCGGTCCAGTTTTTCGGGAACACGTCATTGATAAACAGCCGGTCGGCGACACCCCAGGTCATCATCTGCCGACCGGCGCGAATTTCAAAACTATCGGCCAGATATTCTCCGTAGAGCTCTCTTGCCTCAATGTCAGCGGAACCAGCTACGTTGTCGTTAAGGAAATCAATTTTGGCCACAGCACCTGTTTCAGAGCCGTCAGACTCGATGTCGAGATTGATTCGCAGACGCTCTTCACCCAATAGCCAGTTATTTTTCTCCCCGGTCTTCAGGGGTATATTGCCAGCGCGTACACTGCCGGTGCCCATCAGAAAGCCGTGGATATCTACTTCAGCTGCGAAGGGAATGTCCGGAAACAGTAAAACGGCAGCAAGGGCAACAGGGAGGGAAAGGGGAGCCCTTGCCGCCGAAGTCAACTGTAAGCAGCGAATTGTCACTTCAACGAATCCATTTCTTTGGTGCTGATTTCAAACTTCGTTCGGTGAACACCTTGTCAGGTATGCCAATGTTCAGCTTTACATCTGAAAAGCGTACCGTGGTCTTGTGATTCAGTTCGAGGTTTTCCATCGTTCCTGCGATACCAACCCAGAATCCATCCACCTGCTTGATTTCATCATTTACAAAGCGGCACACTTCCTTGTCATCTTCATCATAATACGACTCCTGCAGCACGAGGTAGGTGCTCAGATCCACCCATGTCTTTCGCCAGACGTAATCTTTCATTGAAGACTTTGGTGTATTTTTGATTATCCAGACTTTGCGGCCATGGAACGTATCCTCACCGATCATCTCGGCATTATCCTCGCCGGGATGGCGTCCCGAGATGTCTTCATAAGTGTAATCGGAGCCGACAAATGCACTGCGAGCATCGGATGCGGCAATACGTTTCACCATTTTGATGGATGGAATAAACAGCCAGCGATCATCATCAGATTTGGGGTGCTTGTTAACCAGGAATGTCATGTCGCGAACATCGTTTGGCTTTCTGAAGTAGATAAAAAACCATTGATCGCCACCTTCAGATACATCCTTGCGCAGGATCGTAAATTCACGGATGCGCTTGCCGCCATCCGGATTAATGATTTCCATATGGACTTTTGCCTTGCCGTCATCGGCGGCGTAGTAGCTGGCCAGATGGGCTTTTTCCATGATCGTGGAGGCATCCTGAGCCTGAGCAATACCAGATAGCCCTATGATGGCCAGTAGCATCAACATATTCTTCATTTTAATCTCCTTTAACTTCGGATTCGCCAATGTTGAATATTCGGATTAGCGCTGGCAGAAGAAGTACTGTTGTACCCCACGAAAGCGCCATGATGGAGGCCAGCAATACACCCACGGTGATATAGGGTACTAGTGGTGCAAACAGTAGTGGCGTAAAACCAATTGATACAATCAGTGCATTCCTGGCCAGAGCTCTTGCCGACTCGCCAAACATTTCATCCATGGCTTCTTCACGTGATGCATGGCATTTGCGTGTCTCCCTATAGCGGGCAATGAAATGAATGGCAAAATCAACAGACAGGCCCAGGGCAAGTGCGGAAAGCACAGCCACTGGCATGTCATAAGCCTTGCCAATCAGGCCGACAAAACCATATGAAAAAGTAATCGTTACAGTCAATGGCAATACCGCCAACAGTGTCCATGAAATGGACCTGAATAGAATCAGCATCAGCACACCGACCATTATAAAGGAGCCAAATAACGCATTGAGCATGCCACCAACCATCTTATCCTGCCACACGGTATTGATATAGGTAAGCCCGGCCCAGGTGCTTGATAAATTTTCCGGCATGGGGTGGTTTGCAATATAGTTTTCCGCTGTGGCAAGCACCTGATTCATGCTTGCATTGTCACCGGTAGATAACTGCATCCACACACCCGCGCTCTTCTGTTCATAATCAAGGAAGTGGTCAAGGTCGCGCGGATTGCCACTCATGCCAAAAAGGAACAGATATTGGGCAATCTCTTCCCGGCTCTCCGGTACCGCGAAATATGTTTCATCCTCATCATGCAGGGCCCAGTTCACACGTTTCACCAAATCCACATAGGACGTGGTTTTTCCCACGCCTTCCTGAGCCTCAAGATGTTTCTGAAAACCTTCTACCCAGTTTGCGACTTCAGGATTTTTCATGGATTCTAACGATCCATCCAGTCTGAAGAATGCCATGTAAGTGCCGGCAAAATGCCTGTTCATCACTTCATCTGCAATGCGTATGTTCTCACCATTTTTAAACCAGTTCACGGGGTTGTCATTAATTGTGATCTTGCTGATTCCCCATGCTGAAACTCCGGAAAGCGCCACCATCATCAGAACAATCATCACCGCATGATTGAGTGAGAACCTGCCCAGCTTTGGAAGGAAACGACCCAACGCACTCTCTTTGGATGAGACTGCAACCCGAGTCAGTTTTTCCTTTAATTTTTCTTCATTGAATGTAAGCAGAAATGCAGGGATAAAAATTACCGATACCAGCCATGCGACTAAAACTCCCAGCGCAACAAATGCTCCAAAAGCCTGTACTGGCGGGATCGGTGTTAACGCCAGAGAACCAAAGCCAACCATGGTCGTCAGAGACGTGTAGGTCATGGGTTTGAACAAATGTCCCATCACCTTGGTTATCACCTGGCGCACATTCTGATTGGATTGATAACGATCATAAAACTCTGAAAGGATATGTACCGAATCCACCACCGCGATTGGCATAAGGAAAATCGGAATCATTGAAGACATGATATGCACGGTGTGTCCCATGCCGATTAATGCACCCATGGTTACGATCACCGATACCATGGCCACAATCATCGGTGCAGCGACAAAAATTCCCGAGCGGAAGAACCACCATAACATGATCATTAGCACCACCCCTGCAAGTGGTGCGGAAACGGCCATTTGCAGAAACATATCGTGACCGAAGGTGTCTTCAGCCACAGGCAGGCCGGCAATGTGATACTGCTCCGTGCCTGCACCTTTTGTGATGTCAGTGATCATTGCCTCAATCTCGCTGGCAACACGATAGGAAATCATTTTATCTTCAATAGGCACGTAAATGGCTAAACCCTGGCCGTCACCACTGGCCAGCTTCTCTGCCAGCAGGGGACTGGATAACACTTGATATTTTAGGCGGTCGGCTTCTTTCTGCGTGGTTGGCGCTTTTGGCATAATGGTGTGAATGTCGAGCAGGCCGCCGCCAGCCTCAATGCTGTCCGACGTCGACAAGCTCATGACGTCAACCTTGATGACTCCTTCAATTTTCAGAATTGCCCTGGAAAGCCTTTCTGTGTGCTGCAACACTTCCGGTCGCCAGACTCCGTTTGGGTTCGTCTCATCAATAATGCCGACGACAATCAGGTCGGAAA
The DNA here is from genome assembly GCA_964387725.1 of uncultured Zetaproteobacteria bacterium. GTDB lineage: Bacteria > Pseudomonadota > Zetaproteobacteria > Mariprofundales > Mariprofundaceae > CAYLYU01. Next base: position 18,177 of record CAYLYU010000010.1, on the reverse strand, counting down.
GTTTGAAATCCCTTTTGAGCTGGTGGTGAGCGATGCGCACCGGCTCGTCTGCGCTGAGCATATTTTCAGGATCTGTATCCACCTGAATGGACGGGAATTGCCAGCCGGCAATAGCAACAGCCAGCAACATCACGACAAAGATAACTTTTCGCCACTGTTCGATGTGGTTAGTCCATCCCGCCACTATATCACTCCATAAAAATCTTCTAATATACTAATAAGAGCGGACAAAAAAACTCCTACGCAACTTCTTCGCAAAGTTCAGGGCAATAAATTCGCTTCAATGTGTGTACAAGGTCACCATAGGCGGGGTTTGACAGCCGGTAAAAAACCTCCTGACCCCGTTTTTCATTCAGGAGTAACCCCATCATTCGCATCTTGGAAAGGTGCTGCGAAAGATTGGATTGGGATGCGCCGGTTGCCTCGATCAGTTCATGCACGCACATGGGTCGTTCAAGCAGAAGGCAGAGCACTGAAAGGCGCAATTCATGTGAAATTGCCTTCAACCCCTGGCTGGCTGCTTTTACCCTGTCCTGTGGAATCTTTTGCATGTGGCGAAATATATTCTTACATTATATTATAATCAATAGCTAATATGATGATGTGCGTTTCGGGAATTGCTGGTGCCTGATCGCTCATTCGCCAGATCGATAACTTTTCCGTATCGTTTGCAGCAGGCATGATAATTCAAACTGACCAAGGGTCAGATAGATGGTATTCATTGATATAGCAGTTGTTGTGATTTACGGGAGCGGATATGAGTGAAGAAATTGTCAGGAACCTCGGACCACTGGCTGCTTTGGAGGGAACGTGGGAAGGCAATAAGGGTATTGATTTTTCAAGAGTTCATAGCAAAGAGATAGAAACAAAATACCGGGAACGAATTGTGTTTGAACCACTCGGTCCGGTTTGTAACGGACCCCAAGAATTATATGGCCTTCGTTATTCAATGGTGGCCTGGCGATTGGGTGAGGATGATGTCTTTCATGAAGAGTTGGGTTACTGGCTGTGGGATGGGGGTCAGAGGCAGGTATTACGTTGCTTTATGGTGCCTCGCGGAGTGCTGATCAATGCCGGTGGTGATGCCGAAGCTGACAGTGAAGACTTTCATTTGTCTGCAGAGGTTGGCTCGGAAACATACGGTATTTTATCGAACAGATATCTGGATGAATCCTACAAAACCATGAGATATGAACTGGACGTGAGTATCCATGATGATGGCAAGTTCAGTTACAAAGAAGACACACAGTTATGGATACCCGTCAACGAAGCAGTTTTTCATCATACGGATCAAAATACGCTGGCTAAAGTATGATCTCTCGACTGTGAAGAAAATGTATCCGTAATGATTGGCCGTGCCTGAATCGCAGCGCTTTGATGCCGGATGGACATGTTGATGCCGACAACCTGATTTGGACTGTGATGGTGTTCGGGAGCTTTCCCGAACGCCCCGGCTTGCGTAAGGTTAGGAAATAGTCTACGTCCATTAGGTAGGGTCATATATGGATTGCAAAAGAGAAATAGTTATCGTTTCAGGTTTGCGCACGCCTTTAGGAAAAGCCGGGGGCAAGCTCGCATCCCTGCATGCCGTTGATCTTGGCGTACAGACTATTCGGGATCTTCTGGCCCATTCTCCGGTTTCGGCCAAGATGTTGGATCAGGTGATTATCGGTAATGTAATACAGCCCGCCGATGCTGCGAATGTTGCACGGGTGATCGGCATACGATCCGGTCTTCCACGGGTAATCCCGGCCCATACCGTGCATCGCAACTGTGCTTCCGGTATGCAGGCTGTGACGGATGCGGCAGAAAAAATTCGATTGGGCGTGGCTGAAGTGGTGCTGGCTGGTGGTGTTGAGTCCATGAGCCATGCACCATTCCTTTTTCACGATAAACTGCGCCTTGCCATAACAGAAATGCAGCGGGCAAAAACCGTATCAGCCCGGTTTATGTCTCTGAAATCTATACTTGGATCTCCATGGAAGCCGCGAATCGCCCTGCTTGAGGGCCTGACTGATCCCACCGTGCATCTGAATATGGGGCAAACCGCTGAAGTGCTGGCCCGGGAATTCCATATCTCACGCCGGGAGCAGGATACCTTTGCCATGGAAAGTCACAGGCGGGCGGCGGCATCCTGGCAGGATGGCTGGTTTGATGATGAGGTGATGCACCTGTTTTCTCCACCCGACTACAAGCCGGTACATGCTGATGAGGGTGTTCGGCCAAAGCAGAGCATGGAAGCCCTGGCCAGGCTTAAACCGATATTTGACAGACCGTTGGGATCTGTAACAGCGGGAAACAGTTCACAGATTACGGATGGAGCAGGCATGTTAATCGTGACGCACAGGCAGAAGGCTGAAGCGGAAGGCTGGCCTGTTCTGGGCTATGTACATGATTGGGCTTACGCCGGTTGTGATCCGGCCCGGATGGGGCTCGGTCCTGTTTATGCCAGCCATCATTTACTGAACCGGGCAGGGTTGGCTGTCAGTGATATTGAGCGTTTTGAAATCAATGAAGCATTTGCTGCGCAAGTGCTGGCGGTGATGAAGGCCATGGAGTCAAGGCACTTTGCAGGTAAATCTCTTGGCGTATCCGAACCCATGGGTGCACCCGATCCGGACAGGGTGAATGTGCATGGCGGCGCTATTGCTATGGGTCATCCTGTAGGCATGTCCGGTGCCCGGCTTATCCTGACATTGCTAAGGCAACTCAAACACGACACATCAGGTGGATTGGGGTTGGCCAGTCTGTGCGTTGGCGGCGGACAGGGCGGGGCAGTGCTGTTGGGGAGTGAACCATGGAAATCCTGAACCTGACTCGCGACGAGGAGCGGGCAACATTGCATTTTAAACGGCGGGATCGACCTGTAAATGTCCTTGACTTAAACTGCATGGAACTGCTGGAAGCCACTCTTGATGAACTTGAGAAAGATCCGCCAACGGTGTTGGTACTTGAAAGCGGTATTCCGGGCTGTTTTATTGCCGGTGCAGATATTGATGCTATTGCAGCGGTTAAAAACAGCAAGGAGGCCCTGCAACTGGCCGAGCGCGGTCAGGCCGTATGCCGCCGGATTGAGGATCTTTCCTCTGTTTCCATCGCTGTGGTCAATGGCACCTGCCTGGGAGGTGGTCTGGAAATCGCACTGGCCTGTGATTATATCCTGGCCGTGCGTAGCAGCAAAACCCGTCTGGGGCTGCCCGAAATCAAGCTTGGTATTCATCCCGGTTTCGGTGGCTGCGTACGTTTGCCCAAGAGGACAGGCTGGCTTGCTGCTGTCGATATGATCCTGACCGGCAAACAGGTTGATGCCGACAAAGCCAGACGTCTTGGTCTGGCTGATTTAAGTTGTTATTCCGAACAGATTGAAGCTGGTATTTTGAACCTCGCGGCAAAGGGCAAGTCTGTCAGGAAGGAGTTAAAACCATTCTGGCTAAGAATCTGGCCGGCCAGAGCTCTCTTTTTCAGACAGGTGCGCAAGCGGGCACTGGTGCGCTTTAGTCATCTGGATATTGAGGGTGCCTACCCGGCGATTCCTGATGTGATTAATCTACTCTCGGAGTTGGTTGGTATGAGCGATGGTCTCGCCTATGCCCGTGAAGCTGAGTCCATAGCCGGACTGGCAGTTACGCCTACGTGCAAGAATCTGATTCGTGTGTTCAAACTGGGCGAGGCATTGAAACATCAGGAGGCCGTGAAAAGAGGCCGTAAATCCGTCTCTGATTTACAACACGTATCTGTTTACGGAGCAGGAGTTATGGGCAGCGGTATTGGCTGGGTGGCAGCAAAAAACAGAGATGTTGATCTGCATGATGTCAGTGCGGAGGCGCTGGGGCGTGGCTTGAAAACTATATCGCGTTTCGCAAGACGCGATCCCGATCGAATGAGTAGAATTCGTCCTGTAATGGATGGCGTCGGCCTTGATCGGAGTCAGGTGGTTATCGAAGCTGTACTTGAGGATATGACCGTCAAGAAGGCTCTGTGGCAGGAGGTAGAAGCCATGGTTGGCAAAGGGACTCTCCTGCTTTCCAATACTTCGTCACTGTCTATTTCAGAGATGCAGGGCCAGATCAAGCGCCCGGGTAGAATGGCCGGCCTGCATTTCTTTAACCCTGCTCCGAAGATGCCGCTGGTTGAGGTCGTGGCTGGTGACAAAACCACCAAGAAGACGATTCAGTCCGTATGTGCGCTGGCGGTTGGCTGGGGTAAATATCCGGTAGTGGTAGCTGATCGCCCCGGTTTTCTGGTGAATCGTTGTCTGATGCCGTACATGGTTTCTGCCCTGCAATTGCTGGAACGGGGTCAAAGTCCCGAGCGCGTGGATGGTGTGCTGAAACATTTTGGCATGCCAATGGGCGCCTTTGAGCTGGCCGATCGCGTTGGTCTGGATATTTGTCAGCATGTTGGAGCTCAGCTGACAGATGCCTATGCGACCCACCAACCCATGCCTGGTTGGTTGGATTCCATGGTCAACGCCGGGCTGCTGGGTGCGAAATCGGGTGGCGGTTTCTTTAGCTACAAAAAGGGAAAACGTGGAGAGATTAACCCTGATCTATCGAAGTATATCAAGGGTATTACAGATACGGACGCATCAGGGTTTGATGCGAATATCGGTAGTCAGAATGATCCCATGGCGGATGTCGATGTTGAGGATGTCTGTATCCTGCCAATGCTTGTCGAGGCTCTGAACTGTCTGAAGGAGGGTGTTGTGGACAATGCTGGACATTTGGACGCGGCCTTTGTCTATGGCATCGGATTTCCCCCATTCAGGGGAGGGATACTTGCCTGTTATTCCAGGCTGGATCGCCCGGATTTGATCCGTCGTCTGGAAGGACAAGGCCTGATTGTTCCGGATAATCTGGAGGTGCTCGATGCTTGATTATCAAAAACCGGTAAAATTATGTCCAGGCCTGAAACTGGTTCGCGAGGCTGAGAATCTTTCATCCCTTTTGTTCAATTCGCCTGAGGAATGGGATGAATCTCCCATGCTCCGCTCCCGTCAGTCTGACGGTAGCTGGGTGACCCTGAATCGCGTGGAAGTGAGAGCGAGGGCCGGGCGTGTTGCTGTCTGGTTACAGCAGATGGGGATTCAGCAGGGCGATCATGTTGGTATTCTTGGTCACAACAGCATTGAGTGGCTTTTGGCAGACTTTGCTATATTGCGTCTGGGGGCAGTCAGTGTGCCGGCCTACTTCACGGATCCCCATGAGGCCGTGCAATACGTGTTCAACGATGCCGAATGTAAACTGATTCTTGTAGAACCCGGGGAACAGGCTGAAAAGGTGAAAGGCATGACCACACCCGTCTTTCCCATGCGAGGTGAGGGCAAACTGAATCTGGCCGCTGCCAGCCGTAATGCGGACCTGGACAATAAATTGAATGGAGCGACTGCCGGCAAGGATGATCTGGCGACATTGATTTACACTTCGGGCACTACGGCCCATCCCAAGGGCGTTATGTTGACGCATGGCAATATACTTTCCGATGTTGAGGCGGGACTGGGCGGTGTGCCGATTTGGCAGGACGATGTGTTCCTGTCTTTTTTGCCTGCTTCCCATGCCTTTGAACGGACGGTAGGTCACTTTCTTCCGGTAGCCAGCGGTAGCACCATTGCCTATGCCGAATCGGTCACCACCCTGATGCGGGACATGCCGGAGGTTCGGCCAACGGTGATGATCTCTGTGCCAAGGCTTTATGAAAAGATCTACGCCGGAGTTCAGGAAAAGCTGCAGCAGGGCCCGGCCGTTAAACGCTGGTTGTTTGCCAGGGCTCAGGAGCTGGGAAGCAGGCGTTTCGAACTGGAACAGGCGGGTAAGGAGATGACCGGTATTCCGGCAAAGGCCTGGAAACTGCTCGACCATCTGGTCAATGCCAGGTTAAGGCAGAAGATGGGTGGCAATCTTCGTCTGTTTGTTTCCGGCGGCGCGGCTTTAAGCCCGGTCATTGCCCGCTTCCTGCTTGCCGCAAATATCAGGGTTGTGCCCGGCTATGGCTTAACCGAAGCATCGCCCGTCCTCGCTGTGAATCGCGAGTCAAAAATCAAACCGGAAACCGTAGGGCCGGCCTTGCCTGGTGCGGAGCTGAAACTGGCCAGCGATAGTGAGCTTTTGGCCAGGGGTCCGATGGTTATGCAGGGTTACTGGAATCGTCCTGAAGAAACGGCAAAGGTTTTGACGAAAGATGGCTGGTTGCTTACCGGCGACATCGCCGAAATCGATGAAGAGGGTTATGTCACAATCATTGATCGCAAGAAGGAGATTATGGTCCTTTCCAACGGTGAGAATGTGCCTCCGGCTCTGGTGGAGCAGCATCTGCTCCATGACCCCTGCGTTCTTCAGGCCATGGTGATTGGCGAAAGTCGATCCTGTGTTTCAGCCCTGATCGTCCCTGACGCGAGCGGGATTGATCGGTTGTGGGCGCACGAGAAGAAGCAGAAAATCCCTTCCGACTGGAGAAAAAACAGTGAAGTTCATACCTGGTTGTTGCATCGCCTGCACCGTGCCACACACGATCTGGCCAGTTACATGCAGGTAAAGAAATTCTGTCTGGTTAACGAGGAATGGACCCAGGTCAGTGGCCTCTTGACTCCCACCCTGAAATTCAAACGCCAGAAGATACTGGATCTGCATGCAGCAGAGGTGGATGCAATGTACGACGATCAGCAGATGGAAGAGGAGTAAGTTCTAAGAGGTCATTTCTATCTCGTGGAAAACGGACATTGCAATCCTGTACTAAAGAAGGCCTGATGCATTGACCTGACCGTGCCTGCCGATAGCATGCCTGCGCGACAATCGAAGTACTACAAAACACTTTATGGAGCCATTCAACCTTGCTAAAACAATACCTGCTTTCACCCGGTCCAACGGCTGTGCCCGAACGTGTATTACTGCGTATGGCACATCCCATGATCCATCATCGCACACCGCAATTCTCGGCCATTTTTGCCGAAACAAAACAGATGCTGGAACAGGTCATCCAGACCGACAATGATGCCCTTATCCTCTCCTCATCCGGATCGGGTGCTATGGAGGCAGCTGTTACCAACCTCTGTTCTCCCGGTGACACTATTATTTATATCAATGGCGGAAAATTCGGTGAACGATGGGGTAAAATCGCTGCCAAACACGGGGTTCATGCCGTTGAAATAAAAGTGGAGTGGGGTCAGCCGGTTGATGTTGAAGTTGTCAGGCAGATCTTGAAGGCCCATCCCCAGGCCAAAGGTATTTTTGTGCAGGCCTCCGAGACCAGCACTACAACCGAGCATCCGATTCGTGAGATCGCACAGTTGACCGCCGGACATGATGCCTGTGTGACTGTCGTCGATGCCATTACAGCCCTTGGTGTGATAGATATGCCTATGGATGAATGGGGCCTTGATGTGGTTATTTCCGGCTCACAGAAGGCATTGATGCTGCCACCGGGCCTGGCCATGATTGCTCTTTCCGATAAAGCCTGGAGCCTTACCGAAACGGCTACATGCTCTACCTTCTACTTTGATTTACCGACAGAACGAAAAAACCAGCAGAAGGGTAAAGACACTACAGCCTGGACTCCGGCGGCCTCGCTGGTCATCGGCTTGAATGAAGTGCTGAAAATGATGCTGGAGGAGGGACTGGACAGGCTCTATGCCCGCCACGCGATTCTGGCTGAAGCTACCCGCGCCGGAGTATCCGCTCTTGGCATGAAACTGATTTCAACTGTGCCGGCAACAAGCGCAACCGGTGCCTATGTGCCGGATGGGGTGAACGGAGGTGCATTCGTCAAATATCTGCGTGATACGATGGGCGTAACCTTTGCCGGTGGTCAGGATCATCTGAAGGGAAAGATTATCCGCATAGCTCACCTTGGCTATTATGATGTCTTTGATATCACAACAGCAATGAGTGCCATTGAGATTGCCTTAAATCGTTTCGGCCACCCGGTCGAGATGGGTAAGGGTGTTGGCGCAGCACAAACTGTACTCGCGAATCGGTTCCCCGATGCCTAAAGTCTGGGTTGCCGACAAAATGTCATCGCGGGCGATTGAGGTTTTCCGGTTGCGCGGTATTGATGTGGATTACAAACCGGGTTTGAGTCCGGATGAACAGCAGAAAATTATCGCTGATTATGATGGCATAGCAGTGCGCTCCTCGACCAAGCTGAAAGGGGAGTTGCTGGCGGCTGCTTCAAGGTTGAAGGTTGTTGGCCGGGCGGGAATCGGTGTTGATAATATTGAAGTGGATGCTTGTTCCAGACGCGGCATTGTGGTCATGAATACACCGTTTGGGAACACTATCACCACAGCCGAGTTGGCTATTTCCCATATCCTTGCTGCGGCCAGGCAAATTCCGCTGGCAAGTGCCTCCACCAGGGCAGGGAAATGGGAAAAGACACGTTTTATGGGCACGGAGCTGACCGGAAAATGTGCGGGGGTAGTCGGGGCCGGGAATATCGGAGCAATTGTCTGTGATCGCCTCAAGGGGCTTCACATGCATGTGTTTGTATATGACCCCTACATTAGCAATGAACGTGCTGCAACTATGGGTGTTACCAAGGTGGATACGCTGGAAGAGCTGGTGGCGCAGGTTGATATCCTTACCATCCACATTCCCCTTTTGGCCAGTACGCGCAATGTGATTGATGCCGACATGATTTCCCATATGAAAAAAGGAGCCATTCTGGTTAATTGTTCCCGAGGCGGTATTGTAGATGAAGAAGCGCTTTATGGGGCCTGCAAATCCGGTTATCTCCGGGCTGCAGCACTGGATGTTTTTTCTGAAGAACCAGCCAGGGAAAATCCGCTGTTTGAGCTGGAAAATGTATATTGCACCCCACACATCGGAGCTTCGACAGATGAAGCCCAGGAAAATGTGGCTGTACAGATTGCCGAACAGATAGCGGATTACCTGCTTATGGGCATCATTGGCAATGCAGTCAATGTACCCTCCATTTCGGAGGATGAGCATAAGGTTTTGCTTCCCTACCTACAGTTATCGGAACGGTTGGGCCAGTTCATTGGTCAGATCATGCGTCCCGGCTACGATAAGGTTACCGTCCATTTTGAAGGGCATGTATCAGGATTGAATCGTAAGCCAATGATGAATGCCGTTATGCAGGGTCTCCTTTCCCAGAGTATGGAAGAGGTGAATGCTGTGAATGCAAGCCTGCTTGCCAAGGAACGCGGAATTGACATGAGTGAGGTGGCAAGGGAGCAGTCCGATCACTTTAATACACTGATCCGGCTTGATGTTGAAGGTGACGAAGGTAGCCGCTCCGTTTCAGGTACGGTATTCGATGGAACACGCCCCAGACTGGTGAGTATTGATACCTGTGAAATAGAGATGGCACCGGCAGGGCGTATGCTCTTTCTTGAAAATGTTGACAGGCCAGGTGTTGTTGCCGCCTTTGGTGCTGTTCTGGCTGAAGCCAACATTAATATTGCTGACTTTCGTTTGGGGCGTCGCTCTGACAGCGAAACGGCTATTTCGGTGGTGAGTGTGGATTCCAGGCCTGATGCAGGTGTTTTAAAATCGCTTGGTGAACTTCCCAATATGCTGACTGTTCACTACGTGGAACTGGCAGACCTTTGAACAGGGAACCTGTACTACGACCGATCATTGGCCTGGATGATGCCTTTGGCCAGCGTACCAGGCAGTTGAGAAGGCTCCAGACAAAATTGATGGATATATTTTACCGATCCGATTACGAAGAGGTTATTCCACCACTGCTGGAACGACCGGAATCATTAAGTAGCGGTGCAGGAAAATTTCTGACTGGCCAGACTATGATATTCAGTGATCCGGCCGGGGAAGGGTTGCTGGCCATCAGGCCGGATATGACACCGCAAATGGCACGGATTGCCGCAACCCGACTTCGTCATCTGGCTACACCAAGACTCTGTTATTCCGGGCAGGTGATGCTGGCCAGACCTGATTCACTTTCCGGCTCCCGACAACAGTGGCAGACTGGCATTGAGCTGCTGGGGATTGCCGGTGAAAAGGCGGATATTGAAGTGATGCACCTGGCTGCGGTCTGTTTGCATGCTGCCAATTTCTACAAACCGGTCATTCAGGTTGGTCATACTGGCCTGTTGCAGGCACTGGTGGAAGACAGCGATATCTCTCTGAACTCCTGGGCCTCGGTTCTCCGCCTTCGTTCCCCGGAGGATATGCAACAAAAACTTGAGCTTAGCTCCCTGCCTGCCGATTACAGACAGGCCCTGATGGATATGGCTTCCGGACAGGCTGACGAAACCTGGCTCAGGCAGGTCAGAGATGAACTTCCCGCCGGTTTCCGGAAGGCTTCGGCTCAACTTCTGGAGCTTGTCGATCATGTGAAGCGGCGACTTGATGGTGAGGTCAGTGTTCAACTGGATGCAGCAGTTGTACCGCGTTTCTTTTATCATAATGGCATTGTGTTCTCGGCCTTTTCTGAAAGTGCGCCGCAGGCATTGTTGTACGGGGGACGCTATGACAGTTTAATGGCTCAGCATGGTCGGGATATGCCGGCAACCGGGTTTTCCTGTGATCTCTGGGCCTGGCTGGATGCCGGTGCCATGCAGCCGGAGTCGTAATGGCCAATGTCATTGCTATTGGCATTCAATGGGGAGACGAAGGGAAAGGTAAAATCGTTGATCTGCTGGCTCCGGAGATGGACATTGTTGCCCGTTTTCAGGGTGGGCCGAATGCGGGACATACACTGGTTATCGGCGACCAGAAAACAGTTTTAAATCATGTTCCTTCGGGCATTTTGCATGCGGACATCCTCAGCCTGATTGGTAATGGTACGGTCGTGGATCCGTTCCGTCTTGTTGAGGAAATGGATATGCTACTGGATGCCGGCATCCCGGTAAGAAAGCGTCTGCGCGTTTCCGACCGTTGCCAACTCATTCTTCCTTATCATCGGGCACTGGATGCAGCGCGTGAAGCAGCCAAAGGTGAAGGAAAAATCGGAACTACAGGGCGCGGTATCGGCCCTTGTTATGAGGACAAGACAGCGCGCCGTGGTATCCGTCTTGTTGACCTGAACTGTGATGATCTCGGGGCGCGGCTTGATGAAAATCTGCACTATGTAAATTTCGTGCTCACTGAATTTTTGAATGCAGAACCGGTGCATCGTTCTGAAGTAGATAAAGCACTCAATCTTGCCCGTGAACGCCTTTTGCCTCTTGCTGCAGATATCCCCCTGATTTTACAGGAGCGTATTAAAGCCGGTGATCGGGTGTTGTTTGAAGGTGCACAGGGATCCATGCTCGATATCGACCACGGCACTTATCCCTTTGTAACTTCGTCAAATACGGTTGCCGGAGCAGCCCTGGCCGGTTTGGGTGTGGGGCCGGGTCAGGTTGATAAAGTGCTTGGCATTTGCAAGGCGTATACCACCAGGGTAGGGGCAGGGCCATTCCCGACAGAGTTATTCAATGCTGAGGGTATGAATGATCTGTCCGGCAAGCATATGGCAGAGAAAGGTCAGGAGTTTGGAGCTACAACCGGTCGCCCGCGACGTACCGGCTGGTTTGATGCTGTAGTTGTCCAGCATGCGGTACGCATTAACGGAGTGACCGGTTTGGCCATCACCAAGCTCGATGTGCTCGATGGCCTTTCCGAGGTGAAATTGTGCGTGGCTTATAGACGGAATGGAAAGCAGTTGGTTTCTATTCCTGCTGATTGCTCTGCCCTGGCAGAATGCACACCTGTCTATGAATCCTTGCCCGGATGGTCGGATTCCACCTTTGGCGTAACCTCGATCGATCAGCTTCCGGTCAATGCAAGGACCTTGCTCAGGCGCATCGAGGAAGTCTGTGAATGTCCGGTGACCTTGCTTTCAACCGGCCCGGACAGGGAACATATCTGCCGCTTGTGAAACTTTTTCTGGTTTTCTTATCCTCTACGAGAAATCTTCTGCGCGGCAGGAACAATGGCCTAAAACAGCCGTTTCCCCCGTTGTGATTACATTTCCAGATTGGAAATGCGAACGGGTGCGGGAGGATGTGAATCATGCCAGGCCGAATAAAGCGGGTCGGGTGTCAAGGTTGAGGCATTATCTTCATACATTTTCACCAGTGCCGTGATCAGATCGGTAGCGTTAGCATGGTGTTTGGCATAATCATCCGCTTCAAACTCATGCTTGCGCGAATAGAGGTTCATCAGGGGCGTGAGCGCAAAGGTAAAAACTGGCAGGATCAGCATGAACAAGATCAGCAGCATATAATCGGAAGGTTGGGCAACACCAAGGCCGCTATAAAACCAGTCTTGATCGGCTATCCAGCCCAGTAGAGCAAAACCGATCAATGATGATGTAAACATCATCAGCATACGCTTTTTAATATGGTTGCATTTGAAATGACCGAGTTCATGTGCGAGTACGGCAACTGTTTCATTGACACTTAACTGCTTGAGCAGTGTATCAAAAAAGACGATCCGTTTTGATTTTCCAAAGCCGGTAAAATAGGCATTGCCGTGGCTGGAGCGCCTGGATCCATCCATCACATAGAGACCATGACAGTCAAAGCCACAGCGTGTCAGCAGGATCTCAATAGCACTTTTGTATTCACCTTCCGGCAGTGGGGAAAATGTATTGAACAGGGGGGCAATAAGTGTTGGAAAGGCCCACATCATCAGCAGGGAAATACCACTCCAGACCCCCCAGGCCCAGAGCCACCACAGGGAGCCTGAAACATTCATGAGCCATAAAATAACCCATGCTACCGGGGCACCGATCGCAATCATCAATGCCACTTGTTTAGCTGTATCCGAAATATAGAGTCCGGCTGTCATGCGGTTGAAACCAAATTTTTGCTCGATGCAGAATGTGCGGTAGAGTGAAAAGGGTAATTCCAGCAGTGCCGAGATGAGAAAGAAGCAGCCTAGAAACAGGACACCTGCCCACAAAGGAGACGATGGCAGCAGGCGTACAAGTTGATCCAGATGATTCAGTCCACCCAGCAGGGTCCAGCAGAGCAACAGCGTGACGCTATAGAGACCGTTCCAACGGCCAAGCCTCATTTTGGCCAGCGTATAATCGGCAGCCTTCTGATGGGATGCCAACGGTACGGAAGCCACGAAGCGTTTCGGCACAGTATCACGCGCTGTTGAAACAGCCCTGATATGACGCCGGTCAAGCCAGCAGTCCACAAGGGCTGAGAGCAGTAAAACCCCGAGAAAAAACCAGGTAAATAACATTGTTTGCTCCAGTCTACTTATTTCGCTTCAAAAATAACTGATGTTTCTGGAAGGCAGCCATTTATACTTAGCCGTGTATGATTCACACTCGTTGAAATTTTTTCAATCGGGCATGTCGGATATTATTACGGACAGGAGGCAGGACATGAAACAGCCTGAATTACTTGCTCCGGCAGGCACCATAAAAAACATGCGCTATGCCCTTGCCTACGGCGCCGATGCGGTCTATGCCGGTCAGCCGCGCTATTCTCTCCGCGTCCGCAACAATGACTTTCAGCTTGAGAATCTGCGTACCGGTATTAAGGAGGCACATTCACTGGGCAGAAAGTTCTTTGTGGCCAGTAATCTGCTGCCGCACAACAACAAGCTGAAACGTTATCTGGAGCATATGCAGCCGATCATCGATATGGGGCCAGATGCGTTGATCATGGCTGATCCCGGTCTGATTGCGATGGTTCGTGAGCGTTGGCCGGAGATGCCTGTGCACCTGTCGGTTCAGGCCAATACGATGAACTGGCAGTCGGTAAAGTTCTGGCAGTCGTTGGGGTTGAGCCGGGTTATTTTATCTCGCGAACTCTCTCTGGATGAAGTGGAGGAGATTCGTCAACGCTGTCCGGATATGGAAATTGAGGTGTTTGTGCATGGGGCACTGTGTATCGCCTATTCAGGGCGTTGTCTGTTGTCGAGTTACTTTAACCATCGTGATGCCAATCAGGGCACATGTACGAATGCCTGCCGCTGGCAATACGGTATACAATCAGCCGATGAAGATGCTTCCGGTGACGTCATTCCGGTGCCCGATCTCGGGATCGGTACTAAGGCACTGTTTGCGCAAGGTGAATCTTGCACTGGTGAAATCAGCAGACATCCAATGGCCGATCAGGCCTATATGTTGACCGAAGCGAACCGGCCGGATGAGCAGATGCCTGTATTCGAGGACGAGCACGGCACGTATATCATGAATTCAAAGGACCTTCGGGCCATTGCGCATGTGGAGCGGCTGGCACGGATCGGTGTTGATTCGCTTAAAATTGAGGGAAGAACCAAGTCCCACTATTACGCGGCTCGCACGGCTCAGGTCTATCGCCGCGCCATTGATGATGCCCTGAATGGTCACCCTTATGATCATGTGCTGGAAAAGCAACTTGATCTGCTGGCAAACCGGGGCTACACGGATGGTTTTTTTACCCGGAAAAGGCCCCTGGCCTCACAAAATTATGAAACCGGGAGTTCCGGCTTTCCGGACCAGCGCTTTGCCGGTGAGATTATCAGATATGACTCGGATGCCGGTACGGTTGATATTGAGGTAAAAAACCGGTTCGCGGTTGGCGATTCTGTCGAGTTGATCAGCCCGGCGGGAAATCATACCTTCACCGTTTCCGGTTTGTTCGATATCAGGAAAGGGCAGGCCACAGATGTTGCTCCCGGAAGTGGTCACAGGGTCAGAATGCCGGTTTCAATGGAGGTCCGGCAATATGCCTTGCTGGCAGTAAACAGGAAACAGGTGGAACTTGAATCACTGCAGGTTTAGGGAGAGGGCCGGTTTGCTGTGACTTGTCTTCCGGTTGAAGAGATTTCTTTTCGGTTGTACAGTGATCTGGTCGATGAGAGGAGGGCAGATGCGTTTGATCGTTATCACTGTACTCATTTTGCTGTTGTCATTGGGTACGGGCTTGTGTGAAACAGTTACATCGTCGCAGGATTCTGTTTCGGGTAGCAATAGTGCGATGACCGAAGATGCGGCGGAGCCTCCTGAGGGTTCACCTCAACTGTTGAACCTTTATGCCTCGGTGAACTATTTCTATGACAGCAATCCGGCGGCGATCAGCCTCAGGACGATTCAGGTGCGGGATATTTCTCCCGACAGTCGTGGCTGGGATTTCTATGCAGATATTTCCACCCGTGATTTTCACCCCCTGGAGCAGCTGGGCTTCGGGCTGGGGTTTTCCTGGTCTTCCACCTTTTTTGTACGCCAGCAGGCCAGATCCCTGGATTCGGCGGCCTATAATCCCTATGTCAGCATCAGTTATGCCTTGTTGCCGAATATAGATCTTTCCCTCAGGGGAGACGTCAGCTTCAACTATTTTGACCGGACCCGGATCAGCAATGATTATGGCGGCACCCTCACCGCCACCTGGTACAGCGAGGGCGGGCAGTCACTGAATATCCATGGTGGGCTCAAGAAGGAGCGTTTTTCCGACCGGTTTAATGACAAGGCCGGAGGTTCGCTCCGCTATCAGGATGCCTGGAATCGGAGCATAGGTGCCGGCGGCTATCTCCTGGAGCCGGAATCCGGCATCAGTCTGAATCTGGATTATACCTTTACCGACCACCGCACCTACATGGATCCCCGGTTTCGCAATCTCAGTCGCAAGTCCAGAGACAGCCGCTACCGGGAGCATGCTATCTATTCCGGGCTTCAAATACCCTTGAAGGGGATCATGTCCCGGGTAACGCTGGACGGCGATGTCAGTTATTCCTACCGGGATCATTTGAATCGTCAGAGTGGTCTTCTCTACAGCTCTGTCAGACGCCGGTTTATGAAGGCGTACCTGTTGACTCTGGGTGGCAAGCTGAATGTTCTGTTGTGGGAGCCGGCTGGTTTGACCTTTGCTCTCGGCATATCTGAAACAAGCAGCCGTTCCCACGCCAGAGAATTAACTTATGTGGAGACCCGGTATTATGGCCAGTTATCGGCCTATTACTGAAACCGGCGTTCGTGCTATGTCAACCGAAACGGATCATGCGCGTTGGTATCAATCATTACCCTCTAAATGAGGGTGATGTGACCTTTCGGCGCAAGGCGGAAGGAATAAACTGAAACAAGGGAGAAAAAAATGATCAAAAAATTTATTCGAACCATTCTGTTTACAAGCCTGATGGCTTTACCGTTGCTGACGTTGGCACCAGTGCAGCCAGCTATTGCAGGAGGGCTCAGTGCTGACCAGAAAGCTCAATTAAGGTCACAGAAAATGTCCGAAAGGACGGCACGGGTTCAAGCAAGGGCGAAAGCCCGTGAAAACAGGCAGAGGACATCTGCTGTTACCGTCAACGCTGCTGTTTCGGTTCAGGGAGAACAGGGCAACAATTTCAACAATAATAGCAGCAATGGCGGTAATAATAATTCTGGAAATAACGAAGGAAACAACACCGGCAATAACAATGATAACGGAGGTGGCAATACTAATGGCGGCGGCAATTCCAACTAGTTGAGGATTTTTTCCAAAGCGTAAATAAGGGATCTCACGGCAGGAAATGAAGGCATATCAAACTAGGCAGGAAGATCAGGGAGAGGAATATGATACATAAAATCATATTGACAACAGTGACAGGAGTGTTGTCACTATCACTGGGCTTGTTTTCCGCAGGCGTGCCCGATGCCAGGTCAGCCACACCTGTTTTTCGCCCCGGAATTGAAGTTATGCCTCCGGGGGGCATCACAAGTCAACCCCACCCATCTTTTATTGACATCGATAATGATAACGACCTGGATTTATTCTTGGGGATGACTCATCCATCCAGCCCAATTTCTTACTATGAGAATATGGGAACCGCTTCAGCGCCGTCATTCGTTCGGGGTGGTACAGGCGGGGCCAAGCCTAATCCATTAGCCGGTATTAATGCAGGAACCGCCTATGGCCAAGCCGCACCGGCTTTTGTTGATCTGGATGATGATGGTGACTTTGATGTGCTCATCGGGAATGGGTATGGGACGCTCCGATATTTTGAAAACATTGGAACACCCGTAACGCCAAGTTTTATCGAGCGTTTTGGCAGTCTGAATCCGTTCACTACAACGACGGGTTCTGGTATATCGCTTACTTACCGTCCTTTTAATGTCGGAGGTAATAGTTCTCCGGTCTTTGCTGATCTTGATTCTGATGGGGATCAGGATCTTTTTGTTGGAAATACTGCGGGTACCATCGAGTATTTCGAAAACACGGGTACGCGTTCAGTGCCGGTCTTCGCTCCCGCAGGTACAGGCGGGGCCAAAGCCAATCCCTTTGCCGGGTCGAATGCCGGCGCATTCAGTACTCCGAGTTTCGCCGATCTTGATATGGATGGAGATCTGGATTTGTTTACCGGAGGGGTAAATGGATCGATATATTACCTTGAAAATACAGGCACGCTAGCAGCTCCTGTATTTACCCTGGGTGGCACAGGTGTGGCCAAAGCTAATCCATTTGCGGGCGTCAATCTTGGAGGTTTAAGTGCACCGACTTTCACTGATCTGGATAATGACGGAGACGATGATGCCATAGTCGGTCGGGATTTTATTCAGATGGGGAGTCAGGTAGGGCTCAGTTTATTTTATTTTGAAAATGTCACTACAATAGGAGGCCACCTCACCCTTAACAGCCTTGTTTATTTCACAGGAAATCCTTTGACTCTAACGGGCAGCACTGTTGTCTCAGGAGGCATTGCGGGAACCGTAGTGGATGCCTATGTGACAATCAGGACGCCTAGCGGTCTTATCCTGTTTCTGCTCCCGAACGGGAAAATGTCCACCTTACCGGCTCCCTACATTACAAACTGGACACTCACTCCTGCCAGCGGACCACTTCTTCATTACACTTTCCTGGGTTTTGAACCGGTTGGGGTATATGCCATCACCGGTTTTTTTGCCCTGCCTGGTACCAAAATACCTGTTGCATCATTAACGACCACAGGCTTTCTTTTTGTTCCATGAACGCGATTTCCACAGGATCATAGGTCCTGGTCAGGATGAATAAGGTGCTGTGGGATCCGGAGGGGCTGACTCTGAGTCTCGGCATATCTGAAACAAGCAGCCGTTCCCACGCCAGAGAATTAACTTATGTGGAGACCCGGTATTATGGCCAGTTATCGGCCTATTACTGAAACCGGCGTTCGTGCTATGTCAACCGAAACGGATCATGCGCGTTATTACAGAATATTCACCACTGAATCGGGTGAGCAATCCGGATAAGAAGATCAGGGAGGTAGATATGACACATAAAATCACTTGGACAACGATGATGGGGATGTTGGCGCTGGCGCT
>CAYLYU010000009.1:14895-25583 GCA_964387725.1 uncultured Zetaproteobacteria bacterium | reverse complement strand
AATATTGCCGGTTTTGCAAAACACATACGCTTCATAACGAAGCAAAGGTTTAATGAACAGATAGTTCACGAACCTTTTGTGTTTGGATGCCGGCCTGTTTTGCGCGGATTTTATGCAATAGCAGGCAAGATAGGCCAGTAGCTCAATTGGCAGAGCACCGGTCTCCAAAACCGGGGGTTGGGGGTTCGATTCCCTCCTGGCCTGCCATCTGGGATAGGACAGTGGTTGTGACGAGCGGAAGTTGGGTTCCGACAACGAATAACAACGGGAAGAGGTACACGATATGGGGCGTCTGACCGAGATGCGGAAATACGTGCATGAAGTTCAGGTCGAAGCGAAAAAGGTGACCTGGCCGGAGCGGCGGGAAACCATGCAGACAACGCTGATGGTGTTGTTGATGGTAATTGTTATGGCCCTTTTTTTGTGGGGTGTGGACTCGTTCTTTAGCTGGCTCGTCCGAATGGTTTATTAGGGGCTGACCTTGGCTAAGAAATGGTATGTAGTACAGGTTTATTCCTGTTACGAAGATAAGGTGAAAGCGGCTCTTTTCGAGCGTATTGAACGATCCGGTCTGGCGGACCAGTTCGGTGAAATCCTTGTTCCCAAAGAAGAGGTTGTAAGCCTGCGCCAGGGACAAAAGGTTTCAAGCCAGCGGAAGTTTTTTCCGGGGTATATCCTGGTTGAAATGGAGATGAACGATGAAACCTGGCATGTCGTCAGCCTGACCCCGCGTGTAAGCGGTTTTCTGGGGGGGGAAGGTAAGCCCAGACCCATGCCTGCTCGTGAGGTCGAGGCAATACGGCATCAGGTGGAAGAGGGTATTGAAAGACCGAAGCCGAAGGTGTTATTTAATGTAGGTGATACTATTCGGGTTATTGACGGGCCGTTTGCCTCATTTAATGGAGTTGTCTCGGAAGTTCTCGGTGACAAGGGTAAACTGAAAGTGAGCGTGAGTATTTTCGGGCGGCCGACACCGGTTGAACTGGATTTCATGCAGGTTGAGAGAGGTTAAGCATGGCAAAGCAGGTTGAAAAAATTGTTAAATTACAGGTGCCGGCAGGCAAAGCCAGCCCAGCGCCACCGGTGGGTCCTGCTCTGGGGCAGGCCGGTGTGAATATTATGGAGTTCTGCAAGGGTTTTAATGCTCAGACCCAGAATGTTGAAGCAGGCATTCCTTTGCCTGTAGTTATTTCCGTGTATAAGGATCGCTCGTTCAGTTTTGTTGTCAAAACACCACCGGCCTCCATATTGCTCAAAAAGGCGGGAAAAATTGACAAAGGAAGTTCGGAACCCAACAAGACAAAGGTTGGGACTGTAAGCCAGGCGGAGGTTCGCGAAATCGCTGAAACCAAAATGCCTGATCTGAATTGTTACGATCTGGAGGCGGCTTGTCGTATTATAGAAGGCACGGCCCGCTCGATGGGTCTTGAAGTAGCTAAGGCTTAAGGAGGCAGTACGATGGCAAACATCTCCAGGCGTTTGAAAGAAGCGCACGAAGTAACTCCAGTTCAGGCCGTCACGCTTGGTAAAGCTGTTGACGTGTTATTGTCTCAACCCAAGGCAAAGTTTGACGAATCTGTCGATGTGGCGGTGAAACTGGGCATTGACCCGAGGCATGCTGACCAACTTGTTCGAGGCACGATTGCGTTGCCAAACGGCACTGGCAAGACGGTGCGTGTCGCTGTTTTCGCCAAGGGTGCGAAGGCTGAAGAGGCTGAGAAGGCAGGCGCAGATATTGTTGGTGCCGAGGATCTTGTTGAAAAGGTACAGGCTGGATTTCTGGATTTTGACAGAGTAGTAGCTACGCCCGATATGATGGCACAGGTTGGTAAACTTGGCCGTGTGTTAGGCCCCCGCGGGCTGATGCCCAACCCGAAACTGGGTACGGTTACGATGGATGCAGCCAAGGCCGTTACTGCGATCAAATCCGGTCAGATTGAGATTCGTGCTGACAAAGGCGGTGTTATCCATGCTCCGATCGGTCGCCGTTCGTTTGATGCAGCCAAGCTGGTAGAGAACATTGATTTTCTAATTGGGGAGCTTAACCGCATGAAACCGGCTGCCGCCAAGGGGCGCTACATGCAGAACATGGTGGTTTCTTCCACGATGGGGCTGGGTGTACGCGTTGACCTGGCAAGTTTATAGAAATAGCTGTCAACCATCGGTGCTGTTTAGGCGCTGATCGTGATGGCTTAACAGATGATCCGTCCAAGACTGCGGGTGCCCATGATCGAAACTGATCGGCTTAATAGGTACTCATCCCGCATAGATGGAGTTGCAACTTCCTTGCACGGGTCAATAAGGGGATAGATGTGAAACGAGAAGACAAGCAAAGCGTTGTTGATAATTTGCATGTGGCCTGGTCAGCGGTGAACTCCGGTGTTGTCACTCACTACCGTGGACTTACGGTAGCTGAAATGGGTGTGCTGCGCCGACTTTTACGCGAGGCCGGTGTCTCTCTGCAGGTTGTTAAAAATACGCTGGCACGCCGCGCCGCTGCAGGTACGGATTTTTCCGCTCTTGAAGATCTGTTATCAGGCCCTACTGCTGTGGCTTTTGGTTCGGATCCGGTGGCGATGTCCAAAGCCCTGTCAGATTTTGCTAAAAAGCATGAAGCACTGCAGATCCTTGGTGGTGTGCTGGATGGCAAGCGTATTGAAACAGCCGATGTTAAGGCTCTGGCAAGCCTTCCGTCACGCGAGGTTCTACTGGCCAAAATGTTGGGTAGTATGCAATCGCCAATCAGTGGCCTTGTGCGCACCCTGTCTGAGGTTCCTGCCTCTCTGGTTCGTACCCTGGCGGCTATTCGTGATCAACAGGCTGCTTGATTTTTTATTTACATCTACTACCGATGATTACATTTGATTCATTATATTTAGCAAGAGGAGTGAAAACATGGCAAAAGCATTAAGTAAAGATGATTTAATCAGCGCTATTGAGTCAATGACGGTACTTGAACTGTCTGAACTCGTTTCTGCACTGGAAGATAAATTCGGTGTTTCCGCTGCCGCACCCGTAGCAGTAGCAGCTGCACCTGCCGGTGGTGAAGGTGGAGCCGGAGCAGAGGAGAAGACAGAATTTGATGTTGTTCTCACTGCGTTTGGTGAGAAGAAGATTCAGGTTATCAAGACAGTCAGGGAAATTACCGGCCTGGGCCTGAAGGAAGCCAAAGAGCTTGTTGAAAGTGCTCCCAAGGCTGTGAAGGAAGGAGTATCCAAGGATGAGGCTGAGGCAGTGAAAGCCAAACTTGAGGAACAAGGGGCTACAGTCGAGATCAAATAAGAGTTTTTGCATCGCAAATTCTTTTAGTCAGGCGTTCTCTGGCAGCCTTGTCGCTGCCAGGGGGTGTCTTTTTGCGTTTTTTTAACACAATCAGGGCATGAGGCAATTATGAAAAAAAATCATCATGGCAATAAACCGATCCGCAAAAACTTTGGCAGTATTACCTCGCCGATACCAATGCCTAACTTGCTGCAATTGCAGACTGCTTCCTATCTTGAATTTATTGGTGTTGGTGGCGGAACGAAGGATCTTAACGCATCCCGCCTGGCAAATGTGTTTCGCAATGCTTTCCCGCTTAAGGATTATGCAGGTAATGCCGAGCTGCAATTTGTAGATTTCGAGTATTGTTCGCCTCGCTACGACATGGGCGAATGTACTCGCCGTGACTTGACTTATGCATTGCCAGTGAAGGTCAAACTGCGTCTGGCAATTTTTGAAGATGCTGGCAAGAGATCTGGTCGGAAGTCCACCAAGGCACGGCGCATTCGCGAAGCACGCGACCAGTCCGTATACATGGGCGAGATTCCGTTGATGACCGATCATGGTTCTTTTATCATCAATGGAACAGAGCGGGCGATAGTTTCACAGATGCATCGTTCTCCCGGTGTGTTTTTTGACCATGACAAAGGCAAGAGTCATGCCTCCGGTAAATTGCTATTCAAGGCCAGAGTGATTCCTTACCGCGGATCATGGCTGGATTTTGAGTTTGATGCCAAGGACTTGATCTACTTCCGCATTGACCTGCGCCGCAAAATGCCTGCCGGAGTTTTTCTCAAGGCTATGGGTTACAACACGCAGGAAATTCTGGATCGCTTCTATGAACGACGCACATTCCGCTTCCATAAGGGCGGACTGCAAATGCGTTTTCTGCCCGAGCAATATCTGGGCAGTCGAGCCCTGACCACTATAAAAATTGGTGGCAGGCTTGTGACCGCAGAGGGAAAAAAGATTACCCGCCATGCCATCAAGAAACTCGAAGATGCCAAAACCACCTGGCTTGATGTGCCGTCCAGTACGATAGCGGGTCAGGTTAACGCTGAGCCTATATTGATCGAGGGCGGAGAAATTCTGCTGGATACCAATGAAGAGATGACTGAGGAAACGCTTGAAGTGTTGCAAACTGCTGGTATCAAGCAGTTTGACTGTCTGTTTATTGACTCCCTGCGTCGGGGTCCCTGGCTGGCTGACACTCTTCGTCTGGATCAAATTCAGAGCAGAGAGGAAGCCCGGGTTGAGATATACAGGATGATGCGGCCTGGAGAACCACCCACGGTGGAAACGGCCAGAGCCTTGTTTGAATCCATGTTTTTTGATGCCTCCCGCTATGATCTTTCCCGGGTTGGTCGTATGAAGTTGAACAGCCGTCTCGGTATCAGTAATGAAAAGGTGCCACTGGATCAGGGCGTTCTGCGCAATGAAGATATTCTTCTTACCATGGACACCCTGTTAAAGCTGAAAGACGGCATTGGTGAGGTGGATGATATTGATCACCTTGGTAATCGTCGTCTGCGCTCTGTCGGTGAGTTGTTGGAGAACCAGATTCGTCTGGGACTGGTTCGTATGGAACGTGCTGTACGTGAACGTTTGGCCTCAGGTGATCTGGCTGAAATCATGCCTTCTGATCTGGTTAACGCAAAACCCATGATTGCTGCGGTGCGCGAATTTTTTGGCTCATCACAATTGTCCCAGTTTATGGATCAGACAAACCCGTTGTCAGAGGTTACCCACAAACGTCGTCTCTCTGCCCTGGGGCCGGGCGGTCTGTCCCGCGAGCGGGCCGGGTTTGAAGTTCGTGATGTGCATCCCACGCACTATGGCCGTTTGTGTCCGATTGAAACCCCCGAGGGCCCGAACATCGGCCTGATTAATTCCCTTTCGTGTTATGCCAAGATAAATTCATTTGGCTTCATAGAAACGCCCTACCGGAAAGTTGTCAACGGGCGTGTTACCAGTGAGGTGGACTACCTTTCGGCCATTGAGGAAGCAAAATATATTATTGCCCAGGCAAACGCGAAGGTGGATACAAAGGGCAAGTTTTCTGCCGATATGGTGCAATGCCGTCAGTCAGGGGAATTTATCATGGCGGCACCTGTCGAGATTCATTATATGGATGTTTCGCCCTCCCAGGTGGTCTCTGTTTCCGCTGGTCTTGTTCCTTTTCTTGAACATGATGATGCCAACAGAGCTTTGATGGGTTCCAATATGCAGCGACAGGCAGTTCCTTTGCTGCGTTCGGAAAAACCACTGGTTGGGACAGGTATGGAGGCCATAGTTGCCAAGGATGCCGGAGTTTCGGTAGTCGCCCGTCGTGGCGGGGTTGTCGAGCGTGTGGACGGTAGCCGTATCATCGTACGCGTTTTTGAGGATGAAGATGTGGAAGGTGAGCCAGGTGTGGATATTTACCGCCTTTTCAAATATCGCCGCTCAAATCAAAACACATGTTTTAACCAGGTACCATTGGTCATGGTTGGTGATGTTCTGAAAAGAGGAGAAATCATTGCCGATGGCCCCAGTACAGATCAGGGCGAACTGGCATTGGGACGAAATGTCCTGCTCGCGTTTATGCCATGGTCGGGCTACAACTTTGAGGATGCCATCATTATCTCTGAAAAACTTGTGCGTGAAGATGCATTTACCTCAATTCATATTGAGGAATTTGAATGTACATCTCGCCAGACAAAAATGGGTGATGAGGAGATTACACGCGATATTCCCAATGTTGGTGAGGAAGCGCTCAGACATTTGGATGAGTCGGGCATTACCCGTATCGGTGCTGAGGTTAAGCCTGGCGATATTCTGGCTGGCAAGGTAACGCCAAAGGGCGAGACACAATTGTCACCTGAAGAAAAATTACTGCGAGCAATTTTTGGTGAAAAGGCTTCAGATGTGCGTGACACATCCCTCAGGGTGGAACCTGGAGTTGAGGGAACTGTCGTTGATGTTCAGATACTTACCCGGCGCGGAGATGAGAAGGATGAACGTGCTGAAGCCATCGAATCAACAGATGTCGAGCAGCTGTACAGGGATAAGGAAGATGAGCGCCGTATTCTCGAGAAGAATGCGAGATCGCGTATACAAAGTCTTCTGCTTGGAAAAAAGGTTGCCAAGGCACCAGGTCTAAGAAAAGGGGGTGTTCTTGAGAAATCGTCTCTTTCTGAACTGAATCTTCGGGATTTGTCTGTTATTTCGGTTCAGGATGATGATGTGAATGAGCGTATCGCCTCTATACTGGAAGCGATGGATCGTGAGCGTGAGCGTCTGGAAGGTCGCTTTGAAGAGAAAGTAAGCAAAGTTCGGGAAGGCTCAGAGCTCATGCCCGGCGTCATCAAGATAGTCAAGGTTTTTCTGGCAGTGAAGCGTAAATTGCAGCCGGGAGATAAAATGGCTGGTCGCCACGGTAATAAAGGCGTTATTTCCGTTATTGTTCCGGAAGAAGACATGCCGTTTACAGAAGATGGAACGCCTATTGATATTGTTCTTAATCCCCTGGGTGTTCCCTCCCGGATGAACATCGGTCAGATTCTGGAAATTCATATGGGTTGGGCGGCAAGAGAACTTGGCAACAAAGTTTCTGCCTTGCTGGAATCCAACCCCAAGCAGGATGAACTGAAGAAGTTGCTGTTGAGTATTTACGATGTCGATACAAAGGCACGCGCATCCATCAAGGATATGAATATGAATGAGTTGCGTGCTCTGGCTCATCAGCTGAAAAGGGGAGTTCCTATTGCCACCCCTGTTTTTGACGGAGCGACAGAGGGTCAGATCAGGGATATGCTGGATCTGGCTGAATTACCGCTAAGCGGACAGGCAAAATTATTCGACGGGCGCACCGGTGAAAGTTTTAATCACCCTGTGACGATCGGATACATGTATATACTTAAACTACATCATCTTGTCGATGAGAAGATTCATGCACGTTCCACCGGCCCTTACTCTCTGGTTACGCAACAGCCACTTGGTGGCAAGGCTCAATTTGGTGGCCAGCGCCTGGGTGAGATGGAAGTGTGGGCACTGGAGGCCTATGGGGCAGCACATACGCTTCAGGAGATGCTGACTGTGAAGTCAGATGATGTTGCAGGTCGCAGCAAACTGTATGAGTCCATTGTGAAGGGTGATATGAATTTTGAGGCCGGAATACCGGAGTCCTTCAACGTTATCACCAAGGAACTGAGTGCCTTGGCGATCGATTTGGAGCTCATTAAAAAAGACAAACCCGTGCAGGAGGCGTAAGCCATGCATCAACTTCTGAAGATGTTCCAGAAACCAAGCCTGGTGGAGGACTTCAATGGACTCCGTGTCAGCATTGCCAGTCCGGAGAAAATACGGTCATGGTCGTACGGTGAAGTAAAAAAACCGGAAACAATTAATTACCGGACTTTCAAACCTGAACGCGATGGACTCTTTTGCGCTAAGATTTTTGGTCCTATCAAGGACTACGAGTGCCTGTGTGGCAAATATAAACGCTTAAAACATCGCGGCGTAGTATGTGAAAAATGTGGCGTAGAAGTCATTCAGTCCAAGGTTCGGCGTGAACGTATGGGGCATATTGACCTTGCTTCGCCAGTGGCGCACATCTGGTTCCTGAAAAGCCTTCCTTCCAGGATAGGTCTTTTACTTGATAAGACTCTCAAGGAGCTGGAGAGAATTCTCTACTTTGAATCCTACGTTATTCTGGATCCTGGACTGACTCCTCTGGAGCAGTATCAGATCATGACCGAGGAAGAGTATCTGGAGGCATTTGAGGAATACGGTGAGGAGTTCCGCGTCGGCATGGGTGCAGAGGCGATCCGTGAAATGCTTAAGAACATGGATTTGAAAGAGGAAAGCCAGAGCCTCAGGGCACAGATAGCAGCTACCAAGGCTGAAACCAAACTGGCCAAGCTCACCAAGCGATTGAAAACTGTTGAGGCTGTACTTGATTCCGGCAACAAACCCGAATGGATCGTGCTGGAGGTTATTCCGATCTTGCCACCTGAACTCAGGCCACTGGTTCCCCTTGATGGCGGACGCTTTGCAACTTCGGATTTGAATGATCTATACAGGCGGGTCATCAATCGGAACAACCGCTTGAAAAGACTGCTGGAGCTTAAGGCTCCTGAAATTATTACCCGTAACGAGAAGCGGATGCTACAGGAGTCGGTTGATGCGCTTTTTGATAATGACCGGCGTTCCAAGCCCATAACAGGCCACAGTCGCAGGCCTCTCAAGTCTTTATCAGATGTCATCAAGGGCAAACAGGGACGTTTTCGTCAGAATTTGTTAGGAAAACGGGTGGATTACTCAGGACGTTCGGTCATTGTTGTCGGGCCTGAATTAAAACTGCACCAGTGCGGTTTGCCGAAAAAAATGGCGCTGGAGCTCTTTAAGCCGTTTATTTATCACAAACTGGAAATGCGTGGACTTGCGACGACAATCAAGGCTGCCAAGAAGCTTGTTGAGCAGGGAATTCCCGAGGTGTGGGATATCCTTGCCGAGGTGATTGTTGAGCATCCTATCATGTTGAACCGGGCACCAACCCTGCATCGTCTGGGCATTCAGGCCTTTGAGCCACTTCTGGTCGAAGGCAAGGCAATTCAACTACACCCGCTGGTATGCACAGCTTTCAATGCTGATTTTGATGGCGATCAGATGGCAGTGCATGTGCCTTTGTCTGTGGAGGCGCAGGCCGAAGTAAGAGCGTTGATGATGTCTACCAACAATATATTGTCTCCGGCTACGGGAAAACCTGTCATCGTACCAACTCAGGATATTGTTTTGGGACTTTATTATATGACGCGGTCGCTACCGTTTGGTGCCGGTGAAGGCATGGTGTTTTCCTCAGCCAAAGAGGTTGTACGGGCATTTGACGCAGGGAAAGTTGACATACACAGTCGGATTGTTTGCCGAATTCGGGGTGTACGTGAAGAGACAAGCGTTGGCCGGGCTATCCTGTCCACGATCGTGCCAGAGGTCATGCCTTTTTCCTGCGTCAACAAGGAGCTCAACAAACGCGAGGTTGCAGATCTTATCGAGCGTTGTTACCGGGAAGCTGGTAACAAGGCAACCGTATTGCTGGCAGACCAGTTGATGGTTTTTGGTTATACCTACGCATCCAGATCCGGGACTTCATTCGCACTGGATGATGTTACTGTCCCACCGGAAAAAGCAAACCTGGTCAACGAAGCTGAGAAGCAGGTTAAGGTTGTCCAGAAACAATATGCTGATGGACTTATTACCAAGGGCGAGAGATACAATAAGGTGGTTGATCTGTGGACACATACAACAGAAGCAGTGGCACGCGCCATGATGGAGAACCTTTCTACAGACATTCTTAAGTCTGCTGATGGCAGAGAGGAAGAAGCCAAAAGTTTCAACTCTGTTTTCATGATGGCTGATTCCGGTGCTCGAGGTTCTGCTCAACAGATTCGTCAGCTTGCCGGTATGCGTGGTTTGATGGCAAAACCGGACGGCTCTATTATCGAAACACCGATTACCGCAAATTTTCGCGAAGGCTTGACTGTTCTGCAATATTTTATTTCAACACATGGAGCACGCAAGGGTTTAGCAGACACTGCCTTGAAAACAGCTAATTCCGGTTATCTTACCCGCAGGCTGGTCGATGTTGCACAGGATTGCATTATCACCATCCAGAATTGTGGTACCAAAGAGGGGATTACCATCACCCCGCATGTCGAAGGGGGAGAGATTGTGGATCCGCTCTCTGAGCGTGTGTTGGGCCGCGTCTTGCTGGAACAGGCCATTGACCCTGTTTCGGGTGAGGAAATTATTCCGGCCAACACCATGTTAAATGAGGAGCTGGTTTCCAAACTGGATGATGCGGCTGTTGAATCTGTGCGTATACGCTCAGCTTTGACCTGTGAGGCAGATGATGGTGTTTGCGCTTCCTGTTACGGCAGGGATCTTGCCCACGGTGTACCAGTAAATATCGGTGAAGCAGTAGGTGTGATCGCTGCCCAGAGTATTGGTGAGCCGGGAACGCAGTTAACGATGCGTACTTTCCATATTGGTGGAACTGCCGCCCGCTCGGCGGAGGTAGCGCATATTGAGGCCAAGGTGGCTGGTAAGGTAAAGCTGTATCATGAAGTGCTGGTTCATGATCAGGGCGGCTCTAATGCTGTGATTAACCGGCATACCGAAATGGCGATTCTGGATGCCAAGGGGAACGAGAGAGAACGTCACAAGATTCCATACGGGGCCCGACTGCGTGTGCAGGCTGCTGAGAAGGTTAAGGCCGGGCAAATGCTGGTCGAATGGGATCCGTACACCATGCCAATCGTGTCCGAAATTGAGGGAAAGATTCGTTATATGGATCTTGAAGAGGGTCGTACGATGCGAGAGCAGGCTGATGATGTTACCGGGCTTACTGATCGGGTAGTGATTCAGCCGGGGGATAGCCGCAAGATATC
>CAYLYU010000009.1:10173-14795 GCA_964387725.1 uncultured Zetaproteobacteria bacterium | reverse complement strand
TTCGAGGCACGCAAACCCAAGGATCATGCCCTGATTTCTGCAATTGATGGTGTGGTATCCTTTGGTAAGGATTTGCGTGGCAAGAGGAGAGTTATTGTCACTCAGGATAATGACAATGACCCTGAAGAATATTTTATTCCGAAAGGGGGTCATATTATTGTCCAGGAGGGTGACCGGGTTCGAAAGGGCGAGCATCTGATGGAAGGTTCAACTGCTCCGCACGATATTCTGCGAGTTCTTGGTGTTGAGGCGCTGGCCAAGTATCTGGTTGATGAAGTTCAGGAGGTCTACCACCTGCAGGGTGTGAAGATTAACGACAAGCATATTGAAGTGATTGTGCGTCAGATGATGCGCAAGGTTATTATCACAGAGCAGCAGGACAGTACTTTTATTGCGGGAGAGCAGGCTGATCGCAAGAACGTGTTGATTAAAAATCGAAAACTGGAAGCTGAAGGTAAACGTCCAGCCAAATTTGAACCTGTCCTGCTGGGAATTACCAAATCATCTCTATCTACAGAGTCATTCATCTCGGCTGCATCCTTCCAGGAAACGACGCGAGTGATCACTGAAGCCGCTCTGGCAGGCAAGGTGGACTGGCTTAAGGGATTAAAGGAGAATGTTATTCTTGGACGCCTTTTGCCTGCAGGAACCGGCATGGCCAAACGTTTCATTCCCAAGCCGGCATCAGAGATACTTGAACAGCAAGTTGCTGCTGCTACAAAAGAGAAAGTCGCTGAGGTAGTCCAGGAGGAGTCATCATCACCGGACAAGGAAGATAAAGTAGCCTGATTGGATATGACCGACCCCCTGAACTGGGAAGTTTCCGGTTTAGGGGGTCTCGATTGTATAGTTATTAGCTGAGCTGAACGGGTTAGGAATCCATGCCCCTGGCACCACGACCCATGCCAACGGGCCCGGTGCGCACTACTTCAATAACACCATGGGGCCGGAGCATCCGGAGAAAGGCTTCAAGCTTGTCAGCTTTGCCCGTAATTTCCATCGTGTAACTGCTCTCAGATACGTCCACCACATTAGCGCGGAAGATTTCGGCCATGCGTAAAACCTCGGCCCGTGTATCGGCTTCGGCTCCAACCTTGATCAGCATCAGTTCACGTTCCATGTGAGCCAGTCGGGTCAGGTCTTCAACCTTAATAACCGGTATAAGCTTATTAAGTTGTTTTTTTATTTGCTCAATGACCCGCTCATCGCCCCGTGTTACCAGCGTCATACGGCTTAAGGTATCATCCATTGTTGGGGCAACGCTGAGGCTTTCAATATTATATCCACGGGCAGAGAACAGGCCGGCAATCCTTGTCAGGACACCGAACTCATTTTCGACGAGAACTGCGATAGTATGTTTCATTCCAGAATCATCTCATTGAGTGCTGCGCCGGCCGGAACCATGGGGAAAACATTTTCCTGCTTGGCAACAGCAAAATCCATGATCACAAACCTGTCTCGAATGGCCAGAGCTTTTTCGATGGCCGGGCCGACATCATCTGGTTCCTCAATACGAAGGCCAACTCCACCATAGGCATCAGCAAGTTTTACAAAGTCTGGCAGGGAATCAAAGTATGAGTGTGAATAACGGGATTCGTAAAACATCTCCTGCCACTGACGTACCATACCCAGATAACCGTTGTTCAGGATCGCTACCTTTACAGGTAATTTGTACTGGATGGCTGTACTCAGTTCCTGAATGTTCATCTGAATGGATCCGTCCCCTGCGATATCGATCACTGTCTCATCAGGAAAAGCAAGTTGCGCGCCTATGGCTGCCGGTAGTCCGTAGCCCATTGTGCCCAGGCCGCCGGAAGTCAGCCAGCGGTGAGGTTTCTTGAAACCATAGTGTTGGGCTGCCCACATTTGATGCTGGCCCACTTCAGTAGTGATAATGGCATCTCCATGTGTATATTCAAAAAGCTGTTGGACCACATATTGTGGTTTGATAGGGCTGTCAGCATCCTGCGTAAAGGCAAGGCAATCTTTTTCTCGCCATTTGTTAATTTGATTCCACCATACGGCTAAAGCATCGCTGTTCGGAATTGCGCCTTTTGTCTCCAGGGCATTCAGGAACTGTTCCAATACGCATTTTACATCACCTACAATAGGCATATGCGCATGGACATTCTTGGAGATTGAGGAAGGGTCTACATCGACATGAATAATCCGTGCATCCGGAGCAAATGCCTCAAGTTTCCCGGTCACCCGATCATCAAAACGCGCCCCGATGGCAATAAGCAGGTCACAATGAGAAATGGCCATATTGGCTTCATAGGTTCCGTGCATGCCCAGCATGCCCAGAAATTGGCTGTTGTCGTGGGGGAATCCGCCCAGGCCCATCAGGGTCTGAGTAATTGGAAAGTTTAGTTCCTGAACCATCCGGGTTAGCAGTTCAGCACTTCCGGGGCAGCCGTTGATGGCGCCTCCGGTATAAAATACCGGGCGTTTTGCCTTCAACATCATATTAATGGCTCTTTTTATCTGACCCGGATGTCCGGACACGACAGGTTTATAGGAGCGCATATCCACCGTTCCAGGGTAATGAAATTCACAGACAGCCAGGCCGATATCCTTGGGGATATCCACCAGAACCGGACCGGGCCTGCCAGTTGTAGCGATGTGGAAGGCTTGCCTGATCGTCAGGGCCAGATCCTCGACACGTTTGACCAGGAAATTGTGTTTAGTAGCAGAACGGGTAATGCCCACGATGTCTGCTTCCTGAAAGGCATCGTTACCAATCATGGTGGAAGGAACCTGTCCGGTGAAGCAGACGGTTGGGATCGAATCCATATAAGAATCTGCCAATCCTGTTACCGTGTTGGTTGCGCCGGGACCGGAAGTGACCAGTGCCACGCCACATTTTCCTGACACACGGGCGTACCCGTTGGCTGAATGCAGGGCGGCTTGCTCATGTCGAACCAGAACATGCCGGAAATAATTGTGCTTGAAAATTTCGTCATAAATGGGAAGCACGACGCCGCCGGGATAACCGAAAACCAGTTCGACACCCTCTTCTTTCAGGCACTCGACGAAGATTTCTGCCCCTGTCATTTTACTCATATCTGCAATCCGTTTCCTTTGGAACTTCACTGCTTTGAAGTGCCGCCGAAACTAGGTAGAGGTTTGGAAAGTGTCAAGCAAACATGCCGGTAATCCTTATAAAAACAGAGGGTTTTAGTGTTTTAAAATTTACGCGCCATCAACAAAGCATCCTCACGTTGACCGGGGATGCATGAAGTCTTGTAATAAGCCTTTCGCTTGCCGCTATAGGAAAAGCCAAGGCCTTTATATAGACGTTGAGCGATTCGATTGCTGGCACGAACTTCGAGAAAGGCACTGAGCATACCAAGCTGATCTTTTTCTTCGAGTATTTGCTGCATGATCCGGCTGGCAAGGCCGTGCCTGCGAAACGGGGTGGCGACGGCAAGCTGTAGAATCTGCACCTCCTCCATAACATCATGACCAAGGTAATAGGCCGCGAGCTGATTTCCCCTGAGTCGATGAATACGAAAATCAAATCCCATGTCCAGGGCATCTGCCAGAGACTTGCGTGACCACATTTCGGAAAAGGACGTGACATTCAGGGCATAAATGTCTTCCAGATCAGCTGCGCCAGCCTTTATCAGCGGGACAACGGTTGTCCTCAAGTCGGGGTCAGGCTGCCTTCTTGTCAGACGAGAGAGGCTCTTTCCAGTTGCAGGCTTCGCTAGCACAAACATGTTCAGCACCATTTCGCCTGGTTATCTTTTCGGTAACAAAGGGAGCCTTACATTCGGGGCAGGTGCGATCGACCGGTTTATTCCAAAGCGCATTCTTGCACTTCGGATACTTCGAGCAGGAATAGAATATTTTGCCACGTCTCGATTTTTTCTCCAGGAATGTGCCGTTGCCGCATTCGGGACAGGCAATGCCGGTATCTTTCGGCTTCTCCATCGGCTGGATGTTTTTGCACTCGGGGTAGGCTGAGCAACCCAGAAACTTTCCATAACGTCCTGTTTTAATAGCCATTGGCGCGCCGCATTTATCACATTTCTGGTCGGAAATTTCCGGTTCAGCCTGCTCCTTACTTTTACCGTTCAAAGGTTTGGCAACCTTGCAGGAAGGATAACCCGTGCAGGCCAGAAATTTTCCGTAACGTCCCAGTTTGATGGCCATTGGTTTACCGCACTCCGGGCAGGCTTCATCTGTTTCTTCAGTCGGGCGTTCAGCCTTTGCGGCCGCATCCACGATTTCCTTGAACGGCCCCCAGAATTCCCGCAGCACAGATTTCCATCCTATTTCTCCACGTGCCACAGCATCGAGTTTTGCTTCCACGGAGGCAGTAAATTTCGTATCAACGATGTTGTTGAATGAGGCGACCAGAAACTTGTTTACCCATTCGCCGGTATCGGTTGGCAGAAAGCGTTTCTTGTTCATCTCCACATATTCACGTTCACGCAGTACATTCAGGATCGAGGCATATGTGGAGGGGCGCCCGATACCATGGGACTCCAGATCCTTTACCAGGGTAGCTTCAGAAAACCTTGGCTTGGGCTCGGTAAAATGTTGTCTGGCATCAGATTGTTTGATCGCGACAGTGTCGCCAATTGCCAACGGAGGCAACAGTCGTTCCTTGTCAT
>CAYLYU010000009.1:6660-10073 GCA_964387725.1 uncultured Zetaproteobacteria bacterium | reverse complement strand
CCGGCAGATATTTTTCGCCATAGGTGTTGATGATATGTGCGCGCATATCAGCAAGGGCATCCTCGGACAGTGATAATGAATCGGTTCGCATGTAGCTGATCAGGCCGACCGGCTCTCCATTCACTTCAATACCTTCGTATAACTTCTGGGCAATTTGCATGGTTTTTCTTGCAGTAAAACCGAGTTTTCGTGCTGCGTCCATCTGCAGTGTAGTGGTGATAAACGGCGGTGCAGGTTGTTGCCTTAGCTGTTTCTTCTGAATATCCGTAACAGTAAAAGAGGCGTCTTTCACTCTGCTTGCCATCAATTTGGCATTGACGCTATCCGTAATGGCAAACTTGCCCAGTTTCTTTCCTTCCACTGCGTGCAAGAGGGCCGGAAAATTCTTGCTGTTGGCCTCACAATCATTTTCAACAGTCCAGAATTCTCTTGGTTTAAAATCACGGATAAGCTGTTCGCGTTCACAGATCAGACGCAGCGCCACGGATTGCACGCGTCCGGCCGATAAGCCACTGCGTATCTTGCGCCATAGCAGCGGTGAGAGAGTAAAACCAACCAGATAATCCAGCGCACTGCGAGCCTGTTGGGCATCGACCAGTTGCATATCGATTTCGGTTGGTTGTTCAATCGCTTCATTGATCGCTTTCTTGGTGATCTCATTGAATGTGATGCGCCGAACCTGTTTGCCTTCCAGTGTTCCGCGCTGAAGAAGAACCTCAGCTACATGCCAGGCGATAGCTTCACCTTCGCGATCCAGATCGCTGGCAAGAATCAGGGCTTCAGCTTTTTTCAGGGCATTGTCGATAGCATCCAGACGTTTTTTCTTGTCAGCAATAACTTGATATTTAATAGCGAAATCATTATCAGGATCGACTGAGCCGTCTTTTTTCGGAAAGGCGCGAACATGTCCATAAGAGGCCAGTACTTTATATCCCTTACCAAGATATTTTTCGATGGTTTTTGCCTTAGCAGGAGATTCTACAACAACAACTGCACTCATGTTTAATGTAACTCCACGGATAAAATATAACGGCTGCCCGGGAGACGTTCGATTACGCCCTGCAGCTCAAGGCGCAGCAAGATGGGGGAAAGGTCGGGCACGGTCAAGCCGCAAATTTCTGCCAGATGATCAATATCCATGCTTTCTCCGGCAAGAGTCTGTAAAAGGCTTAACTCATCATCATTCGCTGCTGAATAGGTATTAGCTCTGCATTTTATAGCTGCCGCCGCGTTCCACGACATGGCGGATAATACGCCTTTTGCCGATTCAATCAGAATAGCGCCATCACGAATGAGGTGGTGACAGCCGGCATGATTTGTGGTGAGTACAGAGCCGGGCACAGCCATAACGTCCTTACCCTGTTCGCCGGCCAGCCTGGCCGTAATCAGAGACCCTGATCTCATGCCTGCTTCCATAATCAGGGTCGCTTGTGAAAGAGCACTGATGATACGGTTACGCTGGGGGAAGTGTTCGGGTTTTGCAGCCATGGATGGCAAATACTCACTGAGCACACAACCCTGTTCAGCGATGGATCGAACCAAAGGCTGTTGAGAAGAACTTAGAGCACCCAGCCCACACCCCAGAACGGCAATGGTGGGTGATGAGCCTGAAAGAGCACCATTGTGAGCGGCCTGGTCAATGCCGCAGGCCATGCCGCTGATAATGCACACATTCCGATCGGATAAGAAATGACACCAGCGTTTGGTGAGAAGTATGCCTTCACGGCTGGCATGCCGAGCACCGATCACAGCAAGCATTTGTCTGCTGTGCAGGCAACTAATATCCCCTGCAGCAAACAGGATCAAAGGTGAATCATCCAAAGTGCTTAAATTGGCAGGGTAGGCTGAATCTTCCGGACAAAGAAGGTGAATATTGCGGCGCATGCATTCTGCCAGCATTTTTTCCGCTGCGCCAAGGCAGCTTGCTTCGAGGACAGTGCAAAGTTTGGGGCCAAACCCATTAATCTTACGCCACTCATTTCGCCCCATTTTCCAAATGTTGGCAGCAGAGCCGCAGGCTTCCACCAGCTTGAGTGCCAGCTTCGGGCCAATGCCTCTGGTTAGATGCAGACGAAGCCAGTGCACAGTCGAATCTGAAATATGTGGCTCAGATGCTGCTGACAATTATTTTCCAGTTTGGCTGTGGGCGCTATCTCCGATATTGATGGCAGCTGTGGACTTGGTGATGATCGCAATCGAGGCGATTTCCTGCGGAACCAGCACCATGATTTCACCGATAACTTCTCCGGGGAGCTGAACTGTTTCTCCTGTCACCGTATCCTGAATAAATCTGCCAACGCGGTGAATAGATAGTATACTTCCCGGCTGCATACCATCGCGTATCCCGAGGTCGATTCCAACGATCTGATGTTGGCCTGCCTCGGCGGCATTATTGCGAATATAGAGAATCCTTCCGTTCAGCTTCTCGGAAGGGTAGGTGGGGACAATGCGGGTGTTGATATCACGTGCTGGCTTTAGACGGTCACCCCTGGAGATTTCCTCAAAAGATTTGGTGATGCGTCCTCGATAGATGTTGCCGGATTGAGAGGTGATCTCAACCTGACCCATATGCAAGACGAGGGTGCCAACTATATCGTTTGACTCCGGATCCCGAATCGGATCGGCAGTCCGGAAAATGTCAAAGGTATCTCCTTCATCTGCCGGGGTTTCCAGTCTCAGGTAAACCCGGTCATTGCTTCCGAAATTGATGCGTTCATCCTCTGAATCAAGAATATAGCCAACACCCTGCATCTCTTCGGCCTGAATAAAGTCCTGTCGGGCCAGCGATGTTAGCAGCAGACTTGGATCGATCGGTGTCTCCAACCGCTCCAGCTTTTTCAGCTTGATTTCCGGAATGGGGCGAATGGTAGTAAGTCCGCCGGTAGAGGCTACCTTGTTGTCGTCAAACCATATCTTGTTACCCGGATAAATGAGATCCGGATTGGTGATGTAAAGGTTTTTTTCCCAAACTTTGAGCCATTTTTTTGGATCTCTGAAGAAATGACTGGCAATATCCCAGAGGGTGTCGCCCTTTCTGACGATATAAGGTTGGCTGATATCCAGTTTCAGGTTGATAGTGCCGGGTTGTTGAGGGTTTGATCCGGATTCAGCCCACACCAACACGGGCGTTATCAACAAAAACGCCACCATGAGCCATACGCTCCTGAAAAGATAACTCAACCTCATCTGGTCAATCTCCATCAAGCATGCGCTGAGCATGGCACACCGTTTTCTGCTTCGCAACAGGTGCCGGCCTAGCGATCCTGCTCAATGGTTGGCTCAGTGCCGTCCAGCAGGTGCTGAATATTACTCGAATGACGGATGATTACCGTAAGGCCAAAAATTAACATACTGAAGCTGGCGATAAAGCCTGCATCGAAAAACCAGGCAACAGCAGGAAAGGCTACAGCAGC
>CAYLYU010000009.1:4589-6560 GCA_964387725.1 uncultured Zetaproteobacteria bacterium | reverse complement strand
ACCGGAAGCATGGGTGGGATTCGGGAAATCTGTTTGAAGGTGTTAAAAAAAGAGTCACCTGCTCCATAGATGATCGAGGGTCGGAAAATAGTCCACTTCAGATTACTGTTTCGCACATTATCTTCAGCCGCCGCTTTGGTGCGCGCGTAGGCACTTTCAGAGCCCTGGTCTGCCCCAAGGGCGCTCATATGAATATATTGCTTAATACCCAGGTTTTTACAGATATCCAGCACATGTGAAGTGCCCTGAACATGTGTAGCTTCGAAGGAGTAGCGGCCCTTTTCAAACAACAGGCCAACAAGGTTGATGACACAATCTGAACCGGAAATAGCCTCGGCAAGCCCGCTTCCATCAGTGATGTCTACACGGCTTAAGCGAACGCCGTCGGTCAAAATGTTTCGGGCACGTTCCGGATGGCGACAGGCAACAGTAACATGGTGTCCCTGCACACGCGCTGCTTGCGTAATAGCGTGCCCCACGAAGCCGCTGCCCCCGATGATGCAAATATGCTTGGCCATGACACCCTCCCCGAGGAAATGTCTTGCAGAAGAATAGTAACTTGCTAAGTATGAACAGTGTGGCTATGAGGTCAATCGATTCTAAAAAGGTTCATACCTTTTGTGCATGCATAAAAGGTGGCCTGACAGGAGGATAATAATGCGGTATTTGTTGTCAGGAAACAGGCTACGATGACAATTCATCGTGAGTCCATTCGAAGTGCGCCAGGTCTGCCGCAGCTCTTTTTTGCGACTGCAAACCGCATGCTGGCTTCTCCAGCTCAGTGGTACAGGGAAGCAGAAGGCTACGTTCCGATAAGCTATGAACAACTGGCCAGCCGCATTCGCCATGTCGCCTCCGGCCTTATACGAATCGGCGTTAAACCTGGTGAGCGGGTGGGCCTGTTGATGGAAAACAGGCCGGAGTGGGCTGTGTGCGATTATGCTATTCTGAGTGTTGGTGCAGTCACCGTTCCTTTGTACTGCTCCTTTCGTCCTCAGGATATGGCCTTTGTTCTCGAAAATGCCGGCGTTCATATTGTCTTTGCCTCAGGTGGAAAAGTGCTTAAGCGCTTGCTGGAAGCGATCACTTCCTGTTCGGGTATAAAGTCGGTATATGCGCTTGAGGACATAGCCAGTGACGAAGTATTGCTACACGATTTCAATGAACTGGAATCAGGAGAGGTGGATGAATCCGGCCTGAAAAAACGGATGAAAAAACTAACTCGCGATACGCTGGCAACTCTTGTCTACACATCCGGCACAACGGGAAACCCCAAAGGCGTGATGCTTTCGCACGGGAACCTTATGGCCAATCTTGAAGCCGTTCCCAACGTAGTTGAGTTTTTTGAAGATGACAAGATGCTTTCCTTTCTCCCTCTGGCGCACAGTCTGGAACGTATGGCCGGCCATTTCCTGCCTTATTCCTTCGGCATTTCTGTAGCCTTTGCCGAGCGTCCCGATACAGTGGCCAAGAACATGGCTGAGGCCAGGCCCACAGTGCTGGTAACCGTGCCACGGATGCTTGAAGTGGTGATGAATAGAATTCGGGGCCAGGTGGCGAAGCAGCCGGCCACCAAGCGCAGGATGTTTTATATGTTCCTTCGTCTTGCCCAAAAAGCCAGTCAGGGAAGCCTTTCGTGGTGGAACGGTCTGGTTTATGGATTGCTTGATCGACTTGTGGGCCAGAAGGTTCGTGATCGGTTTGGCGGAAGAGTGAGGTTTATGGTTTCGGGTGGGGCCCCCCTGGGTGTGGATGTGGCTGAATTCTTCGAGGGTATTGGTTTGCGGGTGATGGAGGGATACGGACTGACCGAATCTTCACCTTTGATCAGCGTGAACCCATATGATGATCGTCGTCTGGGGACGATTGGCAAAGTGGTTGAAGGTGTTGAAGTGAAAATTGCCGAGGATGGAGAAATCCTGGCACGTGGTGCGAATATCATGCAGGGCTACTGGAAGCTTCCCAGGGAAA
>CAYLYU010000009.1:1181-4489 GCA_964387725.1 uncultured Zetaproteobacteria bacterium | reverse complement strand
TTGCTCTTCTTGGTAGCGGTGAAGGCGTCAGGGCAAGCGTTAACCCTGCATTCCTGGAGGAATGGATACCAGCTAAAACCCTGCCTGTTAACCGGGAGATGCGGGAACAGCGAGTGCTTCTCAGGGCAGGGGATACAACACAGATTGTCCTGGCCAAGCTGGGTTTTTCTATCGGTGATGCGGCTGACATCGTGCGTGCGGCAGAGAAGGTTTTTTCCCTCCGTAGGGTACGGGCCGGGAATGAATGGTCCAGGCGGCCGGTTGATGGTGAGATGAATGTTTATTATCAGGTGGATGCTGAGAGGATATTGCATCTTCGACCGAAAAATGGAGGCTGGAATGCGACAATTGAGCCCCGTCAGGCCAGTACGCGCACCGGCACTATAGAAGGCATTATTAACGATAACCTGTTTATTGATGCGGCACGTTCCGGAATGGATGATCGCACTACGATGAACCTGGTTGAAATTTTTTCCTGGGATATCGATTTTGGCAGAGACTTGAGAAAAGGCGACCGATTTAAGGTTCTCCTGGAAGAAACTTTTGATGCCAATGGCAAGGCGCTCGGGAAAACAATCCTTGCTGCCGAATTTATTAATCAGGGGCATGGTTACCAGGCAGTGCGATTTACACAAAAAGGTAGCAATGCAGATTATTTTACACCGGATGGCAAGAATTTGCGCAAGGCATATCTTCGTTCGCCGGTGAAGTTCTCACGGATATCCTCCCGTTTTAGTTCCAGGCGCAAGCACCCGGTTCTGGGTTATACCAGGGCTCACAAGGGTGTGGATTATGCAGCCCGGTCGGGTACGCCGATACGTGCAGTAGGTGACGGGCGAGTTGCCTATAAGGGGAGAAAGGGTGGCTATGGTCGTTATATCAAGATCAGGCACAAAAACTCTGCTCACACAACCAGCTATGCGCATCTGAGCCGTTACGCCAGAGGGCTACGCAGAGGCAAACAGGTCAGGCAGGGGCAGGTGATCGGTTATGTGGGTATGAGTGGACTTGCTACAGGGCCACATCTGCACTTTGAATTTCGGATACGGGGTCGTGCCGTAAACCCTTTAACCATTAAAAGTCCTTCTGTTCAACCTGTTCCGAAGAAAGAGATGGTTCATTTTCTGGCCTTGAAGAATCATCTGTTGGCCCGTCTGGAGTATACAACCGGGAATTTGGCCTGGAGCTGATGTCTGGCGGTGAATTGCCTGATCAATGGCTGGAAAGTGCAAGGGAAGTCATTCGGATAGAGGCTCAGGCACTGCATGATGTGAGTCTGGCTATTGAAAGTGATTTCGCACGCGCGGTTAAGTGTATTCTGGGCTTGCAGGGCCGGTTGATCGTCGTTGGCATGGGCAAGTCCGGCATTATCGCCAAAAAAATTGCAGCTACATTTGCGTCAACCGGTACTCCGGCATTTTTTGTGCATGCTGCCGAGGCCCAGCATGGTGACCTTGGCATGATTACGTGCTCCGATATACTGCTGGCCTTATCTCATAGTGGTGAAACATCCGAGCTTCTGGGGCTCCTGCCACCAATCAAAAGATTGGGAATAACATTAATTGCTATTACCGGCAACAAAGATGCCACGCTTGCTAGACATGCGGATATGGTGCTCCATGTCCCTGTAGCCTTGGAGGCATGCCCCCTGAACCTTGCTCCAACGGCCTCTACAACCGCGGCTCTTGCTCTTGGTGATGCTCTGGCTGTGGTTGTATTAGAGCAGCGCGGCCTCAGGCCCGAAGATTTTGCCAGCTTTCATCCTGCCGGAAACCTGGGAAAACGCTTGCTTCGGGTTAGTGAATTGATGCATTCCGGGCAAAGCTTGCCGTTGGCGGATATTGGCACCCCTTTATCTGAAGCTATCATAATCATGAGTTCCGGCGATATGGGGATTGCCGGCATTACGGAGAATGGCCACCTTACAGGGTGTATCAGTGATGGTGATTTACGTCGGATATTACAGGCTGGAAGGGTTGACCCTCGTAGAGATGTCGGTGAATTTATGCATCGAAATCCTCAACAAATTGGCGAAGATCATTTGGCTTCGGAGGCCTTGAGAGTGATGGAAGAGCGTAAGATAACAGTGTTGTTTGTCATCAATGAAGGAGGGGAGACCATTGGGGCTATCCATATGCATGATCTGCTGCAGGCTGGTGTCTTGTGACATCGGCATATAAAACGTTTCCCTTACAAGGAGCAGCCAATATAAGCTTGCTTATTCTGGATGTAGATGGGGTGCTGACCAATGGTCGGATTATTCTTGGAAATAACGGAGAGGAATTTAAAGGGTTTAACGTGCGAGATGGGCACGGAATCAAACTTGCACAACGTGCCGGTATTCAGGTGGGTATATTAACCGGGCGCTCTTCCGGTGTTGTTCAGGTTCGAGCAGAAGAATTGGGAATTCGCCTGGTTGTGCAGGGGAGCAAGGATAAAAGGGAAGGTCTGGATCACTTGCTGAATCTGGCTAGAGTGGAGGGGAGTGCCTGTGCATTTATGGGAGATGATGTGGTGGATTTGCCAGCTATGCGCGCTTGCGGATTCAGCATGGCGCCCGCAGATGCTCACCATGCGCTACGAAACCATGTTGACTGGATTTCGGATTTTACCGGAGGTGATGGTGCCGTTCGTCAGGCTGTCGAGGGGTTGATTCTGGCTACCGGAGCCTGGTGTCAGGTCATGGATGTTCCCTATGGGCTTTCTCCTGCCGATTGCGGGTGGCCGACCTGAATTGCGCACATGGTTGAAGTGGACCTTTCTGGTCATTTCTATTGGCAGCCTGATATCGGGAGGGGTTCTGCTATGGATTGCTGAGCCAGATCATCAGGAAACGACTCAGAAATTACCACAGGAGGCAGTGACAGAGATAGACAAGCCCTTGCTCGTGGAACGGGAAGGTGATCGTCTGGTCTGGCGTTTACAGGCCAAATCAGCGAAACGACAATCGGGCGGCAACCTTGATATGGATATTCCACAACTTGATTTGTTTACCAAAGCCGGGTTACAAGTACCTGTTCATAGCCAAAGCGCTTTTTTTGATTCCTCAAGTCGAAACGTTCGTTTTGAAGGAGATGTCGTTGTCGTGTACGGCGAGTGGGAATTGCGCAGTCAAAAGCTGATTTATGACATCAATCATGATGTGATTCGTGTTCCTGGTAGCTTTCGCCTAAACGGCACGGGAATTACAGTAAAAGGGAGAAATATGATTGTGCACAGGCAGGAGCAACGGTTGCTGGTGAAAGAGAAAGTATGGATCAGGGATGATAGATCCGGAAGCTGGGAGTTTGGACAATGAGACTTGTCAT
>CAYLYU010000009.1:0-1081 GCA_964387725.1 uncultured Zetaproteobacteria bacterium | reverse complement strand
CGGTATAATCAAAGTAGTGTCACCAGGGGGATTACCAACGCTACTGCAAGTGGTCATGTTTCACTTCGGATGGGAGACAAGCATGGAAAAGCTGACCAGGCGACACTTGATCAGAGTCAGGGAGTTGTTGAATTGACTGGGCATGCTGAAATTATCCAGAAAGGCGGTACGATCCACGGTGATAAAATCATTTACAAAATAAAAGAAGACTCGATTAGTGTCTTGCAGGGAAAATCAGGGCGGGTGAAAGTGCACATAGATTCCCCACAAGTGCTCCAACAGGCCCCCAGGTAGTTGAGACTATGAGTCCAGCCCATCATTTATCTGCGTCAAACCTTAATAAAAGCTTTCGGAAGAAACATGTTGTTCAGGATGTAAACCTCGATGTTTATTCCGGGGAGTGTGTAGGACTTTTGGGGCCTAACGGGGCTGGAAAAACAACCTGCTTCTATATGATGTGTGGTCTTGTTTCCGTAGACGGTGGCGAGGTGCGCCTGGATTCTGAGGAGATTACAAGACTTTCTATGCACCGGCGGGCCAGACGCGGCATTGGTTACCTTCCCCAGGAGGCAAGTGTTTTCAGAAACCTGACGGTGGGAGATAATCTTCTGGCTATATTTGAGACACTCAAATTACCCCCAGAGATTATTGAAGAGGAGATGGAGGCCCTGCTTATCGATCTGGGCATTGAAGGGGTGCAACACCAGAAGGCATATACGCTATCGGGTGGCCAGCGCAGAAGGACGGAGATTGCCAGGGCACTTGTTACCAAGCCCAGGTTCCTGCTTCTGGATGAACCCTTCGCCGGGGTTGACCCTATTGCTGTTGAGGACATACAGAAAATTATTGCCGACTTACGTCGACGCGACATAGGTATCCTGATTACAGACCACAATGTTCGAGACACTCTTTCCATCTGTGACCGGGCTTATTTAATGAATATGGGAAATATTATCGTGCAGGGTGAGCCCAATGAAATTATTGATCATCCTGATGCCCGGCGCATCTATCTGGGAGAACGTTTCAGTTTGTAGGCAACTGGCGGCGGGGGTGGTGACGCCCCTTTTTTTCACCGACCTCC
>CAYLYU010000008.1:16223-25813 GCA_964387725.1 uncultured Zetaproteobacteria bacterium | reverse complement strand
GGTGCCTGTTCAGCACAATCGTAAAATAGTATGTAGCTGTACAGGTTGCCACTGTTCTTCTGAGGATAAGGCGAAAAAACGGAGTTTGCTACTGCAAGTGAGCATTTTTTAACACCGGTCTGCGTACAGCTTGATCCAATGATGATAAACATCGCTGTGGCGCTGGCTACAACTTGAACCGGAGATTTTACATCTCACTTTTTACCTTCTTTACCGTTACTCCCCGCTCCTTTCCCTTCCAATTGAATAATAGATGATTCCGGATTTTTTCATTTGTTTCGGGTCAAAAAGATTGCGGCCATCAAAGATGGTCGGATTATTGAGGGTGTTTTTGATAGTGGAAAAATCCGGGGCGCGAAAATGCGGCCATTCGGTTACGATGGCCAGAGCATCGGCACCATTCAGGGCAGATTCGGCATCATTC
Source organism: uncultured Zetaproteobacteria bacterium (assembly GCA_964387725.1). Taxonomy (GTDB): domain Bacteria; phylum Pseudomonadota; class Zetaproteobacteria; order Mariprofundales; family Mariprofundaceae; genus CAYLYU01. Next base: position 25,389 of record CAYLYU010000008.1, on the reverse strand, counting down.
ATCAGGATCAGATCGGGCCGCTGACCGTAAATACGCTTACATTCAGGCATGGCCTCAGGATCAAATGCCTGAACTTTTGCCCCGGCCTGCCAGAGTGACTGCATGAGCACACGCGAGGAAGCCTCACGCATATCATTAGTATTGGGTTTAAAGCTAAGACCCCAGAGTGCGATTGTTTTCCCCTTCAGATTATTCTGGTAATGTACATTGATCATTTCAAAAAGCTTTTCTTTCTGACGATAATTCACAGCCTCAACCGACTTTAAAATTTCCGCTTCATAGCCAATATCATTGGCAGTTCGTATTAAAGCCTGCACATCTTTCGGAAAACATGAGCCACCATAACCACATCCGGGATAAATAAACTGATAGCCAATGCGACTATCCGAACCAATGCCCCGGCGAACCGCCTCAATATCAGCACCCAGATGCTCTGCCAGGTTCGCCATCTCGTTCATAAAGCTGATTTTGGTAGCTAGCATACAGTTAGCGGCATATTTGGTGAGTTCCGCACTGCGAGCATCCATGATAAAGAGTCGATCATGATTGCGGTTAAATGGCGCATAAAGTTCGCGCAGGGCATCTGCAGCCTGATCGCTATCCGTGCCAATAATAATACGATCGGGCCGCTGGCAATCCTTGACGGCAGAACCCTCTTTCAAAAACTCGGGATTAGAAACGACATGAAAGCCATGTGCGACACCGCGCTCTGCAAGCACTTTTGCAATTCTGGCTCCAACTTTGGAAGCAGTTCCAACCGGGACCGTGCTTTTGTCTACGACAATTTTCGGAGACTGCATATAGAGTGCTATCGTTTCGGCTACTGCCAGCACATACTGAAGATCAGCAGATCCATCCTCATCCGGCGGCGTACCCACGGCAATAAACTGAATTTCAGCATGATCAACACCCGCTTTAGCATCTGTAGTAAAGTCAAGGCGACCCGACGCATAATTCTCAACCACAACCGGCTTCAGGCCCGGCTCAAATATCGGAATCTCGCCTTTTTTCAGATGATCCACCTTGTCCTGATCCACATCTACACAGAGGACATGATGGCCGACATCCGCCAGAATCGACGCCTGCACCAGGCCAACATAACCAATTCCGAAAACAGTTACTTTCATGACTTAAAACGTGAGACGGCTAAAGAACGCAAGATGTTAGATGTCATGGGCTTGTTGCATCCGAGCTGTAGATGTGGATTTTTCCAAAAGGTTAATGCCAACCCGATGTATGTGTGTAAGCAGCGCAGGATTGTCGATTTTATGCCTCAGCGACACATCTACCTTCCACGGCAAAAGAAGATCATCGATATTCGTTTCTATCGCGGCGAGATCACTGAATGTAAGCCCCGAAGCTTCGAGACACAGATCAATATCGGAACCGGGCCTTTCCGCGCCGAGAGCGCATGAGCCATAAAGTCATACTTTTTGAATCCTTTCATCATTGCCAAGAACATCAATCAGCCTGTCAAGCACATATGCCGGGAGCCGGTTATGCTGACATCGCCTTGGTAGAACAGGTAATCCTTCATTACATTCCAGCCAAGTTCATGAGTAAACGCAGAGGCCTGAATCAACCCCTGTTTTTCGAGATCAGAAAGCTGCCGCTCAAGCGCCAAAGCAACGGCGGAGGAAAAGCTCGCAAGCGCATGTTCGAAATTGGCAAGCAGTTGCTGCCAACGAATGTCCCGAAACCCGAAGCTCTCAGGATTCTCATTCATCCTTCCCTCCTCTGAAAAAAACGTGGAACGGCGGAGAATAATATGAAGGAACATAAGATGTAAGAAGAATATGAGCTGTTAGACAAGAAAGAGGGATTTAAGTTCAACATCTCACGTCTTTTTCGGCTCATTTTCTTCTTCACAATAAGCCCTATAGACAGATTTGATGCCTTCCTCCAGAGGTATGGAAGCTTTCCAGCAGAAACTCCGCCAGGCAGGCTCCATCCTGACCCGTTACACCTGTAATCAATGCTATCTTGCGCATTTTTTAATCTCCCCTTCACTTCATTCGACCATAACGATCTTCAAATCGTTCAATATCGTCTTCTTCCAGATAGTCGCCCACCTGAACCTCGACAATCTTCAGCGGTATTGTCCCCTTATTGGCAAGTTGGTGGCGCTGGCCAACAGGGATAAAGGTGCTCTCATTCTTCTCTACTGAAAAGGTTCGATCACCATCACTTACCGTAGCAGTGCCCGATACAACCACCCAATGCTCAGAACGGTGTTGATGACTTTGCAAGCTCAGGCTGGCTCCCGGATTTACTTCCAGCCGTTTTAGTTTGTAACCGGAATCACGATCTTCCAATACCGTATAACTTCCCCAGGGACGTTTGACTGTCATATGTTCGATATGTTCACGACCACCGCGCACCTTAACAGCATCGACAATATCGCGAACCGACTGAGAGTCTCCGCGTCGACACAATAGAATCGCATCTTCAGTCTCCACGGCAATGATGTCTTCTAGACCTGAAACGGCAAGCAGACGACGTTTTCCACGCAACAGACTGTTCCTGCAACCAAGGGCCAGTACTTGCCCGTCAATCACATTGCCATCGGCATCCTTGTCGGAAACATCATAAACCGCATCCCAGCTACCTACATCCGACCAATCAATATCCACCGGTACCAGCCGTACATTATCTGACCGCTCCATGACACCGTAGTCAATGGAAACAGACGGCATCTCGGCAAAACGCTGACGCAAGACTTCCTGCCAATCCTCGCCGCCAGCCCACTGCCGTCGGATAGACTCAAGCACATGGTACAGCTCAGGCAAGTGTTTGCTTATTTCATCCAGAATCGCCGATGCCTTCCAGACAAACATGCCTGAATTCCAGAAATAACCGCCTTCAACAAGGAATGATTCAGCTGTTGCCAGATCAGGCTTTTCAGTAAACCGGATCACATCCAGCACGGATTGATCCCTTTGATCAACCTGAATGTAGCCGAAACCGGTATCAGGCCGGGTTGGCTGAATACCAAAGGTAAGCAAAGAACCATGCCTGGCCTCCTCCCCCGCTATTTCCAGACAATTCCTGAAAGACTGTGCATCTTTAATCAGATGATCCGCCGGCAAAACCACCATAACGGCATCGCTTCCGACAATATCCAGTAACCAGGCTGCGGCAACCGCAATGGCTGCAGCCGTATTCCGTCCCACAGGCTCAAGAATCCTCGAAAATTTATCGAGCACGTCAAAGGCTTCGCCCGTTGCATGTTTTTCGCTGGTGACCACTACGACCTGATCCGGGGAAATCAACGGCTCAAGTCTTGAAATAGTTGCCTCAAGCAAATTTTCCCTGCCACCAAGGCTTAGAAATTGTTTTGGAAGCTGCTGGCGCGATAACGGCCACAAGCGGCTACCCGAGCCTCCTGCCAGAATCACTGCATAATATGGCTGTTCTTGATCTGATAAATTTTTCATTATTACTTCAACTCCACAATCCAGGATTCGATGGCCTCGTCAATCAGTGTGAACGATTGTTTGAATGCGGATGACGATCCTCCGTACGGATCCGGAATATCCGCTTTTATCCATTTTCCAAGACGATGTGTTTTTCCGCGGGCGACGGGTGCAATAGAACAGACAGCGTTACTTTGCCTGCCTTCTGCGACAAGGACAAGATCAAAATATGCAAGCATCTCTGATGTTAGCTGACGGGCATAATGGGAGGAGATATCGATCCCATGCTTGTCCATCAGTTCTTTCGCAGCCGGATCAGCGGGGTAGCCAACCAGGGCTGAAATACCGGCCGAGGCAACCTCAACCTCCGGATTCGATTGAGCAAGACGGCAGTTCAACAACCCTTCGGCCATAGGGCTCCTGCAGATGTTTCCCAGACAAACCATAAGAATCCGATTAAACAACATTCGCTATTCCTCGCAGCCGAAATTGAACCATAAAGATGATGTAACTCAAAGCTTAATCAGTATGTTCATTTTTGACTCTACAAAAAATATTACTACTATGTGTCTCAGACTTAGCAGGAGGGAATTTTTCTTGGTACACTACTTCTCTTCCAGGGCTATTGAGAAAAATTTTGCTTGAATCAAGGTGATATGAAACCGAAGCAAGCCGGATCCGTTGCGAATCAAGCTGTCAACAACAAGGTTTTTGCCGGACAGGTCGAGTTTCTATACCGGCAATTACGCGCCGGCCTGTATGCCTCCATGGCTGTTGGAATCCTGCTTGTCATGGCCTTATGGACTCAAACACCCAGGCAACATCTACTTATCTGGTTGGGTTTTCTCATCACTGTAGCTATTTCGCGCCTGTTTCTTCTGTCAATGTTCTCACGCAATGCGCCGAAATCGGACGCGATGCATCACTGGCTCAAATATTTTACTCTTGGCACGGCCGCAATGGGATGCGTCTGGGGGGCAGGGTCTTACATTCTTCTGCCTGTGGAATCGCCCGTTTATATGGTTCTGATGCTGTTTGCCCTGGGCGGTGTAATGGTAGCCGCATCTCAGTCGCTATCCGCAACAGGCACTCCATTTGTAGTATTCCTTGTGCCAATCGCACTTCTGACAAGCGCCAAACTGTTTATGCAGGATGAGCCTATGCATCTTTGGATGGGCTTACTGATACTTTTTTTCTCCATCGTCCTGCTATTGTATTCCCGTAACTTCAACAAAGTTCTGCTTAACTCCCTAAAGGTTCAATTTAATAATGCCGATCTTGTACATACTCTGAAGGAGGAAATCGCTCATCGTAAACGATCAGAAGCCATCGTCATTGAGCTCAACCGGAGTATGGAGCAACTTGCTCGAAAAGAACCACTACAAAACATCTTCGATAATATCAGCCGGATGATTGAAACACAGTTGCCAGGCAGTATGAGTTCCATCCTGCTCCTTGATCCTTCCGGCAAACACCTTATTGCTAATTCCGCTCCATCGTTACCGGAAGCTTATTGCAATGCTATTGACAGTGAAGCCATTGGTCCGAATGTCGGTTCTTGCGGCACCGCTGCCTACAGAAATGAGATGGTTATCGTTGATGATATCGCCAACAACCCTCTCTGGGAAAATTACAGGGGCCTGGCACAAGAATATGAACTTGCGGCATGCTGGTCTGTGCCAATCCGAAACGCACTGGGCGAAGTTTTGGGGGCCCTTGCTCTGTATTTCAAAACACCATGTGCGCCAGACAGCGCCAAAATAGAGATGATTCAATCAACGGCAAATTTTGCCGGCATCGCGATTGAATACAAACAATCCGAGGATGTACTGCAACGTCTGGCGCATGAGGATGCGCTCACCTCCCTGCCTAACCGTGCTCTGCTCATGGATCGCCTTGAACAGAGTATTGCCCAGGCCAAACGACAACATGGTCAGTTTGCAATGCTGTTTGTTGATCTGGATCACTTTAAATCAATAAATGATACCCTGGGACATGAGGCAGGTGACATCGTACTTGTCGAGGTCGCAAACAGATTGAAACAGTGCGTACGTGAGATGGATACAGTGGCACGTTTGGGTGGCGACGAGTTTATGCTTATTCTCACTGACATCAGAGATACAAAAGATGTCGTTATTGTTGCTGAAAAGGTATTGAAGAGCCTGTCCCTGCCTTTTGATATCGATGGTGGCGAATACTTCATTGGCGGCAGTATCGGAATCAGCTTTTACCCAAGCGATGGAACTGATGTTGATACTCTTATCAGAAACGCCGATGCCGCCATGTACCGTGCCAAGGATGAAGGGCGTGAAGGCTATCAATTCTACACCACGAACCTTGGCATCATGGTCAAGGAACGAATCGCCGTAGAGAAGAGCCTTCGGATAGCTATAAGATCTGAAGAATTCGTTCTCCACTACCAACCTATCATTGATTTGAAAAGTGGCCATATCGGCGGCCTGGAGGCGCTTGTTCGCTGGCAACATCCAAAAAGAGGCTTGCTTCCGGCCTCACAATTTATTCACCTGGCTGAAGAAACAGGCCTGATCCTGCCCATCGGCGAGTTTGCTCTGAGGCAAGCCTGCTTCCAGCATCAGGCCTTGCAGAAGGAAGATATTGCCCCCTTCCCTGTTTATGTAAACCTCACAGTCAATATTTCATCTCTGCCATTAAAAAAGAAAAATCTTCCCGCTGTGGTTGAATCCATTATTAGAGAAACTGGCCTGAGTCCCGGCCAGCTTGAACTTGAGCTTACTGAAAATGCTACCCGCACACCCACTGAAGAGAGCATTGCCATGCTGAAGAATCTCAAAGCACTGGGAATAAAAATCAGCATCGACGATTTTGGGACTGGCGTGTCTTCCATCAATTCCCTGAAATATTTTCCGATCGACACCATCAAGATTGATCGCAGCCTTATTATGACACTGCCCGAAGGCAAGGGGGACTCTCGAATTGTATCCGCAATGATCGAAGTAGCGCACAGCCTGGATATCAAGGTCATAGCTGAAGGTGTTGAAACAACAGAGCAGCTTGAGTGCCTGCGTACACATGGCTTTGATGAGGCTCAGGGATATATGTTTAGTCGGCCTCTACCGTTTAAAGATACTGTTCCCTTTCTGAAAAAATACCACAATCGATCATGGTTTGACTCGTAGCATCACAGTAAGCGTTAACCCGGATAGCCAAGGGCCGAGGAAGGTTCAAGCTCCCTGTCCACCCGAAACATGGACATATCCTGTTCCGGTTTCTGATCCATCATCCAGCGACTGACAAGACTGGCTGTCACCGGAGCCAAAGCCACTCCGTTTCGGTAGTGGCCACAAGCTACCCATAAACCCGGCTTTGCCGGAACCGGCCCCAGAAAAGGTAGCCCGTCAGGGCTGCCCGGGCGAAAACCTGTCCACTGGCGTTCAATTTCAGCATGTTCCAGGCCGGGAAGAATGCGCTTCAGAGCACCCAACAGGGAATAAACTACTGAAACTGTATTGCCACGCCGGAAACCGGCTGATTCCATGCTTGCTCCGACCAGAATTCGGCCATCAAGCCGTGGCACAAAATAGGCATCATCATGTTTGACAATATGTTTCAAGATGCCCGGCTTGTCCGCCAGAAGAATGATCTGACCTTTCACCGGATCAACAGGTAAATGAACGCCCCACTGACGAGCCAGTAATCCACTCCAGCTTCCGGCTGCTAGCAATACAGCATCCGCTTCCTCCACTTGTTCCCCGGCCAGACGCAAACCGCACACCTTTCCTGCCTTCTCCACGAGGCCGATCACTTCACTTTGCTCGCGAACTTCAATCCGGGATATTTCCAGCAGCTTATAAATCGCCTTCATCAACCTTGGATTGCGAATCTGGGCCACTTCAGGCCACAACAAGGCTCCGCTGGCATTGTCAGCCAAAGCAGGCTCCTCTACACGAGCAAGCTCAGGAGACAGGGTTTCCACCTTCCAGCTGAAACGCCGTGACCAGGCCAGAGCTGCTTCACGGTGATCTGTAACATCCTCCGGGAAAAAAGGGATCAGCAGCCCGGTTCGGATCCATTCAGTGGGTATGCCGGATATCTCTGAAATCTCTTTTTGCATAGCAGGATACATGGCAAGACTTGCCTGAATCAGGTTGGAAAAGGAATCGGGATAAAGCCAGGGATGAATGGGACAAAGAATGCCGGCTCCAGCCCAGGATGCCTCCCTGCCGATAGAACCACGTTCAAATATTATCGGCTCGGCTCCCTGTTGCTTCAGCATCCAGGCTGTCAGGCAACCGACAATGCCACCACCAACGATTGCCACCCGAATAGTCATGCTTCCCTCGGAAGCAGGATGCATTTAAAATGTTGCGATGCAGAAGATAACACTGGAGCAATCCTATCAGCATTGCTCTGACCTGGCACGAAAGCATTACGAAAATTTCCCGACTGCATCACGTCTTATCCGCCCTGAACTAAGGCCTGCAGTGGCTGCCATCTACGCCTTTGCACGTACCGCAGATGATATGGCGGATGAGGGTAACGATGACCCTGAGAGCCGTCTAAAACAGCTCAATGCATGGGAGACCCTGCTTGAGCGCTGCCCTGATCAGGAACTGGAACATTCCGTCTTTCTGGCCCTGGGCGATGCAATCCGGAAACATCAATTGCCAGCCCAGTCCCTGCACGACTTATTGACAGCCTTTCGCATGGATATCTCCCTGCATGCTTACGACAGTAAACAGGAACTGTTGTTTTATTGTCGACATTCAGCCAATCCCGTGGGCAGGCTCATACTTGCACTGCACAGTATCAACCATGCTCAGGCTTTGGCAGCTTCGGATGTGCTGTGCACAGCCCTGCAACTAGCCAACTTCTGGCAGGATCTAAGTATCGATGTTCCCAGGGAAAGGTACTATTTGCCAAAGACCTGGCTAAACAAGGCCGGCCTGAACAATGAGGATCTGTTATCGGGCAATACATCCGACGAACAGATTCATAAGGCTCTTGAGCCAGCGATCCTCCTCACACAGGAAATGTTCCGGAAAGGTCGAGCCTTGTTACCTCTGTTACCGTTTCGCCTTCGCCTGCAGATTTCTTTTACCAGGCGTGGCGGCATGGCAATTTTGAGTGCTGTCGCCCGCTCGACAAACCCGATTGCAAAACGCCCCGTATTAAGTTTTTTTTCCTGGCTGAGAATCGCTCCGCTTGCCTTGATTGATTGTCTTCTTTCCCCATGCTTTGTCAGAAAAAAGATTCCATCATGAATTCAGCCAGATATTGTGAGGAAAAAGCGAGAGGATCCGGATCTTCCTTTTTCTATGCCTTTTTGTTTCTTCAGGAGAAGCAACGCAGGGCCATGATCGCCTTGTATGCCTTCTGCCGTGAAGTGGATGATATTGCCGATGAGATCAGTGACTCTCAGGTCGCGACGCACAAGCTTATATTCTGGCGTAATGAAATTGATCGTGTTTACGAAGGCTCCCCTACACATCCCATAGGCGAGGAACTAAACTGGGCAATTCAGCATTTCGACCTTGGACAGAAGTATTTTCACGAAGTGATGGATGGTGTCGGTTCAGATATTGCGGGAACCCCCTGCCTGAAAAGATCTGACCTGTCACAATATTGTTACCGCGTTGCCGGAACAGTCGGCCTGTTATCAATCGAAATATTCGGGCACTCCTCTCCCGGAGCCTGTGATTTCGCTATTACCCTGGGAGAAGCACTGCAATTAACAAATATACTTCGGGACGTTAAAGAAGATGCCGACC
>CAYLYU010000008.1:5034-16123 GCA_964387725.1 uncultured Zetaproteobacteria bacterium | reverse complement strand
CAGAAAGATATGGATCGCATGGAGGGCATGGCATTGTGAGAAACGCGCAGCCTCCAAAGGCGTGCCTGCTACATTTGCAATTTAACCCGCACTTTTACGATAAAGGCATTATTTTTAGTGCCCTGGTGCTTTCATGGTTCAATCACCACCTGGGCCAGTAGGGAGTTTCCCGGGTGCGCATAGCTGTTGTCGGGGGTGGGATTTGCGGTCTGACAGCGGCCATTGAACTGGCAAAAGAGGAGCAGGATGTTGTGCTGTTTGAAGCGGCTCCGGTACTGGGAGGAAGAACACGCTCCTTTTTTTCCCGGAAAGTAAACTGCTGGATCGATCATGGCCCGCACCTGATGACCGGCGCTTATCAGGCCACCCGTCAACTACTATCGGAGGCTGGTCACTCTTCCTCCATTTCTGATTCTGCCCTGATCTGTTTACAACCTTCGCTGGACTTGGCCTTATGGGAGCGTGAAAGGGGTCTCTTCCATCTGAAACCCAATGCTTCACTTCCTTTCGGCATCGGTTTGCTATCAGCCTGCGCACGACTTCCGGGACATGACCTCAAAAGTGCCACCGGGATGATCCGCCTGCTTCTCGCCTCTAACCGTATGATCGGCCCTGCTCAATCTGTTGCATCATGGCTGGCAAAGCTAAAGCTGCCTTATCCCCTTGAAAGCGATCTTCTGACACCGCTATGCCTCGGTGTCATGAACGAAAACCCGTCAACCGCTAACGCCAAAAGCTTTTGTCACGTGTTACGGCGGGTATTTGCCAATCATGACAGTGCCCGCCTGGCCTGGTTCCGAAAACCCATTAGTCTAGCTTTGATTGACCCGATACAGGCTTATGCTTGCTCACTCGGTGTAAACGTACAAACCGGAACTCGCGTGCGCAAACTCCTTCCCACAGACAGTAATGTCAGGCTTATGTTGAATAAAAATCAGGAGCCAGGTTTTGATAGGATTATCCTGGCTTTGCCCCCCTGGGCAAGAAACAGGCTTCTGGGCTGGAAACAGCATGTATCCACGCGGCCTATCTCTAATATTCACCTGTGGTTTGATGATAACATTTCTCTGCCCGAGCCCATTATCGGTGGTCTGGGAACATATGGGCAATGGTTCTTTGATATCTCACGCCTTATCGATGATAAGCCTCAGCGACTATCACATATTTGTGCGGTAATCAGTGCCGATCACTCAAACATAAGGCCAGGGTCCAATCGCAACAAGATTTGTAACGAAATAGCCGAGATTCTAAATTTGCAAAGACTGCCAGCGCCTTTCCATTGCCAACAGATAGTGGAACGGCGGGCAACTGTCCTCGTTCGTCATCAGCCGTACAAACCTCCACTATCAGGCTACATGATTGACGCAGGCGAGGAACCCGAACCCGGCGATCTTCCGGCTACTATTGAGGCTGCTGTATTACGTGGGAAACAAGCTGCGACAAGGCTTCTTAATCAGAAAAACAGCTAATTATCCACTGGAGGGAACGGAAATAGGCTCTTCTGGCACCTTGGCCTTTATTTTATAGACTTTAGTTTAACTTTCATCCATAAGGTGTTGGTATAAATAATTTTATTATAAAGTCTATTTTTTAGGCATTGAGAAGAGGCTGTTATAAGTCCAGTCTCGTTCAATCATTTCAGAAGTTTTATCCACACAATTATCCACAAGAATTGTGGACTGATGATACAACCCTATACAAACAAAGAGATTAGCCCCTGACAGCACCAACAACCCCTCCTTGTGAATCAGTTGCAGACAGGGCTTGAGTGGTGGCAGGAAGATTGTAGGTTACCACGATGCCCAGTCCCGACTTTCGACATTATGATATGATAGATAGCGTGATATCAAACATTGACCGTACGCTAATCAACATATTTGGAAAACATCACGAATCCCGCGCTAACCCGGCAAAAGATGTGGACAATAGCACCCCCCTCCTACCAGAAGAAGCCAAACTGGCCGGTGGTTTCATGCGCGTTAATCATGCAGGTGAAATGGCTGCTCAGGCCCTGTATCACGGTCAGAGTTTAACCGCACGCGATCAGAGTCTTCGAGCCCAGCTTGAGCAAGCCTCGATCGAGGAGAGTGATCACCTGGCCTGGTGTCGACAAAGGCTGGAAGAACTGGGTACGCATACCTCCTATCTGGATCCTGCCTGGTATATGGGCTCCCTGGCTATCGGAATAACTGCCGGCATTTTCGGTGACCGATGGAATCTGGGTTTCCTTGCAGAAACCGAGCATCAGGTTGTGCGACATCTTGAAGACCATTTACAACGCCTTCCTGCAGGGGATAATAAAAGCAGAAAGATTGTGAGCCAGATGCGCGAAGACGAATTGGGCCACGCCATGCTTGCAGAAGACCTCGGCGCGGCAGAGCTCCCCTCCTTCGTACATACCGCCATGCGCATCAGTGCCAAGGTAATGACCACGGCAGCTCAACGAATCTAGTCCGGGCTTTCTCGCGGGTGGTTCGCCATGTTATTGTTTGCCATCATATTGTGTTAACAGAGACTGATCGGGGGCGTACATGTCAGGACATTCCAAATGGTCCAGCATCAAACATAAAAAGGCGGCAGTAGATGCGAAACGCGGAAAGCTATTCACCAAATACATTAAAGAAATTACTGTAGCCGCCAGGCTGGGAGGCCCGGACCCGGATGCGAATCCACGCTTGCGTGCAGCCATCACTGCCGGGCGTGGCGCCAGCATGCCCAAGGATAATATTGAAAGAGCTATCCAGCGCGGCGCCGGAGGTCTGGAAGGTGCCAATATTGAGGAAATTCGTTATGAAGGTTACGGCCCAGGCGGCATTGCGATTCTTCTGGATTGCATGACGGACAATCGTAACCGAACCGTATCCGATGTCCGCTCTACCTTAAACAAGCACGGAGGCAACCTGGGTGAAGCCGGATGTGTTTCCTGGATGTTTCATCAGAAAGGCCTCTTCGTTTTCGACCGCAACAAGGTAAACGAGGATGAGTTGATGGAGCTGGTGCTCGAGGCTGGCGCTGAAGATATTGAAGATAAACCGGAGGATGGAACCATCGAGGTGACAAGTGATGTTGCAAGCTTTCCGAACTTACAGGATGTAATTGAGGCTACAGGAATGAGCCCTCAACTGGCTGAAATATCATGGATTCCTGAAAATACCATTCATGTTGATGGCAATACGGCGGAGTCTTTACTGAACCTTATTGAAAAGCTGGAGGATCTTGATGATGTCCAGAATGTGTACGCCAATTTTGATATTTCCGACGAAGAAATGATGAGAATCTCGGCTTGATACGAATCCTTGGCGTTGACCCCGGCTCACGATGCACAGGTTATGGTCTGATTGAAATACATAAAGGTAAACTTAGCCATGTTGATAATGGCCTGATTGCACCGAAACAAAAATCATTTCCCGGGAAGCTTAATGAACTGTTTGAAGGTTTACGGGCGATAATCAATAAGTATGAACCGGAGGAAGTGGCGATGGAGGATGTATTTATGGCGAAAAATGCAGCCTCTGCATTAAAGCTCGGGCAGGCAAGAGGAGCCCTGATTACGGCTTGCACGCAAGCCTGCTTGCCGGTCACGCCATACTCACCAACAAGTATCAAACAGGCTGTCGCCGGCGTTGGTCGCGCTGAAAAACACCAGATCCAGTATATGGTTAAGCTATTGCTAAAGCTTCCTGAACTGGCCCAGGAAGATGCCTCAGATGCACTGGCTGCAGCCATCTGTCACGCCCATCACCTTCCCATGAAACAGGCCACCGCATGATTGGCTGGTTAAAAGGCGAAATAGCCTCCCTCGAGCCAACAGGGTTGCTATTGTTGAATGTGAATGGAGTCGGTTATGAAGTAAATGTATCCCTGCAAACCCTGTGCGGGCTTAAACAAAAACAAAATATCGATTTATTGATCCATACCCATGTGCGGGAGGATCAAATTACCCTTTTTGGATTCTCCCATGCCCGTGAGCGGCAACTGTTCCGAAAATTGATGACAGTTTCCGGCATCGGGGCCAAAGTAGCCTTAAACATCTTGTCCGGAATGAGCGTTGATGATTTATTGAATGCTATCGAAAATTCCGATGATGCTTATATAGCCCGCACCCCGGGCATTGGAAAAAAGACGTCTCAACGCCTTATTCTGGAACTCAAAGGAAAGCTGGTAGCTGAGCCTGATATGTCGGACATACGTTCATTTCCGGCCGATGTGCGCTCTGCTCTTATCAACCTGGGATATAAGCCCGCTAGTGTTGATGCGGCTTTAAAAAAAGTTCAATCCGCAGAAAACTTTGAGCTGATGTTCAGAGCTGCAATAAAGGCGATTAGCTAATGGATAGCATCCTCAGTACTGAAATGCTGACGGAAGATGCTTTTGACAGTGCGCTTCGCCCCAAACACCTGGATGAATATATCGGACAAGAAAAAAACAGGAACAACCTGACTGTCTTTATTCGGGCGGCACAGGCTAGAAATGAATCACTGGATCATGTCCTTCTTTGCGGGCCGCCCGGCCTGGGAAAAACGACACTGGCAACCATCATTGCTACTGAAATGGATGTGAATGTAAATCACACATCAGGCCCGGCACTCGAACGTGCCGGTGATCTGGCGGCAATACTGACCAACCTGGAAGGTGGAGACGTCTTATTTATTGATGAAATTCATCGTTTAAACCCTCAGATTGAAGAAGTTCTATACCCTGCCATGGAGGATTATCAGCTGCATATTGTTATTGGTCAGGGCCCGGCAGCACGTTCTATCAAAATGGATTTACCACGCTTTACCCTTGTTGGAGCTACAACAAGGGCGGGCTTGATCACCAGCCCCCTGCGAGACCGGTTCGGCGTAGTCATGCAACTTGATTTGTACAACGCCGATGAATTAAGGCGTATTGTGGAGCGATCAGCGTCATTACTTGAAATACCTGTTACCCCTGACGGGGCGATGGAAATTGCCCAACGCTCAAGAGGGACACCAAGAATTGCCAATCGGCTTTTGAAGCGTGTTCGTGATTTTGCCGAGGTTGAGCATGAGGGCACAATCACCCGAAAAATAGCCAACAGCGCCCTTACCCGACTTGATGTCGACGAATTAGGACTGGACAAAACAGATCAAAAAATCCTCCTTACCCTGATTGACAAGTACGCAGGTGGGCCGGTTGGGCTTGACACTCTGGCCGCCTCCATTGCCGAGGAAAAAGATACGATTGAGGATGTCTGTGAACCTTTCCTGCTTCGGGAGGGCCTGATTGCGCGCACACCGAGAGGACGGATAGCCTCGCCTCTGGCCTATGCCCATCTTGGGCGGGAGCTGCCGGATAATGGCAAGCAGGGCAATTTATTATGAGTTGGCTGACACATACCTGGCAAGTCCGTGTATATTATGAAGATACCGATCATATCGGCATGGTGTATTACGCCAATTATCTGAAATTCATGGAGAGAGCCAGAACCGAGATGCTACGCAGCATTGGCTTCGAACTTGACGAACTGGAATTACAGGAAGGTGTATCATTTGCTGTCAGCAGCGTTTCTATCAAGTATCATCAACCGGCCAGGTTCAACGATTTATTAAAGGTTAAAAGTAACATCGAAGAAGCCAAAGGCGCACGTATCAATTTCCATCAATGTATATGGAAACATGGAGCCCTGCTGGTCAGGGCGGAAATCGGGGTGGCTTGCATGAACCGTCAGGGAAAGCCGGTACGTATCCCCGGCAATGTTATCACCCAAATTCAAAAGCAGGAGCAATAAAATGGGAAGTGATGTTTCGATTTGGAGTCTGGTCTGGGGGGCTGGCCCGGTAGTTCTGGGCGTAATTCTGCTGCTTTTTCTCATGTCGCTGACGTCATGGGCCATTATCTTTAATAAATGGCGCTTGTATCGCAGAAGCAAGCGGGAGTCAGATGAATTCGCAACGTCATTTTGGGGAGGAAAGGATCTTGATACAGTTCTGGCCGGCATTCCTTCCCGCTATCCCAACAGTCCGCTGCCCAATATTTTCCAGGCTGGCTATCGCGAATTCATGAGATATAAACGCGACAACCTGCAGATTGAAGCGGGAAAGATTATAGCTGCAGGTGGCCTGGATGGTATTCGTCGCGCCCTTGATGCCGGCCTGTCACGTGAGGTCGAGCGACTCTCACGGCATTTGGCTTTCCTGGCCACTGTTGGTTCCACCTCACCCTTCATTGGCCTGTTTGGTACGGTTTGGGGAATTATGAACGCCTTCCAGAGCATTGCCCTGACCAAGAACACCTCTCTTGCTGCTGTGGCTCCGGGGATTGCCGAGGCTCTCGTTGCCACTGCATTTGGGCTGGTTGCAGCCATCCCGGCCGTTGTAGCCTACAACAAATTCTCGACTGACCTCAAAAGATCCGCCGCCAATATGGAACAGTTTTCTTCAGAGTTCCTCAATATTATTGCCCGGCATATGAAAGGGTAGCGGCATGTGGGCCGGTCAAAGCAAATGGGATAAAGAAACCGAACCCATGGGAGAAATTAACGTCACGCCACTGGTAGATGTCATGCTGGTTTTGTTGATTATCTTTATGGTTACCGCCCCGCTACTAACACAGGGCGTAAATGTGGATCTGCCTGATGCAGCAGCACCTCCTCTCCAGCAAAATATTGAACCCCTTGTAATCAGTATTCGAGGTGACGGCAGTCTTTATCTTCAGGACCATAAAATTTCGCTGGAGCAACTTTCTCCACGTATCGAAGCAATCCGAAAACAAAAGCCCGGCCTCCCCGTTTTTATCCGGGGTGACGCAAAAACACCTTACGAACGCGTTGCGCAGGTTATGGGCCTTCTGGCTAATGCCAACATTACGAAGGTTGGACTTGTCACTGAACCCAGCCGCTGATACAGGAAAGGATCCGGCATATTTAAGGCGTAGCGACTTTGTTCGCGCCTTCGGCCTGCATGTATCCATCCTTGTTGTATTCACCATTCTAACCCTCTGGCGACCACATACGCTTCCCGAGCCACCAAAAAGTGTTCAGGTACAATTGATCTCACCTGCCGAATTGCAGAAAATGACCGCAAAACCATCACCTCCCAAGCCCGCAGTAAAGCCAAGGAAGGTAAAAAAGACCAACCCCAGGAAACAGTTAAAAACAAAACCAAAAGCGAAACCAAAGCCGAAGCCGAAGCCGAAGCCGAAGCCGAAGGTAAAACCAAAGCTCAAACCGAAGGTGGCCGTCAAGCCAAAAATAAAGCCTAAGCCCAAACCGAAGGCCGTAGTTAAGTCGAAGTCCCAGGATGATTTCGACCCCTTCCAACCCCTGGTTGGGATCCGGAAAACTCAGTCATCCAGACCAAGAAAAGACCTTGCTATGGCTCATCGGGAACAACTCTCACAGCGAGAGTTGGATCGCTACATTCAGAAAATTCAGGAAGCTGTATTACAACACTGGAAAGTACCAGCGAACTCGAACGATATTGATCAGGATCCCGAGGTTCAGATGAACCTGAATCGGGATGGAAGTGTGCGTAAGGTGGAGATTCTTATTTCTTCAGGCAGCCCCGCTCTGGATCACTCGTTGATCCGCGCCATTGAAGCAGCTCAACCCTTTATTCTTCCACGCGAACAATTTGAAGTGTTCAGAAACAATCGAATTCGATTTCACCCATTGAAGTAATCCAGCAAGCAATACGCTACCGCATCACCTCATAACAGAGGATTGGCTTCACCCTGTTTTTGACTGTTATTTCTCCTTTTCTTCGCACCTTGAAGGCTCCCTGACAGGCCTTCCAGGATTGCTCGCCAATAACAATCTCATGACCCTCGGCTAACTGCTCAAAACGGGCCGCTACGTTTACGGTATCGCCGATAACAGTGTAATCCATACGATTTTTAGCACCGACATTGCCAACGATAACCTCACCCGTATTGATGCCGATACCGACTTCAAAAATCTGTTTTCCCAGATCGTTTCGTATTTGCATCATGTCCGAAACTGCAGCCTGCATATCCTGAGCCGCCCGGGTAGCATCTACTGCAGCGGCATTCGGAGATGGAAGCAAACCAAATAAGGCCATCAGTTCATCACCAACAAACTTGTCGAGAACACCATTGTGCCGGAAAATAATCTCAACCATCACATCAAAGTATTCATTCAACATGGTCAAAACAGCTTCAGCCTCCATATGTTCGGCCATTGTTGTAAAAGAACGGATATCAGCAAAAAGAATGGTCAACTCTCTCTTTTCATTTTTCAGCAACCCTTCCCTGTTGCTGCTTAACTGCTCTACGACATTCTTGCCAACGTAACAGCCCAATTTTGTTCTGAGTTCTGTCTCTTCAACAATTGTCTGTTGGTGTGAATCCAGGTCTCTGGCATAAACCATCAGCTGGGTTGTCAGGCTCTTGAAGTCTTTGCGGGATTTTTCAAGTTCACTGTACAGGCGATTGAAATTATCAGCGATATCATTCAGTTCCTGATCACCATTGAAACTGATGGGTTCCCGTTTGCTGCCACTGGCCAGAGAACGTGTTTCTTCTGACAAATCATTAAGCCCATAAGCTGATTTTCTGATCAGAAAAAGACCGATGAAGATTGAAAAGAGCGCACTGGAAACGGAAAGAAGAAAAATGTTCAGGTCATCGAATTGCTGCACATTCATGTAGGTGAACAACAGGCCAGGAATCACAACTAGGAGAGCAAATATAGCTTTGGTTTTGCGCGTAAAGCTTGTCCCGGAGGAAGACACGAGATTCACGCGGCAGGCCTTTCGTTTCGTTCAAAACCAAGCGGAGAATCTATTGAGATCCCTACCTCCCATAGTGATTGCCCACCCTCACCCTTGGATGTCGTGATCCATTGCACAATCGCTATGCCCTTCATATAGGCTTTCAAACTGTCGGCACCGGGAAGAAAAGTGGTAATACGAAGTTCCTGATGCACGCGGTACCAGTCCGGGTGGACAGTCACAAATTTTGCGCCATTACTGGAGAGATCTATCAATGTGGTCTTTTCAATATTCGACTCACCATTCTTATCTCTGGTCGATACCTCCAGTACGAAATCCATTGGATAGCGAGGGAAAGCCCTGCGTTCACTATTCTGTTCTGTCATCTTGCTCCTCCCGTTCCACTCCAACCCCTCTCGACTCTATGGCCAACTCGTCTGCATGCGTCCGCGCATCGGCAGGCACAATCATCACGGCGATTCATGAATAGTCCAGCGTAATCTGGCCAAAAAGGGGCAAGTCAGTCCATCATTCGCATTCTCTCTTTCGCACCCTGGCAAGAAGCTCAATGCCCTTCTTTCTCTGCGAATGCGCTATCTTTAGTTCCTGCTCCAATAGTTCGCGCTCTTCATTATCTGCCACAGAAGAAATCTGTTCCTTGAGTCGATTCTCCTCCTGCTTAAGTTTTTTTAGCACTTTGGAAAGGCCCTCATCTTCCTGACGAATCTGTTTGGCATCGGTATCCAGGTACGATTTAAGGCTCTTCAATAACTTTTTAAATTCCATCTTCGATCCCTCACCTACTGTCTATTCTCTGTATCCTGGTCGACCGCGAGCACAGAATGAATCTCGTCCTTGTTCAGGGCAATCATATGCTCTGCTTCTGTCTCAGTCCCCTCTTCCGACTTCAGATAGTTTCGGTTAATCTGAATCAGATTGTTGATAATATTATAGGTATAGTTACTGTCGTTCATTAACGAGATTGCCATCTCCGCTGAAATGTTGCCATCACGAATCAACTCATTCATACGCTCATGTAACAGACCCATGTTCTTCTCCAGCGTTAGCTTCAAAGCATCAAGAGAAAGAATCTGCGTGCCCCCCGGCCCCTTGCTCCTTATCTTCTCAAGCCTGCGCATCACCTTGGCGATACGCTGGCGAAGGCGATTGTATTCGGAGCTGATATCCGGGTTATCCGACTCAATATATTGCAGAATATTCTTTTGCAGATGTTTCACATCCTTCAAAGAACTCAGGATTAACTGATTGGCCACGCGAATTCGGCTCACCTTCCTTGATATCCCGGGTTCGGAAGGGGAAAGCTTGTTGGTAAAATCAAGGATGGCACTGCAAAGACTCTTGATTTCGTGCTCGTAAACATCGTCGATATCGTATTCAATGGCTTTACCATACGCTTTGATCACCTTTTTGAGCTTGGTATCAGAGAATACCCTTTCCCTATCCAGAGATAAGCCCTTGGCAATAACACCTGTTGCTTTCGCATAAACACGGGATGTCTCCATGCGCAGCGCCTCAAGTGCGGCATCACCAAACTCCAGCGCCGATTCGTTGAGATATTTCGGACGCGCATAGCGATCCGGCTCAGATTTGATCAGCCTCTCCAGAAAACGCACCAAATGGTTGGTAAACGGAAGCATCACCAGAATTCCAATCAGGTTAAACAGGGTATGGAATACGGCCAATTTCAACGTGTACTCGGTTTCAGCAATACCCGCAGCAGCACTGATCACATCTACGGCTGCCAGTAACTGGTGAATAAAAACAATTGCAATCAAACCGGTAGTCACGTTGAAAATCAAATGCGCTCCAGCCAATCGTTTACCCAGCTCGTTGGAACTCAGTGCTCCCAGTATCGCGGTAATCGTCGTACCAACATTGGCGCCAATGGCTAATGCCAGTGCATTTTCATATGAGATTTGTTGCGCCGCCAATGCCGTAATAATCAATACCAGCGTGGCATGACTTGACTGCATTACAACGGTGGCAAAAATACCGATAAGCATAAATAAAAAGAGGCCCGGGTAACCCGTCACCGCATATTCGGCCAGATCAATGACATCCTTGAAGGTTTCAAAACCTTCTTTCATATGGTGAATGCCAAGGAAGAGGAATCCAAGTCCAGCCAGGATATAGCCCATGCCTTTAAGGTGACGTGATTTCTGAAATATCAAAATCACACCAAAGACCAGCATCGGCATGGCATAGGCTGAAATCTTCACCTTCAGACCGAAGCCGGCCACCAGCCAGGCACCGGTTGTGGTGCCAAGGTTCGCACCAAAGATAATACCGATACCCTGGGCCAGACCAATAAGCCCTGCTCCCAGGAATGAGATTGTAATAACTGAGACCAGCGAACTGGACTGCATGATGGTCGT
>CAYLYU010000008.1:0-4934 GCA_964387725.1 uncultured Zetaproteobacteria bacterium | reverse complement strand
TCTTCATACAGAATAATCACCACCAATCATCAAAAAACCCCGCCTCAAATGAGACGGGGTTTCTTATCGTTCACTTAGAAATAATCTGGCCAGTTATTTAATCTCGGATAACAGATCAGGGTTTGTGACAAGTTTTCTCACGCCGTGCGCATGATCTTCATTAAACACGTTACCCTTGCACCATTCACCAACACTGTTGATGTCGAGTTTTGCACAGTTTGGACGAACATTCCACGTTACCTGGTAAGGGGAGCAGGTTTGTTCACTGAACGAAGGGCCGGTAGTGGAACCGATGAACTCAACCGGTTTGCCGGTATTCGTTGGCAGATCCTTTGCCAGCTTCAGCTTGTTAAAATTCAGTGCATGTGAGTCGTTAACCAGTGTAAAGACCTGAGTCTCAACGCGCAGTTCAGGATTGGCACAGGCCTTGGACAGACAGGAACCGAGTGTCGGCCCAGGCTGAACATCACAAGTGGTGTGCACCCAGTGAACCTCTATGGTGTCGCCCGGCACCAGGTCACCATGTTTGCTATCGCAAATCTTGTGCCCGGTTGGAGCCAGCTCTGCCTTACTCAGCTTCGTGCTAATGTCGCATTTGTAGCCACTGCCGTAGCCTGCATGGCCGTCGCCGGCATAGATCGAAAAGCCTTTTGACTTATGTTCGGCATTTTCATGGAAATGGATATTGCACAGGTTCATGTCAGAAGCTGCAGGCGCGATATTGTAGTTGATACCATTTTTACCCTTAACGTTATCAATATCTCTCGGCGTTTGTGGGCCAAAACCCGTACAGGCAGCGCCAGCAGATCCGTGTTTTTCTGCGTGGGCTTTTCCGTGGCCCCCATGGTCTCCAGCGAAAGCCGGAGCGATCAGAAAAGCACCGACCGCGACGGTAATTACAATACGTTTCATTAGTGATTCCTCCCAGGTAAAATATACCGGCTACAATGCCGGCGCATCGGCAGTATAGCTGTGATACATGGAACCACAAGCCACTGTATGCAGCCGCCCCGGACACGCTACTCTTCAAAAAGTTTGAGCGTGATTGTTACTTCCAAGCCATGTGGCTTACAGTTTTTCAGATGGATACTTCCCTTCCAGATAGCCAGCAACTCTCTAACAATAGCCAGTCCCAAACCATGACCCCCTCGCCTGCGAGCCTTGTCGACCTGATAAAAGCGTTCCAATACATGTTTCAGATGCACATCGGGAATGCCGGCCCCCTCATCCCTGATGCGCACAAGGCATGAATCCCCTGCCACCTCCGACCGAATATCAATCCTCCCTCCTTCGGGTGAATGCTCTATAGCGTTCACGACAACATTCATCATGATGCGCGTCAGGTCATCAAAATCTATAGCCAGAACATCTCTGCATTCCCGGACATTCACCCCCAGCACAAGCTGTTTTTCCTCACACTGGAAGGAGAGCAGATGACTTAACTGTTCACAGACATCTGTCAACATAGCCCTGGACTCTGACGACGAGCTTCTGTGTTCAAGGCTGTCCAGAGTCAAAAGATTTTCCAGCAAGGCATTTACATGCTTGGCCTCCGAAGCAATAACCTCGGCAGCTTCACGCTGCAAGTCAGGCTTGTCCGCAAAAGACTGAATACTGCGTGCATAGCCAAGTATCGAAGTCAAGGGTGTTTTCAGATCATGCGCAAAATTCGTAAGGAATATCTGACGCTGTTGCTCAAGCCTGGCCTGCCTGGTCACATCCACACAGAGCAAAAGAGCCTGTTTATTTCCTGAAGAGACCAGACGCGCTACCAATACCCGCGCACCTACGTGCATATCTGGTAAGGCACTGGCCACCGGCAAAATCTGCAATGCCTTGTTCAAAGCCTTGTTCCAGTCAGGATCCCGATAAAACATCAGCATGGACTGTGGCAGCACAAGCGCCTCATCCGGCTGAAACAACTGTATGGCTCGTCTGTTGGCAGTCAATATATTGCCCGTCCGGTTTACTCGAAAAACTGCCTCATCAACCGCAGAAAACAAGCTATCCAGTCTTTGGCGTCGCTGTTTCAAGACTGCCTTAAGGTTCTTCCTGGCGCGACTTAACTGCTTAATCTGGTACTGCTTCTCCTGAAGCTCCCGTTTCAGCACGCGCGCGTACATAGCGCCTGCCAGTAATATCATAAAAAGGATGATGCTGAGCAGCAAAGACGTTGGATTCACTGTCTACCGACAAACCTGTAACCCACTCCACGCACTGTCTCTATGTAGTCGGCGCCACCGCAGATGGCCAGTGATTTACGAAGACGCTTCACTGCCACGTCAACAGTCCGGGGTTCAACAAAGGCATCCCGACCCCATACATGATCAAGCAGATATTCCCGCCGGCAAACCTTGCCTTCTCGTTTCATCAAGGCGTACAGCAACAAAAACTCAAGACGGCGAAGGTTGACAGCCTCTCCGTGAATTCGCACTTCCGGAATTTCAGGATCCAGTTGAATAGTTGCAAATGTTATTTTTGTTTCCGCCTGGATTGTTCGCCGTAACAATGCATTCACACGAGCTACCAGTTCTTCCGGCTCGAAGGGTTTGGCCAGATAGTCATCTGCACCTTCCTTGAGACCGTGTACGCGTTCAGAGGTCTGACCCAGCGCTGTCACCATCAGAACAAGCAGGTGTTTTCCCTCATCGGAATTACGCAACCATCTCAGAATATGCATACCACTTCGACCCGGTAACATTCGATCTAGAACAACAAGTTGCCAGCGCTGTCCCTGCAATTGATGCATTGCCTCTATTCCATCATGACAACAGGCTACAAAATAACCCACTGCCTTTAGATGAATTTCAATCAGGCGTGCGATTGCAATATCATCCTCAACAATGAGAATTCGGGCTTTGTTACTGCTCATGCTCAGATAATGGTTGAACCTGTGTCAGCAAACAAGTTTCTCTTGTATTCAATACTTCTCCAATTACAAAACTCCGGAGGGATTAGTGGGACAACCCTCACGTAAAGCAGCGTATTCTACTTCGAGCTTGAGAGACATACGTGACAGATGTCGAAACATAAAGCGAAGCAACTGATTTCCCAGCATTGAATCCTCAATGGTAATGGCATCAAAATATTCCCTCTTCAAGGATAGTGCCGTCAAATCTGATTTAGCCCGGATCGAGACTGAATGCATTCTTTTCTGATCCAGAAAGGAGAACAACCCAAATACATCACCGCTACCCAGAATTGAATATACATGCCGGGAGTTATCAGAGACTGAAACGCTTCCCTCCAGTATCAGATACATAATCCCTTCTGAAATATCACAAGATTTATAAATTTCAGTACCTTTGTTTATCTTCTTTTCCTCAAAGCACAGGAACAGAGATAGACTTTCCTTTGCAGCAAGTTCCCGTGCTACCGGCAACCCCTGGAAACGAATAAAGTTTGGACTGGCTGCAACCACAGCCTCGAAGGCAACATCCGTATTGTCTTTCTTCATCATATTTCCCCATCTTCTCTTTAATGATTGGCAAACTGATCAGCGATTGTGACAGTTTAATGACACAGGTCACATGTCACACTCTTGTCATAAATGACTTCTAAAGTGCCGCCCAGTCCAGATCAAATATTTCGAAGTTTTAGTAAACGTTTAAATAAAGGAGAGATAAATTGAAAGCAATAATAAAATGTATCGTCGTCACTGGCATAATTGCACTTGCAGCTCCAGCCTTTGCTGGTGGTGTGAATGTGTATGATGATGGTGAAAGCAAACTGAAACTGGAAGCAAAATTCTTCCTGAATACCAAGTTTATTAAAAAGGCCAATCAGGCTGGCACCACAGATCAAACTTCATCGCTTGCAATAGATCGCGCTTATTTCGGAGCCAAGTATTATTTCAACGATGACTGGATGATGCGTATCACTACAGATACACATCTGGATACTGCCCTAGGCAAGAAGAACAACAATATCTTTCTCAAGTATGCATATGTAGAAGGCAAGCTGATAGGCAAGGCAGCAGTTCTTCGCTTGGGTCAGTCACATACACCTTGGATTGACTATGAGCAGGGCCTTTGGAAACACCGTTATGTTTCCAAGGTATTTGTTGATACCAAGGGGTTTGATTCATCTTCCGACCTTGGCATTGGCCTGAAGGGAACCTTGGCAGATGGCATGTTCAAGTACTGGATAACAGAGACAGCAGGTGCAGGATACAGCCATCCGGGAATGCATAAAGATGTAATCACCGGCAAATGGGGGAAAGGTGTCAAGACCTTTGACTTTGACAGCCGGATTGGCTTTTATCCGATCAAGGGACTTACTCTGGACTTCCAGGTTCGTGATGGATTCAAGGGCACCAAGTACTTTGACAAGGTAAACAGTCAGACCACTCCAGGAACCAGGCATACATTATACCAAGGCATGCTGACATACGGAACCCATGACTGGCGTGTAGGCGGTAATTACCTTACCGAAAGAAGCAGCCGCAGACTTGATGTTCTGAATGGTATCTCGGCCCGTGAGGACAAGACGAACGGGTTTGACCTCTGGGCATGGGTAAATATTCCCGGAACAAGCTTTGGTGCTTTTGGCCGTTATGATTTTGATAAGGTCAAGCGCTCTGCAACTGCGGTCAACCCTACAACAAAGCGCTATGTATTAGGTCTGGAATACACTCCGGTTAAGCACATTGCCTTTTCACTGGCTTATGATTATGGCAGAACAAAAGATGCAGGATTTGTGCTCGGTAACTACAGCAAAAATACAACCTATGGTCTGTACAGCCAGATCAAATTCTAAATGATGCAAGGCCGGGGAAACCCCCGGCCTTATTTAACCATAAACAGGAGGAATAGAATGAAAAAGAAAATTATTCTTGCCGCTGCATTGATGCTCGTTGCTGCCGGCTCAGCTCAGGCCCGCGATCAAATCAAGATCGTCGGCTCATCCACGGTATACCCGTTCTCCAGCTATAC
>CAYLYU010000007.1:12295-28909 GCA_964387725.1 uncultured Zetaproteobacteria bacterium | reverse complement strand
TGTATTCAAAAGTGATGATAGCAGAAGAAGTAACCCCAGGCAAAGAAAGTTGCGATGGCGAATTCAAGTTACAAACGCACCACTTTGCAGCTACGGTTCGCGACCGAAGAACCGGATAAACCGAAGTCGAACTATTCCCTTGCCATAGAACGAACAGCAAAACTAAGGGCTTCGCCCGGCTCATCACCCAGAGAAATAACAGAGTGCCAGACGCAGTTATCCAGATCACGCTGTGGCAACAACAACACATCGCCCGCATGCAGGATATGAGCATAGCCTTGCTGGACAAGATGCCCGATAAATTCAGGAGATCGATCCACAACCGCCTCCACCAGTTCATGATCAGATTCATCCATGTATTCGGATAGCGCCTTACGATTCGCAAGCAAGCCGGAGAGTTCATCACGGGATTTTTGATCGGGAAGTACAGCACCGATAGCTTCAGCATTAAATGGATCGGAGACAAATCCAATCAATAAGTCGATCAAAACTGGCTTTGCCAGCGCCAGCCAGAAGGTCGCACCGCTTAATTGCGCAAAGACCACACCATCATGGCCGCGTTCCACATCATGATGCATTTGAGCCCCGCCATTGGGCGCATTGAAATAAACGATGCGCTCTACAAAGGCCGGCGCCGCACCGAGAATGTCTTTCAGGATTTCAAGAATCTTCTTATTTTCAGTAACAATGGAAGATTCCGTGAAAATCCTGTCGCACAACTGGCCGGCAGCCTCCTGCCTGAACGGATCAGCGGCAACATCTTCAAAGCCTTCCATGCCGAAGGAAAAGCGAAATCGCAGCGAGGCATCTTCATCATGAAAAGATAACCATGATGCCTTGCACCAGAGGCTGTCGGCATCTTCAGTATCGAAATAAAGCTTTTCGATACCCTGTTTGTCATGTTCCTCGATTGAGGTTGCCACCAGGGCGAATTCAGGCCGCAACTGTGCCCGATATGGTTCTGCTTCAAGCATTGAGGCAACTTCCAGGCCATGTAAGGTCTTTTCCATCAGGGCAAGTGACTGTTCAATGGCTTTATCATATTGCCGCAAGCCTTCACGCACTAATCCCGGTAACACTGTAGCAACATCCGCCTTCCACGCCGCGACCACAGAAGAGGACTCCGGCATAGCCGGTCTTCCACTTCCCATAATCCAGCCTAGCGCATAACCCCGACGTCTGAGCGGAACCGCCTTTTCTCTGCCTTGACCCAACCATTGAATCATGGATTTATACTAGCAGCATTTTTCAATAGTCCTGGTGAAGATTTAATTATTTAAAGCGAAGGTCTTTCAGTTGAACTGAACTGACCCTGCCATGCAGATCTTCAACCTTGATAACCGTCTTGCCAGTGTTTTCAGTTACCCAGCGTCGATCGATTTCCCCGCTACTGTTTTTTATGTAGACCAAATCCCCCGGAATAAGTTCAAAATTGCATACGGTCTTTGCTGACTCGGTCGTGGCAGAACCATCCAACCATTGGATTTTGAAGCCACCCTTTGCCTCTCCGGCAAGACGGCCGATATACCACCATTCGCTTTTACCGTATTTAGAAAAAACCGGGGCTCCTTTTTCTGAATGAAGTTTTGTCCGGATCATGCGCCTCAAAGGATTTGAACGGGCTTTACATGCTAAGGCCTCCAGAGAATTTTGACCTTTACCTGAATGAACCCCAAGCGACAGGGCAACAATCGCACGTTTCCCATTTCCCAGATCTCTACTGGAAAGTCTGGCGTAAGAAGAAGAATTTTTATTGTACCATTCTGACATATTAGTCTGATAATGTTTCATAATCGGCTGTTTGCAGAATTGTTTCCGGTAGGCACCGGATTGTGCCTTCACAGAATTGATAAGGTTTGCCCCGGATCCGGTTAACACGTTTTTCAGATTGGGGTCGTAAAAACCGGAAGCCAACAACTTCCTTAAAACCGACTCAATGGTTGGCGCATCCGCACTCAGCAATAATCTGTGTAGATATAACATCATTTGACCATGGTTGATGAAATCCGGAATCTTTACTTTCGGTAAGTTTGCATTCTGGGCCTGAGCATTTTTTTGCAGATCTACATCTCTCAGAGACTTCAGTTTGTTCATTTCATCGGAAGACAATTTAGTTAATGCGAGCTTTTCGCCCTGCCCCTCTGCGCTGGAAATAAATTTCTTCCAGAGACCTTTATACTCATCCGCATACAACCGCACCTTATACTTTTGCCTGGTCTTCTGAAGTTCCGTATTACTGATCTTTTCGGAATAAGTCATGGTTATGATAAATTCAACAGAAGTGAGTGCAGGCCAATGCCATTCCGGTTTATCGGCTAATTGGAAGTCTGAAACATCGCCCACAATGCGGGAATAACGGACCCCGACAACTTTTTTAAAATCCCTCTTTAAAAAAGGTTCTATCTCTTTCCAATCCGGATTCTGAATTCCAAGATAATGCACATCTCCAATTAATTTGCTAATGTATGTCCAGGAACCGCCACGGTAACCATATTTTACTCCTCCTCGGTAAACTCCGGTTATTCCCGCGTGCTCCGTTTTGAATTTCTTTTCATAATATCGATAATAATTCAGAACTCTTACATGATTTTCTATCTCTTCCATGATCGTCTTTTTCGAACTGGTGATTCTGATGGAAATCAAGCTCTCTTTATCCGATTTTTCTGTTAACTGACTTACAATTTGTTCATCGCTCGGCACATCTTCATTTGCCTGCCCAAATTGAGGTTGAAAAAGAATTAAACACATAAGGGCCACTTGCAAAAGTCTCGGGAGACTTCTCACTTCCCAACTCCGGTGCGTTTTCAGGTCGGAATTTTGGCGTAATGAACCCCCATTCCTTCCAGGAAACGCATGCGAAAAAGGATTGCAACTCTTCCATCCAGACTTTTGCATCTGTCCCATAAGTATCAATATTTTAGATAAAATCATATTTTCTCTCCGTTGTTGTAAAGGAAGTTCTGAATAAACCCGATCTGACGAGCTTGCAAAGAAAAACAGACGGTTTCAAGGCAAAGGCTCCACATCATAGTGTTACTATTGCTAAAATCCTTATCGCAAAAATCGACCTTCTTGAATACGGCATCGCAAATCACTGTTTGTTCAGCGCTTTCCCGCTTTGGTTGAGTCGCCCGACGACTGCCGCGCCGACCGAATCGCCAAAGACATTGACCGTGGTACGGCAACGATCCAGAAACCAGTCTATGGCCAGGATCAGACCGATGCCTTCCAGGGGCAGACCAACGGCTTCCAGAACAATCACCATGGTCACCAAACCCGCCTCGGGAATTCCGGCCGCCCCGATAGCGGCCATTGTCGCAGTTAAAAGAACAATCAATTGTTGCCCGAATGAAAGATCAATCCCCATCGCCTGGGCAATGAACAGTACGGCGACGGCCTCATAGAGTGCCGTGCCATCCATATTGATCGTGGCTCCAAGTGGCAATACAAATCGACGGGCCGGTTCGGGCACCCCGGCCGCCTTTACGCCATCCATCGTTACCGGCAACGTAGCACTCGATGATGCAGTCGAAAACGCCGTTATCAGTGCCGTAGCCATGTGTTTCAGATAGTCAGATATCTTTCTGCGGGCCAGGACAAGCAGTAACAGGCACAAGACCGCAGCGTGGGTTAGCAGGCCGGTAATTACGGTCAGGGCATATTTGGCCAGACCCGCAAGCTGCACAAAGAAGGCCTCTCCGCCGCCTGCTGCGCCCAGACGGGCAGCGATCAGGGCAAAGACACCGATAGGTGCAAACCACATCAACCAGTGCACCAGCTTCATCATGCCTTCGTTCAGGCTGTCAAAAAAAGCAATGAGCGGACGGCCACGCTCGCCAAGTGTTGATAATGCCGCAGCAAAGGCTATGCAGAAAACAATAATGGGAAGCAGCTTCATGTCGGCAGCGGCGGCAATGATATTGGGATGTACCAGAGAGAGAATCAGATCGGTCATGCCAACATCACCAATCTCAGGCTTCGGTGCCTGCAAGTCCCCCATAGGCACTCCCGCACCCGGTTGCCACAGGTTGGCCATGATCAGGCCAATCGTAACGGCAATAAAGGTCGTCGTAGCATAATAGGCTACGCTGATACCACCTATCCTGCCCAGCTTTCTTACATCACCGAGTCCTGCAACACCTGTGATAACACTGGCGGCCACCAACGGCACAATAAGCATCTTCAGGGCGGTAAGAAATAAATCCCCCAGCCATCCAACCACCACCATATTTTCGCCCCAGATAAAACTGGATAAGCCGCCGGCAACGATGGCAGTGAGCATCGCCCACATTAGAAAACGTTCAGATTTCATATCACCTCAATAGTTTTGATGCATTCAACAAGTCTCTGGGCCTGCCAATATCCAGCCACATGCCGCCTTGAAGGATTCCACAAAGACTTTCCTGCGCAATCAGATCAGAAAAAAGCCTGCTCAGAGGG
Organism: uncultured Zetaproteobacteria bacterium; assembly: GCA_964387725.1. Lineage (GTDB taxonomy): Bacteria > Pseudomonadota > Zetaproteobacteria > Mariprofundales > Mariprofundaceae > CAYLYU01. The sequence goes on along the minus strand of CAYLYU010000007.1, from coordinate 24,469 downwards.
AAAGGGAAATCAGCGGCATAAGTACTGAAAACATCCTCATGAAAGGTCGCAACCCCCGAATAGGTATAAGTTGTCCCGGCAGGTTTCCTGGCCTGAACCAGCCCGGCTTGCAGGCTATAGTCTCCCTCGGGATGATGAGCCGGATTGTCGGTCAAGCCGAGACAGGCGTAAACTTTATGGGTATCAGCGAAACTGGCAAGCTCCTGCACATTGGTATGTGAAAGCACATCCGCGTTATGAACCACAAACCAGCCTTCTCCGGGAAGCAGCGTCAGCGCCTTTTTCACGCCCCCACCGGAATCAAGAAGGTGCTGTTCCCTGCTGAAATAAAGGCGAACGCCAAAACGCAAACCATCACCGAGATAATCAATGAGCTGATCCGCATAATGGTGTACATTGATCGCAATATCCCGAATACCCCGGGCGCTCAGGTTTCGAATAACATGAACAATGGCGGGAACTCCGGCAACGGGCATCAGAGCCTTGGGCTTGCCTTTTGTCAGCCACCTCAGACGGGAACCAACGCCGGCAGCCAGGATGATTGCCCGATCAACAAACAAGTTTCAGTCCGGAACTCAAACGGATCAATTCACAAATCCAATCGCCGTTCATCCATCCCGCAAACGTCTCATGAGTTCCGGAATAACTTCACTGGCAGCGGCTCGTCCCTTTTCAATCTCATCTTCGACCCGGGAAAAATCATTCCACTGGGTATAACCAACAAGTGGCTCAATCAGGATATCTGCATGACTCTTCTCATAACGGCGTAAATACAGGGCTTTAATCCGATTTGACCAGTCCAGCACCGTAAAAACATTCGACGGACATTTCTCCGGATCCGGCCTGCTTCCCGTATTGACGGCAACAACCAACTGGCCCTCCCTGCTCACGGCACGCGCCTCAAAAGCCGGTATCTCTGCGGCCAGAGCACCATCAACAAATTGATCTCCATCAATCTCAACTGGATCGAAGATGCCGGGAATGGCCATGCTCGCGGCAATAGATCTGGGTAAATCACCGTTGGAAAACAGATGGCATTCACCACCGGGAAAGCGTACCGCTGTAATATGGAGAGGAATCCTGGCCTTAGAAATATCGAGATCACTGCAAAGTGTCCGCGTCATCTGAATCAGGGATTCAGTATTGGCGACCGATGTGCCGGTAATTGCCCGGGTATACATGACCGTTTGGCGGGCAACACTGCCAAGACGACTCAGCCAGCTATCATCATCATCTTCACCCTCACCTTCCACAGCTGGCAGACCCATGTCCTGAAATGCTTCAGAGTTCATATAATTCAACACATCGGCCCGAACCGAGGAAATATCAGGATGAAAGGCATACATGGCCCCGAACAGGGCTCCGATACTGGTACCAACGATAGCAGACGGCTTGAGACCATTCTCCTCAAGTGCTTCCAGAACACCAAGGTGCGCCAGGCCGCGAACACCACCACCACTGAGAGCAAGCACAAACTCACCGTTCTTTTTCTCTTTCTCCATGAAACCGAAAAAGCTCATTCTGTCTTCCTTTTCATCAACTTTTTTGCCTCCTCTCTCAGCTGATCCAGTTCATTCAGGGCATCAATAGGTCGCATATCATCTGTTTGCAATTCCATCAGCCGGTCAAATAATGCATCCGTTTTCTGATCCACCTCTTTTTCCAGACGTCTTTTTGCTTCGAAAAACAAGCCAAGCTGCGGCTTTCCCGCTTCAGCCTGAAGTTCAGCCTTATGTTCAAGACGGTACAGGTGTTCGCGTGCCCTGGCCAACACATCAGGAGGGATGCCAGCAAGCTGGGCCACGGCAACGCCATAAGAACGGTCAGCAGCATTGTCCACAATCCGGTGTAGAAAAATCACTTCGCCGTTGTATTCACGTACAGAGACCGAGGCGTTGAATACCTGCTCATGCTTATCCGGTAAGGAGGTCATTTCATGGTAATGGGTAGCAAACAGGCTTAGCACATCATCGGCGTCGATCAGTTTTTCGGCCACTGCCCAGGCAATAGCGAGGCCATCCCAGGTGCTTGTTCCACGCCCTATCTCATCAATAATCACCAATGAACGTGCTTCAAGCTGGTTGAGAATGGCAGCGGTTTCCATCATTTCGACCATGAATGTGGAACGACCAGCCACCAGTTCATCCCCTGCCCCCACGCGCGTGAATATTCTACGCAGCAGAGGGACATTGGCCTCATCGGCTGGCACAAAACAACCGGTATGGGCAAGCCACACAATCCATGCAACCTGCCGCATATAGGTGGATTTCCCGCCCATATTCGGACCGGTCAGAAGCATGAAACGCCGTTTTTTCATATGCATGGCAGTATCATTGGAAACAAAGTTGCCGGGATCCATAAACTGCTCCACCAACGGGTGACGTCCTCCGGCAATATGAAGCCGTTTACCCTGATGCACCCCGGGTCGGACATAATTGAAATCAACAGCTACCCGCGCAAAACAGATTATGACATCAAGCTTGGCTACTGCCCGGGACGCCTTCTGGATGCTTTGGGCTTGCAGGCACAATTTTTGTCGCATCTCCTCGATCAGGGATCGTTCCCGGGCCAGTGCAGCGTCACGACTGCCAAGTATTTCCCGCTCAAACCTGTGCAGAATGTCGGTGGTAAAGCGCTCGGCATTGACAAGAGTCTGTTTGCGGACGTAATCCACCGGTGCCCTTTCAGCCTGAGCCCTGGGCATTTCTATAAAGTAGCCAAAGACCTTATTGTATTTGACACGCAAATTTCCGATGCCACTGCGACTACGTTCTTCTTTCTCGTACTCGCTCAGCCATGTATTGGCGTCATGCGCCAAAGAACGCAGGCGATCTAGCTCCACATCAAAACCTGTCCGGATTATCCCTCCGTCCCTGGCCTGCAATGGCGGCGCATCTTCCAGTGCAGCATCAATGTCAGCAGCAAGCTTTTTCATGCCACTGATATCTTTCCTCAAGCCGGCAAACATACCACCGCGATCCTTCAGCATTTCCGTCAAGACCGGCAACACCAGCAGAGAATTGGCAATACCCCGGTAATCGCGGGGCGAAGCGCGATTCAACACCACACGTGTAAGCATACGTTCCACATCCCGTACCGGCTTCAGTGCCTCGCAAATACGCTCGCGAGTTTCTGTGTCATCAACAAGGCTTTCCACGGCATCCTGACGGGCCCGGATCTGCCCGAGATCACCCAGCGGATGATCCAGCCACTCCCGTAAACAACGTGCGCCCATGGGTGTCAGAGTCAAATCCAGCGTAGAAATCAGACCCCGGCTTTTATTTCCACCCAGATCCTGATGCAATTCCAGATTTCGCCGGGAACGAACATCAATGCGCAAGCCAGCCTCATTTTCCCGGAATACAGGCAATTCAAGGTGACTTAATTTGCACTTCTGGGTCTGCTCCAGGTAAACAAGCACAGCACCAAGGGCAGAAGCCGCCAGAGGGTGTGCTTCAAGGTTCAATGGATGCCAATCCCTGATACCGAAAACATCGCCTACCTTTTCCGCTGCTACTGCCACCGAAAAGCTCCAGTCACCCGGATGCTGAACGGGAACATTCTCCCCGACTGGGGAGCTGCCACTCATCAGCAGCAATTCAGCCGGTTTCAACACCTCCAGATGTTCATCACGCTCGGTACTTGTCTTGCCTTCAATGAGACGCCAGCGTCCACTGGACAGATCAAGTGCTGCGATTCCCCAACCGTCACTGGTGCTGATCAAGGCGCACAGGGGGGCACTACGTTCACTTTCAAGCAGGCCGGATTCGGTAAGTGTCCCTGCCGTTATCACCCTTACAATCTGGCGTTCAACCGGCCCCTTTTTCTCACCGGGCGGCTCCATCTGCTCACAGACTGCTACCCTTTTTCCCGCCTCGACCAACCGGGCCAGGTAGGGCTCTGCCTGATGCCAGGGCACACCGGCCATGGGTATATCATTGCCATTGCTCTTGCCGCGTTTGGTCAGAGTGATATCAAGAATTTTTGAGGCTTCCACAGCATCTTCATAAAACATTTCATAAAAATCGCCCATGCGGTAAAACAGGATACAATCGGGATGTCCTGCCTTGATGCGGAGATATTGCTGCATCATGGGTGTGTGACCGGAAAGATTCTGTTGCTGAACCGTCATCGGGAAAAACTATCATGCGAGGAGCTTTTGCATAAGCGTATGAATATAACAGCCGGGAGCCATACGGGATTCTGGGAGGGGAGGGAGAGGTTGAGGAATTGCCCGTATGGCCGTCCCCGGCTGTTAATGCGAATTGGTCGCAGCTGTATCAGATTCATTACAAGTCGATTTTAAAATAAAAAAGCACCTACAGTTTCCCGTAAGTGCTTTTTTTATGGTGGGCCGTGTCGGGATCGAACCGACGACCCGCGGATTAAGAGTCCGCTGCTCTGCCAGCTGAGCTAACGGCCCGTACAGCAATGTTACGCATCTGCTACTGGCTTGCAACTGGGGTGGATGATGGGACTCGAACCCACAACCACCGGCACCACAAGCCGGGGCTCTACCATTGAGCTACATCCACCATAATGGCCATCTGGCGCGCCTGGCAGGGCTCGAACCTGCAACCTACGGCTTAGAAGGCCGTTGCTCTATCCTGTTGAGCTACAGGCGCCTGGGAGTCTGTCGGACTTATGATAAATCTACTGCGAGGCAGGGACAGCGGCCTAAATATCCCCGGATTATCGTTACATAGTTATCACTATGCGCCTCAAATCCGTGAATATTTTGTCTCGCTTCCCCACCTTCTCGCTATGATTCCCCTAAGTCCGACAGGCTCCTGGGAGGCTGCCGGCCCATATATTGCACTGAGGAGAACATCCCATGAAGAAGATGTCTCCTTAATAAAAAATGGTCGGGGCGAGAGGATTCGAACCTCTGACCCTCTGCTCCCAAAGCAGATGCGCTACCAGGCTGCGCTACGCCCCGACTTAGCCTTGCCAGTTTAGCCTTTCACAAGGCGGCGCAACTTACGACCCAGAATGGATTTCGTCAATGATTTGCTTTATCTCAAAACCCTGTGAATATTCAGGTGACCGGAAAGGCTTGAGCTTTTAGCATGTGTCGCAATCAACGATTCAAATAGCGAGGTGCATCATGCATGCAACAACAATCTGCTGTGTGCGGAAAGGGAAAGGTGTTGCAATTGGCGGAGACGGACAGGTAACACTGGGCGAGACTGTGGTTAAACACGGAGCACGCAAGATCCGAACCCTTGGAAATGGAAAGATTCTGGCCGGTTTCGCCGGCTCCACCGCTGATGCCATGAATCTCTTCGAGAAGTTTGAAGCCAAGCTGGACGAACATGGCAGCAACCTCACCCGTGCAGCCGTAAGTCTGGCCAAAGACTGGCGCACAGACCGTTATTTGAGAAAACTTGAGGCCATGATGATCGTTGCAGATCATGAACGAACACTGCTTATTTCCGGATCAGGAGAGGTGCTTGAACCGGATGAAGGTGTGATGGCTATTGGTTCCGGTGGAGCTTATGCTCGCTCGGCTGCTACTGCCCTGCTGCGACACAGTAAACTTTCCGTATCCGACATTGCTCGTGAAGCCATGCAGGTCGCAGCCGAAGTCTGCATTTATACCAATTCAGAAATCCGGATTGAAACCCTGTCCACGGAGTAAATATTGTGAATGAAACCATGACACCGCGTGAAATTGTCTGCGAACTGGATCGTTTTATCATTGGCCAGAAGGATGCGAAACGTGCCGTTGCTATCGCTCTGAGAAACCGCTGGCGACGGCAGCAGATCCCCTCCCCCATGCATGAGGAAATCACACCAAAGAATATTCTGATGATCGGGCCAACAGGGGTCGGCAAAACAGAAATCGCCCGCAGGCTGGCCAGATTAGCCAAAGCGCCTTTCGTAAAAATCGAGGCAACAAAATTTACCGAAGTCGGTTATGTAGGCAGGGATGTAGAGTCCATGATCCGCGACCTGGTTGATTCCTCTATCAAAATGGTACGGGAAGAATTCCTTATTCAGGTTCAGGAGCGAGCTGAAGAAGCAGCCGAGGAGCGTCTGCTGGATATCCTGATCCCGCACCCGGTGCAACCCAGCGGACCAGTATCAGCAGATCAAAAAAATGCCAGCCTTGAGGCGTCGCGTGAAAAAATGCTTCAAAGGCTTAGAAAGGGCATACTTGATGACAGGCAAGTGGAGATCGAGGTAGCCAGTTCTTCCAGAAACCCTGTTCTGGAAATCTTTACAGGCCAGGGTAATGAGGAGATTGACCTGAACCTTAAGGACATGTTTGGAAATATGGTCTCCAGTCAACACAAACACAAACGCATGCCCGTCAGGGAAGCTCTGAAATATCTGAAGCAGGAAGAGGCTGACCGTTTGCTGGACATGGATCAGATCAAGCAGGAAGCTATCAACCGGGCTGAAAATACCGGCATTATCTTTCTGGATGAGATCGACAAAATTACCAACCGCAGTAACTCCGGCGGCAGTGCGGATGTCTCTCGCGAGGGTGTTCAGCGCGACCTCCTGCCTCTTGTTGAAGGAACTACTGTCAACACCCGCTACGGTCAGGTACGTACCGACCACATCCTGTTTATTGCCTCCGGCGCCTTCCATCTGGCAAAGCCCTCTGATCTTGCCCCCGAGTTACAGGGGCGGCTTCCTATCCGGGTTACCTTGAATGCCCTTTCCGAGAAAGACTTCTGCCGCATTCTGGTAGAACCGGAATCCTCATTGACCCGGCAATATGTGGCTCTACTGGCTACCGAAGGCATCAAGGTCAAGTTCAGGGAAGATGGCATCAGCGAACTTTCCAGGCTGGCGGCCAGGGTGAATGAACAAACTGAAAATATTGGAGCCCGTCGCCTGCACACCCTTCTTGAGCGTGTCCTCGAACAAATCAGCTTTGAAGCACCGGATCAGAAAAAGAAAACGCTGCTGGTAAATGCCGCTTATGTTCGCAAGCAACTCAAGGACATCAGCGATGATGAGGATCTGAGCCGCTATATTCTGTAAGGCGATCGGCCTCTAAAAGACATCTTCAATAATGAACTGGATCTGACTGCCTCCACGGTATTCATCAAATCTTAAATAACCCAGAAATGAATGCGTGGAACCAGGGATCAGATGGGATTCAATATCTGCTGCCCTGAAAATTACTACATTCAATCTGGATGTCCCGGATTCCAGCAACAGACGAATATTACCTCCGCGCATATCCCGACGTTGAGCGATTTTCATCGATTCAAAACACCATAAACCTTCCGGATTCCCCTGGCCGAAAGGTTGCAACCATTGCAACCTCTCGATCAGACCAGCATGTACCGCACCCGTCCCGAGAATCCCGTCCACATACAAAGGCTCGGCACCCGAGACTGAAGTCTCCTGCCCCTGAACCGCGAGGCTGAATGCCTTGACAAAATCATCCCAGGATTCGACTGCCATGCTGGCACCTCCGGCCCCGGCATGGCCTCCGTAGCCAATCAGGTGGGCACTGCAGGAATCCAGTAACTTGCTGACATGAAAACCTCTGCCCCCGCGCAGAGATACGCGGATGCAACCGTCCGGTTCTACAAAGCCTACGGCTGCCGGTCTGCCGTGTTTACGGGAAAGTCTGCCGGCTACCAGGCCGACAACACCCGCGTGCCAATCCGGATCAAATGCTGCCATATTATTGCTGTCTGTTTCCTTAAGTCGTTCCTCAACGCTGGCAAGTGTTTTTCGCTCAACACTCTGACGCTGGCGATTTAACTCATCCAGCTCAGCAGCAAGGTTTCCGACTGCATCCGGATCCTGACAACAAAGCAATTGCATGGCCTGCTTGCCATGATCCATACGACCAGCTGCATTGAGACGCGGCGCAATCTGAAAGCCGATATTCTGCGCTGTGATTTGAGCATTGTTTCTACCCTTCCGTAGCAGGGAGGCAACGCCTTTACTGGGCCGGGAATTAAGCTGCTTCAGACCGTGACAGACAAGAACCCTGTTCACCCCGGTCAGGGACATGACATCTGCTATAGTAGCGATGGCGACACGATCCAGGGCCTGTTTCAGATCAGGCATAGTGCGTCCGCTTTCACGCAACCTCCGCCAGACCGCCATCAGTAAAAAGAAGGCCACGCCGGTACCACAGAGCAGGCGCCCGGCAAAACCACAGTCCGCCCGGGCCGGATTCAATATAGCAAAGGCCTCAGGCAAGTGATCTCCGGGGAGGTGATGATCGCTAATGACAAGATCAAGCCCCAGGCTTAAAGCCCTTTTCGCAGCCACATCCTCGGATATTCCCGTATCCACACTGATAGCAAGACTGACTCCTTCTGCATGTACCTTTTCAACATTAGCGGGATCAATGCCATGTCCATCATGTACCCGGTGCGGAATCGATGCCGACACACAGGCTCCTGCCTGCGTAAGAAGATCAACAAGAATGGCAGCGCCACAAACGCCATCACAATCAAAATCACCAAAGATATGGATGCGTTCACCATCGGTGACAGCACGGGACAAGCGGTCAGCTGCCTTAGCCATATCCTGCATATCCTCCGGGTTAGGAAGGTTGGCAAGACGGGGGAAAAAGAAAGTTTGTTCCTCTGGAATACTACGGGCCTTCAGAAACCCGTCCCATGTGCCGAGCGGGTCGTTAGCGTGGAAGGGCTTGTGACGCCATTGCAGACTCCTGCCCCGCAGCGTGAGACGTCCTGAGAGCTTGTCAGATACAGGCATGTTTCACCATTTCCTCCAGCAGCATGCTCCGGCCCGGTTTCCATGTTCTTCGAAACGCCGGTGACCATGATTTTGTATCCAGCAATAAGGCCTTGCCGCCGCCACTGAGCAAAAGAAACCGGGGCGGTTTCTCGTCAAAATTGATGAAATCTTCGATATGTTCCGCCTCTGTAATTACAAGTTCGGCATCTTCTGTATCCGTCAGACTGGCCAGAACAGAATCATTTGTCCGAGCCGGTTGCCAATTGGCCGGAATCGGGGCATCGGACACGCTGGCTGCACCCCAGAACCAGACGCCGTGCATATTTTCCCCGGGCGCATCGATATCGGAAGCATGTTGAGCCAGGAGCATTTGAATTTCTGCGGCCAATCGCATCAAACGGCCACCATCTTTGCCTACAGGATGCCGGTCGGGAAGATAGGCATTGCAAATACTACCAAACCCGGCCGTTTCAGCTTCCAGAGCATGGTCACAGGTCGCAACAAGCCCGGCACCGGTAGCGTGTATTTTTATCCCTTCAGAAATTGTAAGTGGATTAATCAATTCAGCCAGCCAACGGGCATCTTCTTCCCCCCACAAGGCGGATGATTCCGGCAGGATTTTAACCCTGTCCCGCATCACTACCGCATGATAGGGAGAAACCATCCATAGTTGTTTTGTATCATTTGGGATTGTAAATCGTGATGCCAGTAAGCGGCTAACAGGACACGGGTAGCCACAGCATAAGGCATACCATTCAAGTGCTGTTAAGCGGGAACATTCAGACCATCGCTTTTTGGATCGACACAACTTCTTGCGCCAGGGGGATAGAGCTGGATGCACATCAAAGCCAGCGTTCGGGCAAACCAACCCGTCAGTCACAAGCAACATCGGAGTACCATCAGAGCCATTTGCAAAAGTCGTGAGCAGCGATTTCCTTCCCCACTCCGGCGCATTTTCGAGCTTGAATTTCGGTGAATAGAACTACCATGCCCCTCATCCCATCCCAAAAACGCACGCGAAGTGGGATTGCAACTCATCCACTCAGACTTTCACAAGTGGCTCTTCAGTCAAGAGCCTTTCGTACCGCATCTCCTGTTGCATCCACTGTAACCGGCTGAACTACATCGGCCATCGCGGTCTCCGGGTCTTTAAGCCCGTTGCCTGTGAGCGTACAAACGATACGGCTTCCGGCCGGAAAATATCCCATCTTGTTAAGCTTGATCACACCGGCAACCGAAGCCGCTGATGCAGGTTCGCAGAAAACCCCTTCAAGATTGGCCAACATACCGTAGGCATGCAAAATATCCTCATCTGTCACAGCATCGATTAAACCGCCTGAGTTATCTCTGGCCTGTTCAGCCTGTTTCCAGGATGCCGGTTTTCCGATACGAATAGCTGTCGCCACCGTTTCAGGGTTATCCACGGGGTGACCAAGAACAATGGGCGCAGCTCCGGCAGCCTGAAAGCCAAGCATTTTGGGACTACTCTTGCTGATGCGCTTTTCCCTGTACTCCTGATAACCCTTCCAATAAGCCGTTATATTACCGGCGTTACCCACCGGCAAAGCATGAAAATCCGGCGCAAAACCAAGTTCATCCACGATTTCGAAAGCGGCCGTCTTTTGTCCCTCGATACGAAACGGGTTAATGCTGTTGACCATGGTAATGGCACCTTCATCGGCAATACCGCAGACAATCTCCAGAGCCTCATCAAAGTTTCCGCGTACCTGGATGACTTTGGCACCATAACGAACCGCTTGAGAAAGCTTGCCCAAAGCAATTTTACCTTCCGGGATCAGGACATAGGCAACCATACCGCAATTTGCTGCATAAGCGGCGGCAGAAGCGGAGGTGTTGCCGGTAGATGCGCAAATCACCTTTTTGGAGCCATCGTTAAAGGCTCTGGTGACCGCCATGGTCATGCCTCGATCCTTAAATGACCCGGTAGGATTCAAACCTTCATACTTGAGATAGATATTCAGATCACGATTGATTGCATTTCTCAAACGATAGGATTCATGTAAGGGAGTATTACCCTCATACAGGGTGATAATGTCGTCGCTGTCCTGAACTGGCAGAAAAGCGCGATAACGTCTGATGGATCCCTGATAATACAGCATCAGGAAGTAAAGCGTTCGATACGCAGAATGAGGGGATCAGCTTCAACTGTGGGCAAGGCAGTAATGCGTTGCATGGCCGCCTGAAGATTTCCCTCCGTTGTTTTATGCGTGAGCATAACAACAGGCACGGCCCTGGTTTCGTGACGTTCTTTCTGCAAGACAGCCTCCAGGCTGATTCGGTGACAGGCAAGAATCTCGGTAACCGAGGCCAAAACTCCCGGATGATCATTCACCATCAGACGGAAATAGTATTCACTTTCCACATCGGCCACGGACGTGGCCTCCATTTGTCGCCGTTCATGTTCAGGAAATGCCATGGGTGGTGCCAGATATATCACGCCATCGGGAACAGCACGAGCAACATCTATCAAATCGGCTACAACAGCACTGGCCGTGGGCCGCTCTCCTGCCCCTCTGCCTACAAAAAGCGTGTTTTCAACAAAATCACCTCTGATGAAAACAGCATTATAGGAATCCTGTACCTGAGCCAGCTGGGCAGATAATGGAACCAGCGTAGGATGCACTCGCATTTCAATAGCATTTCCATGCTGCCTGGCTATACCCAGAAGCTTGATGCGAAAACCAAGTTCCGTGGCAAAAGCAATATCGGCCGGTTTGATGCTGCGGATGCCCTCGGAAAACATACCTTCGAAACTGATGTGTGAACCGAAGGCCATGGCAGCAAGAATAGATAGCTTGTGGGCCGTATCAACACCATCCACATCAAAACTTGGATCAGCCTCGGCATAACCAAGTTCCTGAGCCTGCTGTAGCACCTGCTCAAACGGCAGGCCTTCATCTTCCATCTTGGTCAAAATGTAATTGCAGGTGCCATTGAGAATGCCATGGATCGATTCGATTTTATTTCCGGCCAAGCCTTCACGCAGTGCCTTGAGACAAGGAATACCTCCACCCACGGATGCCTCAAAAGCAATAACTACACCTTTGCCTGCGGCTTGCTTAAATATCTCTTCGCCATGTTTTGCAATAAGTGCTTTGTTGGCTGTAACCACATGTTTGCCATGCTTGATTGCCTGCATGACAAAACTTTTTGCCGGTTCGTATCCGCCAATCAGTTCGACAATGATATCGATATCTGCCGCAGCAGTAATATGCTCAACATCCGTAGTAAGTTCAACGGCGGATAAATCGAGCCCTCTGTCATGGCTGATATCCAGATCACAGATTCGCGTCAGCTTAAGACGCTTGCCAAGCCTCCTGGCCAGCAGATCCTCATGTTCCAGAAGCAATCTGGCAACACCGACCCCAATGGTTCCCAGGCCTAATAGTCCTACACGTATTTCCGACATGCTTATCCTCCGGCGTTGAGAAATCGTCTGATGCCGCGCAGAGCCTGACGCGTCCG
>CAYLYU010000007.1:0-12195 GCA_964387725.1 uncultured Zetaproteobacteria bacterium | reverse complement strand
GTCTCCGGATCAATATCTACATCGAATTTTCGCTTGTACCAGCTACAAACCCCGCGCCTGAGACCGGGGATCCCTTTGGAAAGGGAATAACGATGGTTGCGAGGGTCTCTGGCTGCCTCGCAAAGTTTATCCACAATATGATCGGGTGTTGGCTGGTCCGGGTTCCCCATACCGAAATCCACTATATCATGACCGGAACGGCGCAACTCCATTTTCAATTGATTCACTACATTGAAAACATAAGGTGGAAGCCGATTAATTCGTTCGAATTCCCGCATATTGAGAGTCAACTCCTAGCTCGAACTTTTCTTTGGATTGTAGAAACACCCCTGGTTTGGGTCAAGAAACAACAACGCCCGCTACAATGGCGGGCGTTGTATTAACAATCAAAGCAGATCAATGCTTAACATCTTTCCAGACTTCTTTTTTGAGCAAGTACAAGACAAGGGTGAGCAAAACAAGAAAACCCATGACCCATACACCAATCGCCTTCCGTTCAAGCTGGTGGGGATCACCAATAAAGACCAGAAAGGAAGCGACTGTGCGGGCCTGCTCCTTCAGATCAGCTTCATCATCCGGATCATGGTCGTACCAGCTGAGGGGATCGGGCATGGCAATACGGTGACCGGGAAAGTATTTATTGAAATTTCCTTCTGGAACTTTACCTTCCGGATCTGCCTCATAACCGGTGAGTAGCGCAGCTATATACTGGCCATGGCCACGGCGTCCCGGAGCAATGACGGAGAGATCAGGCGGTACCTTGCCATAAGAAACTGCCGCATCTTCAGGTGTCAACTCTGTAATCAAACCGGAAAGCAGGGGTTTGTCCTCTCTGAGTTCATCAACTTCTTCTCGTGAGAGACCAATCTGCGGATAGGCCATCAGACTCTGATAGGTCAGATACTTGGCTGAATGACAGCCCATGCAGATATCGGTGAAAACTGTAAGCCCGGCCCGCAAAGTCTTCTGATCAAGGCTAATATCGACATGGGGCAAGGCAGCGCCTTCCGATGCAATAGCAGCCGGAGCATTCATTACAAGTGTAAGAACCAGTGTGAAGTACAAGCATAGACGTTTCATTATATCTGCTCCGGTTCAGGTTTGGTCTTTTCAAATTTGTGCACGAAGGGCAATAGCAGGAAGAAGCCGAAATACATGGCCGTAGCAATGCGGCCTACCAGCTTCAGTGTTTCGGTTGGAGCACTGTGTCCACAGTAGCCAAGAACCAGAACAGCGATAAAGAACAGAATCACCATCTGCTTGTAAACCGGTCTGTATCGGGCCGATCGCACCTTGGAACGATCCAGCCAGGGCAATACAAACAGGATAGCCAGGGAGGCACCCATGGCAATTACACCGATTAATTTATCCGGGAAGGAACGCAGTATCGTATACCACGGCGTCAGATACCATACAGGGGCAATATGGGCAGGTGTTTGCAGGTTATTGGCCGGAACAAAGTTATCTACCTCAATGAAGTATCCCCCGGCAGTAGGGTTGAAGAACACGAAGTAGCAGTAGAACAACAGGAAGAAACCTACGCCGAAGGCATCCTTGATGGTAAAATAGGGATGAAACGGAATGGTGTCGCGCTTGTGGTCAATATCCACACCGTCCGGGTTATTGGAGTGAGCAACATGCAGAACATGCACATGAGCCCCGACAATACCAGCAAGAAGCAGCGGAAACAGGTAATGTAACGAGAAGAACCGGTTTAGCGTTGGGTCGCCCACTGCAAAGCCACCAACCAGCAGCTGACCAATGTACTCACCCAGCACCGGAATGGCACCAAACAGGTTGGTAATCACCGTAGCTCCCCAGAAAGACATCTGGCCCCAGGGCAACAGGTAACCAAAGAAGGCTGCACCTTGCATGATTAGCAGGATTACTACGCCGACAATCCACAGTATCTCCCGGGGATTCTTGTAAGAACCGTAGTAAAAGCCGCGGGCTATATGCATGTAAATAACAACAAAGAAGGCGGAAGCGCCCACGGCATGCATATAACGTATCAACCAGCCAAAATTAACATCACGCATGATACGTTCAACCGAATCAAAGGCCACCGTATAACCGCCAAGAGTCGGAGCCGCAGAAGGCTTGTAATACATGGCCAGAAAAATGCCGGTTATGATCTGAAGAACCAGCACAAGCACAGCCAGAGAACCGAAGTTCCACATATAATTGAGATTCTTGGGCGTCGGATATTCGGTAACGTGTCCCCGAATCATCTGGCCAATATTCGTTCGATCATCAACCCATTTGAACAATTCGCTACTCATGATTTTATCAATCACTTTTTCCTCCCCCTATTGAGTTGATCAGCCAATGAGAACCGTAGTATCAGAGATGTACTTATAAGGCATAACATGAAGGTTGTGCGGTGCAGGCGAACCATTCACCACCCTTCCCGAAAGATCATAATAGGATCCATGGCAGGGGCAATGCCAACCACCTGGCCAATCCGCCGGAACCGAGTCGCCCCATTCCTTTCGTCCCGCAGATGGCTTGAACATAGGGATGCAACCCAGATGGGTGCAACTTGCCACCAGTATCAGAATCTCCGGCTTGATGGAGCGGTTCATTCGCTGCTCTGGAGATTTCATCCATTCAGACTGGACTGCATCAATCGCTTCTGAATTTGGATCCTTGAGGTTGTCATCATGACCTTTAACGTGCTCCAGCAAATCAGGAGTCCGGTTCACAATAAATACAGGTTTGCCCTGCCATTGAATGACGACAAGCTGGCCTGGCTCCACAGTAGAAACATCAAATTCAGTTTTTGAGGCGGCTAAAGTATCTGCAGCTGGAAGCATGCTGCCAATAAAAGGTACTGCAGCGGCCCCTGCCGCTATACCGCCAAGGCCACCGGCTGCAACATATAGAAAGTTTCGCCGACCATAATTTACTTTCTCTTGCATTAATACCCCCCTTGGTTCACTGGCACCAATTCCTTTTTCAACATCCGAAAGCTCCCCCGTGTGAGGGATGCAAATCTACTTCAATCAAGCCCGATCTGCCAAATCACGCAACTCATTGATCGCCTGAGCATAGTCTGCTTTACCATAAACAGCGGAGCCTGCAACAAATGCATCCGCTCCGGCAGCGGAGACTTCCGTCATGGTTTCAACATTAACACCACCATCCACTTCGAGGTGCGCATTACAACCTGCTTCATCAAGCATGGTGCGAGCTTCTCTTACCTTGTCAGTGACAGCATGGATATATTTTTGGCCGCCATAACCCGGGTTAACACTCATCAGAAGAACAACATCAACGCAGTGGAGAATATGACGAATAGTAGAAACAGGAGTGGCTGGATTCAGGCTAACACCTGATTTCACTCCAAAAGAACGTATATACTGCATTGTACGTTCAAGATGAGTACAGGCTTCCTGATGCACGACAATGATATCTGCTCCGGCCTTGGCGAAAGACTCAACCTGTCTGTCCGGATTAACGATCATCAGATGAACGTCCAACGGTTTGTCCGTATGCGGGCGAATAGCCTTTACGATATTATCACCAATGGTAATCGGTGGCACAAAGCTGCCATCCATGACATCTACATGAACCCAGTCACACCCTCCTTCGTCAATGGCTCTTATTTCTCTGCCTAAATCTGCAAAGTCGGCCGACAAAATGGAGGGGGCAATAATCACTTTTTTCATGGGAGCGATTTATACCTTGCGCCGGTCCCTGCGTCCAGAGCTAACATTCAATATTTAACATTCAGCCATGGTTGCAATACTCCGGGAACAGCTGACTGTCCTCTCATCATCGCCACCTGTTCAGGAGGCTGCTGATCAAGCACGCGGATCAATGCAGCAGCAACGTCTTGATCGCCTTTTTCCAGTGGTGTTTCGAGAGGAGCAAGCCATGCATCGAGCTCCGCCATGCCCTGTCTTTTCAAACGGAAGCGAAGCCTTCGCATATCCGTTTCATCCAACTGCTTCGAAGTCCGGCTCAAGAGTCCCTTCTCATGATTTTCTTGCCAGCATGGCCCGCTTGACGCGATTGATAGCTGCTGTCGGGTTGAGTTCCTTCGGACAGGCCTCGATGCAATTCATAATCTGGTGACAGCGAAAAAGTTTGAATTCGTCATCCAGCGCATCCAGCCGCTCCCCAGTTTCCTCATCACGTGAATCATTGATCCAGCGAGCAGCCTGCAACAACGTAGCAGGCCCCAGGAAACGATCTGAATTCCACCAATAAGATGGACATGAGGTAGAACAGCAAGCGCACAGAATACATTCATACAAACCATCTAATTCAGCCCGTTCTTCAGGTGACTGTAGACGCTCACGTTCCGGTGTTGGCGTCTTCGACTGCAGCCAGGGTTTGATTGAACGATACTGTTCAAAAAAATGCTCCATATCAACGACAAGGTCGCGGATAACCGGCTGACTGGGCAGCGGCCTGACCCTGATTGGCTGTTTCAAACCAGACACAGGCACGATACAGGCCAGGCCATTAACACCATTAATATTCATGCCATCTGAACCGCATACACCCTCGCGGCAGGAACGCCGAAATGTCAGTGAGCCATCAAGGTTCCATTTTATATAGTTCAAGGCATCCAGAAGCATCATACCCGAACCTGTGTATGGCACGCTGAACTTCTGCATGTGGGGTTCTGCATCTACAGCTTCCGGCTGATAGCGATAGATCAGCAGTGTGATCTGTTTGTCTTTCACGCTATCAACCCTCATTTCAATACACCCGCTTTTTGGGTTCAAAAGAATCAACTGTAAGCGCTTTTAGCTTGACCGGCTTGTAGTCCAGCTTCACCCCTTTTTCATCGGAAAAGCTTGCCAGCGTATGCTTCAACCAACATGCATCATCACGATCCGGAAAGTCATCACGCGCGTGCGCACCTCTTGATTCTGTACGTGCCAGGGCTCCTGCAGCTGCGGTCAGAGCAACAACAAAGAGGTTCTCCAACTCCAACACATCAATTAACTCGGTATTGAAAAGGCTGGCTCGATCATTGATCGACATCGAGGCCAGCTTGCTATGCAGTAGCTTAAGATGATCAAATCCATTCTGCATCACCTCCTGCGTACGGTAGACACCAAAATGTGTTTCCATCGTCTCCTGCATATCAGCACGGAGGGCTGCAATGTTCCGCCCAACCTGATTAATCGACGGCTCAAGCCAGCGTTCCACACGTTCAACACCGGGACGCCAACAATCCGGATCAACGGGATGATGACGGGGCATACCGGCCAGCCGTTCGATGACCCGATTGCCACAGGCTCGACCAAAAACAACTATTTCCAGCAGCGAATTGCCACCGAGCCGGTTGGCCCCATGTACCGATACACAGGCCGCTTCACCAATGGCATATAAACCGGCCATGATGACTTCCTTGTCTTTCCCTTTAGGGTAAGTCACTTCGCTGAAACGATTGGTAGGGATGCCGCCCATGGTGTAGTGAGCGGTCGGACGCACAGGGATCGGCTTCTCTATGCAATCCACTGCGGCAAACCTGAGGGCAAGCTCATGGATATTTGGCAGCCTTTTCAAGATGACATCGGCACCAAGGTGATCAACCTTAAGAAGGAGGTGATCTTTCTCCGGGCCACAACCTCGACCCTCTCGTATTTCCCGCGCCATAGCCCGTGATACGACATCGCGACTGGCCAGATCTTTGGCTGTCGGCGCATAACGCTCCATGAAACGCTCACCCTCACCATTGACAAGATAACCACCCTCACCACGTACAGCCTCCGTGATTAACGGCCCAACACCAGCGACTCCGGTGGGGTGAAACTGAAAAAATTCCATGTCCTCTACAGCCAGCCCGGCGTCGAGCACCAGAGCAGCTCCGTCACCGGTGCAGATATGAGCGTTGGTGGTAGTCTGAAAGATGCGCCCGGCTCCACCCGTGGCCAGAATCAAGGCCTTGCATTGGAACAGGTGAAATCTCCCTTCAGCAATATTCCAGGCTAGCAGTCCATGGCATCCGTTATCATCGCTAATCAGATCGAGAACAAAAAACTCCTCGAAAAAATGTGTTCCGGCGCTCAGATTCTGCTGATAAAGACTGTGTAGAATGGCATGTCCTGTACGGTCAGCAGCAGCACAGGTACGTACAGCCTGACCACCTTCGCCAAATTGTTTGGATTGCCCGCCGAAAGCGCGCTGATAGATACGTCCGTCCTCAGAACGAGAAAACGGCACGCCAAGGTGTTCCAGTTCATGCACTACATGGGGTGCCGCCCGACACATGTATTCGATAGCATCCTGGTCACCAAGATAATCAGATCCCTTAATGGTATCGTACATATGCCAGTGCCAGTGATCAGAAGCTATATTACCCAGCGAAGCGTTGATGCCTCCCTGGGCAGCAACAGTATGCGAGCGCGTAGGCAACACCTTGGTCAGTACAGCAACCCTGTAATCAGCTTCCGCTAACTGCAGGGCGCACATAAGCCCACCTCCGCCGGCACCTACAATAACCACATCATGGAAATGATGCTCAATTTGATCATTTGAAAGGTAGGACACCTATACTCCCCAGGCCCAGATTAGAGACAACCACCAAAGGCCAAAACAGAATGAAAGCACTAGAAAGGAAAGCATAAGTGGTATACGTATCACCACCGGCACATAGTCTTCAACAGTCACCTTCACACCCAGATAGGCATGTACCAGCAGAGATAAAACCAGCAGTGTGTGGACAATGCGTGAAAACGGATGATCAATAACATCAAGCAGGGAAAGCATATCCAGATCGCCCAGGGTCAGCGATAACAACAGGGCAAAAGGCAAGGGAAGAAGAACAATCAGAAGAACGGCAGATATCCTCTGCCGGTACCAACCCTCCAGACCGTTGTGAGCGGCTCCAAAATCTTTATCTGGCTTACTGTTTACCACAGCAAAATCCCCAGAACCAATGACGAAAGAACAGCGATAGCAAGCATGATCTGGGAAGTAAGGCGCATCATCCGGCGTGAATCTCCCCAGCCTATATCCAGACAGAGAAAACGAATGCCGTTACACAAATGATAGATCAGAGCCACGCCAACCATCCACAGGGAAAGCCTGCCCCAAACTGAGCGCAATATATCCAAACTCTGCTCAAAACTTTCAGGGCCTCTTGTAAGGTCTTGCAGCAGCCAAACGTAAAAGGGCAAAAACAGGATCACGACAAGGCCACTTAAACGATGGACACCGCTGGCCAGAGTTTCCGGATGCAGGCGATAGATAGAAATCCTTGGCGACCGTGGCCTGACTTTATGCCTGATAGTTGCTTTCTGAAGCATGAGCATACCTTACTACATTATTGGCAACAGTGGAAAAGAATGAAACAGGCTCCTGATTTGACTGTTAGGCAAACCCTGTCTCTATTACTACAAGGCCCCAAGCTCCGAAAGAATCTTCCGCACCATTGCGGGCAGATCACCGGCCAGATGCCAGCCATCCTGTTCTCCTGCCAAAGCATGCAGGGCAACAGCTGCCGGCAGTGCCTTTTCGGGTGCCTGTTTCTGACCGAGAAGGCCGGTGATCATGCCGGATAAAACATCCCCTGTGCCTGCCGTGGCAAGCCTCGGTGTGCCGAACGGGCAAACCCAGGCATATCGCTCAGGCGAGACCACAAGAGTTTCAGCCCCCTTTAGAACAGTCCAGCATCCAAACTTGTCTGCCAGAGCTAAAGCTGACGCCATTCGATCAGACTGCACTTCTACGGCGGAAGCTCCCAGCAGACGTGCAGCCTCTCCGGGATGAGGTGTAAGTACGCTCAGAGACTCGCGCCCGACAAGCGTATCGATCAACTCCTGATCTTTGGCAAGTATATTCAAAGCATCTGCATCCAGTACCAGTGGTATATCTGATTGCAACAGTTGACCTAAAAGGCTTTGTTCCTCTGTTCCCCATCCGGGGCCGGCAAGTACAGAATCAGCCGAATGCCAAGGAGCCGATTGCTGTGGATGAACCATCGCCTCCAGACTTGAAGCGGCCACAACAGAATAAATATTCTCCGGACAGGCAATGCTGACCAGACCAGACCCAACTGCAAAAGCGCCACCTGCCGCCAGCCTCGGCGCACCCGTATATCCCTGACATCCCCCAAAAATCCAGGCATGTCCATAGTCTTTTTTATGGCTTCTGCGGGGGCGATCTGGAAATGATTCAGAAATCGTCTTTCTATCAACAAGTTGTGCTCTGTTGATGAGCCCTGCCTGTTCCTGCATGGATTGAGCTATAATCTCATCCGAGATACCAATCCTGGCCGGAGCAAGAATGTCGCCGGCATACTCCCGCCCTTCATTCAACCAGTGCCCCCATTTGTAGGCAGCAATCGGGAGTGTCCACCTTGCCCTGATTGCAGCACCCAGAATACGACCGCTATCACCGTCAATGCCACTGGCGATGTCAACAGAAAGCACAGGCACTGTTGAAGCGTTTATGATTTTAACCGCTTCTGCCATCACCCCGATTAAAGGTCTTTTTAAACCTGTACCAAACATGGCATCAATGATCATGCTGGTATTAACAAAGGAATCCTGCCAGCCAACAAGCGTCTCAATATTCGGACACTCAATAATTTCAATATCTTTCTCGGCTGCCTCGGCCGCATGGGTAGCGGCATCACCCTTCAGGTCAGCGAGCCTGCCAAGGAAGATAATCTGGATATTCATTTTCCGCTTCATCAGCCAGCGTGTTGCGGCAAAGCCATCGCCGCCATTGTTACCGGGCCCGGCAACGATGAGTAATCTGCTTTTTACGGTATCATCCAGTCGTGGAATAATCGCCCTGGCCAGGCAACTCCCCGCCTGAGTCATCAATGCCTGACCCGGAACCCCGAACTCTTCGATACTGTGCCCGTCTGCCCAGGCCATTTGTTTACTTGTGAGAATCGGCGGCATTAGGACTCCGCCACAGCAAAGGCCATGGCAATACCATCGTCATCAGAAAGTGAGACGTGTACAATACCCACCCCCAGATTCATGGCTGCCTGTTTGGCAGCTCCGTGCAAGATGATGTCCGGCTTGCCGGAAGTGCGGTGGATTGTCTCAATAGACCTTGGAGCTACCCCTTGTTTGAAACCTGTTCCAAGGGCCTTGGAAACCGACTCCTTGGCAGCAAAAAGCAGCGCCAAACGACGCGCTTTGTCATTTTTGATCGAAGCCTGTTCAAATTCATGCTCCGTAAAGACTCGCCGAACAAAACGATCCCCGAAACGGTCAAGACTCGACCGAATACGGCTCACAACCACGCGATCCACGCCAACGCCGATGATCATAACAGGAGTAAAGAGAAAGGTGTGATGCGAAACAATCGTACAAACAACATTCTAAACCCCTCCTCTCTGCATGATAGCCTTGAAATCTTTAACAGCCTGAACCATCCCTTTGAAAACTGCATCCGCTACAATAGCGTGACCAATATTAAGCCCCCCAATCTCGGGTATCTTTACAATAGCCGGTGTATTTTCCAGGGTCAGACCATGCCCGGCATGAACGATCAAACCAAGATCTGCAGCAAGCTTGGCAGCATCAGCAATCCTGTTCAACTCCTGATCGGCTTTTTTACCCTGACAGTTTGCATAGTGCCCGGTATGCAATTCAATCACCGGCGCGCCAATAGCATGACTGGCCCTTATCTGCTCCGAATCAGGGGCAATGAACATGGAAACCCGGATGCCAGCAACCTTTAGCTTTTCCACTATGCTATGCAATCGTAGCTGATGGGACGCTACATCCAGACCGCCTTCCGTAGTTAGTTCCTCTCGTTTTTCCGGCACTATGCAACAGGCAGCAGGTTTTAAATCACCGCAAATAGATACCATCTCATTGGTAGCCGCCATTTCCATATTCAGATGCAGTCCTTCGACTCCCACAAGCCTTCTCATATCTTCATCCTGAATATGCCGTCTGTCCTCACGTAAATGTGCCGTTATGCCATCGGCGCCGCCTTTAAGACACTCTTGAACCGCGGCTACGGGATCAGGATAAAGCGTCTGTCGAACCTGACGCAATGTCGCAATATGATCTATATTTACACCGAGATGCACTGATCCCTCCTTAGCAAACAAGCCGTTAGCGGTCTGAGACCATGCACACGCAACACTTCCTGCGTCATGGTCAACCAGGTAACAAGATCATGTTCCGGCAACGATACCCTCGGGCTGTGCAAATGACCAAGGATGCCGCGTAGCAGGCCCTGACTTACCGGAATACCACAACCGCAGTCTGTGCAATGAAGTTCGGCCCCGGACCAGCACATGACATGATCCGATTTGCCACAGGACCAGCATTGATCTAAATCACCTACCCAGCCACTTTTATGCAGGAGAAACCATGCTGCAGCCAAAAGCCCGGAATTCTCCGGTCGACATTTGAGCAACTGAAAGGCAAAAACAAGATCATCAAAGCCGTCCGGTGAACCCTCCTTGAATAAACCGGAGGCAACAGCATTCAGATCCAGGCCGGCATACATATGCGTTTCCGGCACGAGCAGATGTTCACGCTCGATGCAGGTCAGCGTTCCCATGCCTGTTCTGCCTGCACGCCAGGAAAGCTTTAACAAACTCAACGGTTCGAGCATAGCCCTGAAGTCACTGTTTTTCCTTCTCGCCCCCCTGGCCATCAGAGACAAACGACCATAACCAGAGGTCAAAACATGGATAATAAGCGAGGTCTCTCCATAGGCAATCCGGCGAAGAAGCATCCCCTGATCACTGACTTCACTCATCCCAGGCCAAGATCCCTTAGCCTATTGTGGCTTTCAAACCAGTTGGTTTGAACTTTTACCCATATATCCAGATGCACACGGCAATCAAAAAGGGTTTGCAGTCCAAGCCTCGCCCTGCTGCTGATCTTTTTTATTGTACACCCCCCCTTTCCTATCAGCATGGGCTTGTGTCTCTCGGATGAAACGATGATAACAGCTCCGATCTCCAAACCGGCTCTGGCCCCGAATCCCTCACGAAAGGATTCGATGTCCACTGCTGTCTGAAACGGTACCTCCTCCTGCATAGCCAGAAAGATCTGCTCACGAACATATTCAGAAGCAAGCTGCTTTTGGCTTTGATCCGTATACCAGTCCGGATCGTATTTAGGATATCCTTCCGGCAGGCATGTCAAAAGCGTATCCAGAAGCAGTTGAATCTGAGTCCCGCGAATGGCAGAAAGCGGAATATAGGCAAGGGCAGATGAATCCAGCCCGGCAATCGTTTCAAGTCGCGGCAGCAGATCCGGCTTCTTTACCTGATCCACCTTGTTCAAAATATGAATTCTCGGCTTTTCATGGCTGATAAAGTGTTCAATTAGCCTCCGTGTTCCGGCATCGAGCGGTAGGCTTGCATCCTGCATAATAGCCAGCACATCAGCCTCGGCTGCAGCGGCATAAGCCTGACGAACCATATTTCGATTCATGCGACTCTGAGCCCTGTGGATACCCGGCGTGTCGGTAAAGACGATCTGGCAACGATCATCGGTATAAATGCCAAGAATCTGTTGTCGGGTCGTTTGTGGCTTGGGAGTTACGATGGCCGCCTTCACACCGATAATGGTATTCATCAACGTCGACTTGCCTACATTCGGCCTGCCCAGAAGGGCAACCGTGCCGAAGCTGAACTCCTTACTCAAAACAGTCTTTCCAGGTGCCGATGCGCCTTGCGGACTGACTGCCTTGTGACTCGCTGCACAGGACTTTATTTATGAAGAAATCAGTATAATTCATCCGAAAAGCATACAGCCGGGCCAGCACCGTTTCCATCACAACTGCCGACACCCGAGCACCATTCGGGCTTCAGTCAACGTACTCGACATCAAAGTTGGTGGTGATGGCAGCCCATTCGATCTCTTCTTTGTCATAAGCTGTTCCGGTTCCAATTTGATCTTCACCAATAATGAAATAATCATCTCCCGTTACCCGGACCTTGACCTGACCAGCTTCATTCGCCGCATAAAAATCCGCAATCGCCATTTCAAGCATAGTCTATACTCCTCCCTGCTTAGAAATTGAGATCATCCAGAACTTCAGATGAAGGGTCAACGCTACTAACCAGAAGATCAACTCTCGCACGAGCGCAGACGACATACAGCAAAGATCAGCGTTGTCGGCGATGAATTCAATCCGATCCGGTGAGTGGATTACTTTATCATCGCAGGCCATCACTACAACTGCCCGAAACTCCAAGCCTTTGGCAAGGTGTATGGCACTGACGGAAACATACCTGCT
>CAYLYU010000006.1:11744-28973 GCA_964387725.1 uncultured Zetaproteobacteria bacterium | reverse complement strand
ACTGAAGGCCCAAGTCTTGCAAAATATAGATGGCAGCCATAGGGTGCGCCGCCTTCTGTGCTGGCCAAGTTTTCAGTCACAGCAACATATCCCTTGCTCAGGTGGCGCTACATGAACCTGGGCGGAATCCGAGAGGAGCGCCATGTATTACGAAACGATTTTTATCGTCAATCCTGATGTATCTCAGGGAAACGCTGAAGAACTTACTGACAGCCTTGTATCACGGGTGGAAAAAGCCGGTGGACGTGTTGTAAAACGCGAATACTGGGGCACACGGACTCTGGCATACAGCATCACCAAACGTAAACGCGGTCATTATACACTTCTTGTTGTTGATGGCGAAACCAAAGCTGTCAATGCACTTGAGCGGGCACTGGGTCTTAATGAGAATGTCATGCGTTTCCTGACTACGCGCCTGAATGAACTTTCTGACGAACCTTCCCCTCTTTATCGTCGCCGGGTTGCCGCCGCAGAAGCAGCTGCAACTCAGACCGAACCGGAGAATAAAGCAGCAGCAGAGTCAGAGGAAAAGTCAGCAACTGAGGACGAGGCTGTCGCAAAAACGAAGTCAGATGTTGCCAGTACCGAAACCAGCGATCCTGCAAAAGAAGATTCTGAAGTGAAGAAAACTTCTGACTCTTCGGCAGAAAACAAGGCAACAACAGTGGAAAAGGATGCTGCGGACGGAAACTAATCAAGTCAGACTTGCCGGCACACTGGAAGACATCCGGGAACGCTGGACAACTGATGGTTCTTTGGCGGTAATCGCCAGTCTGTATTTACCTCGCCCCAAACTTGGCCCCGTCAATAAGACAGTTGAATCAGATCAGCCCTTACCCTTACGTGCACTGGCAGAGCCCGCAGAGCAGCTGCTCCGCTTCAAGGGTAAGAATGTTAAGATTACAGGAAACCTGAGGCGTCGTTATTACCACCGTAGTGGTTCGGAACAATGGGGTCAGGTAGAAATATGGGTGGACAATTGCTGCCCTATACAAGTTCAGGAGGATGACTAATGACAGAAGAAACCGTTGTAAAAACAACTCCCGCTCCAGCCTCTACAGAGAGAGGAGCGCCACGAAGAGAAGGACAACGCCGGGAAGCAAGCCCGAGACGACGCTTTCAACGCAGACGGAAATTCTGCAAGTTTTGTGCTGACACAAGCCTGAAAATCGATCACAAAGACCCGGATATGCTGGGTCGCCTTGTGACTGAACGCTACAAAATTATTCCGGCAAGAGTGACAGGAACCTGTGCCAAACATCAGCGAGCACTAACCGGAGCCATCAAACGTGCGCGCAATCTGGCCTTGCTTCCCTTTACTCCCTTGCATCACGACTAAGCCCTAATGTCCAGGGCAGCAGCTAGGCTGCCGGCTTTTGCCGAATTCGTTCTAACCCGTCGTCTTCCGTGTGCAGCGCTTGCGGTTATTATGTTTACGGCAATATTATGGCTGCCTGCTACTGGTGCCCTTGTTCCGGCTTTTGCCTCACCAGCCTCGGTGCTGGCGTTTCTGATTCACTTGCTTACCCCCGGGCTATTTGCTCTGGTTTTCTTTGGAGGCGGATCTTCTTTCGCCCTGCAGTCGGGCCTGATCGCAGCCATCGCTGCAGGCTTGGTGAACTTTAGCCTGTTACCAGGCCTGGCCATGTTTGTTCTTTATGTGGTCTTTCCTGTTTCGTCAGGCTATATCCTGATGCTGCCGAGGGGGCTGGAACGAAGTGCATATAGTATGGCTGCGGGCCTCGGCATCCTTATTCTGCTAATTCTGCTGCTTGCTGCTGGCAGTGCAAACATGTCATTACAGGAATATTCGGATCATTTGCTGGCCCCGTTCTTTACCCCGCTAACCGAACAAATCCCGGCAGGTGAGGATGGACAGCTATTTCTGCAAGCGATTAAACAGATGCGCGAAACATCGTCTCTGGTCTTTCCCGGTTCTATGACCATATTCGTATGGTTGGTCTGGATGGGAAGCACCCTGCTGGCTCGTCGGCTTGCCAGCCGCTTTGGTTTTTACGAGGGTTCCGCCCAACCGTTAGCAAGCATTCGCTTTAACCAGAAACTGGCCATGATTTGTTTTATGTTCCTGCTCGGGGCCATGATGCTTGGAGGTACGTTACAATATCTCACCTTGAACGCCGGCATTGTGCTGGCAGGATTGTTCGCCATGCAGGGGCTGGCCGTGACCTATGTCTGGTTAAGTGCTCGGAAACTCAGGGTGTTAAATTGGTTTCTGTACCCCATGCTGCTGATGCAACCTGTCATGATTTTTCCCTTTCTCATCATAGGGCTGTTTGATGTATGGTTTGACTATCGCGGGAAAATAAATCCCGTTATCGGAGGAAAGTAATGGAATTGATTCTTTTGGAACGAATTGAGGGCCTTGGCAACGTTGGTGACAATGTGCGCGTCCGAAACGGTTATGGACGGAACTTTCTTGTTCCCAGGAACAAGGCTGTCGTTGCAACTGGTGCGAACAGAAAAATATTCGAGCGACGCCGTCAGACACTTGAAGAAAGACAGCGTACTGTTCTGGAACAGGCTCAGGCCAATGCTGAAACTCTTGCCAGCCTTGAGTTGACAATCAGCCGTGCGACTTCTGACGCTGAACACCTTTATGGCTCAGTTACAACCAACGACCTGGCCACATTGCTGGCGGATGCCGGTCACCCGTTTGAACGCAGGCAGATCATTGTAGATGAATCTATGAAAACAACCGGTGAACATAGCTTCCGCGTTCGCCTGCATCCCGATGTAGTGGCCAGCCTGACGGTAAAGATAGAATCTGAACAGGCTTGAGCCAACTCGTCCAACCCCTCCGTCCCGATCCTCTCAAGGAGAAGGTTCCACCGCACGCTTTTGATGCAGAGTGTGCGGTTCTGGGGGGGATTATGCTTGACCCGGATGCCTTCGAACGGCTGGAAGGAACTCTACTTCCGGATCATTTTTATGCAGAAGCAAACCACTTAATCTTTGCGGCCCTGCAGAACCTGGCCAAGGAAGGCCGGCCTGTTGATGCCCTGACCATTAAAGACTTCCTGACTCAGCGCGAGCAGCTTGCCGCTGTTGGCGGCGAGGCATATCTAGGCGAACTGGTCGAATCGGTTCCCACCGCTGCCAACATCAACCACTATGCACAACTTATCCGTGAGCGAGCAATCCTGAGAGAGCTTCTCAGTGTATGTAATCAGGTTTCACGGGAAGTTTACGAGCAGCGCGAAGAGCCGGTAGGGGAACATCTTGACCGGGCCGAGCATCATATTCTGGCTGTCGCCGAGCACTTTCAACGTTCCAGCCCCAGCTTTGTCCGCATGAATGACCTGATGGTGGAGTCCTACCGCCTGCTTGAAGCACGCTATGCGGAAAAAAAAGCAATTACGGGTATTGTAACGGGGTTTACAGATCTGGACGAAATGACTTCGGGCTTACAACGAAGTGACCTTGTCATCGTTGCAGGCCGGCCCAGCATGGGTAAAACAGCCTTTGCCATCGACATGGCCAGAAATGCCGCGTTTGAAATGGGAGGCAAGGAAGCCGTAGCAGTTTTTTCGCTTGAGATGTCTTCGCAACAAATTGCCCTGCGTATGCTGGCATCCGAAGCCCGTATCGATATGCAAAGCCTGCGTACCGGACGATTTTCCAAGACTGACTGGAGTAAGCTGGCAGCAGCAACAGGGTCTCTGGCTGAATCTTCAATTTATGTTGATGATACACCTGCCATCTCCGTTCTGGATATTCGTTCCAAATGTCGGCGACTGAAGCGTGATGCCGGTGGCCTTGCTATGGTTGTCGTTGATTATCTCCAACTCATGGGCGGCCGTCAGGATGCCGAGAGGAGAGATCTTCAGATCAGTGAAATCACCCGTTCCCTCAAAGGCCTGGCCAAAGAACTTGATGTTCCCGTAGTCGTACTGTCACAGCTTAGCCGGGCAGTTGAGGCACGTGCCGACAAGAGACCCATGATGTCCGACCTCAGAGAGTCTGGCGCCATCGAGCAGGATGCTGATGTCATTATGTTCATCCACCGTAAAGAAATGTACAACGACTCACCAGAACATGAAGGCATGGCAGAGCTTATCATCTCTAAACAGCGGAACGGCCCAACCGGCAGTGTCGACCTGACTTTCATCAAAAAATATACCCGCTTTGAGAACTATTCCGGCCGGCAGTCGTTTGATGGTTAAGCTGTAAAGCGAAACGATTCCATGAGCCGGCCTGCCTTCGCTCGAATCAGTCTGTCCAATTTACGTTATAATTATCGGAGATTGTGCCTGCATGCACGGGATGCAGAGGTTATGGCTGTGGTTAAGGCCAACGCCTACGGACATAACCTCACTATCACTGCCTCGGCCCTGTATGACGAAGGCTGTCGGGAATTTGCAATTACCGATTGCGAGGAAGGCGCAACATTGCGCGGCATTCTGGGCACGGACGCAAGCATTACCGTACTTTCCGGCATCTTTGATGCCCACGATGCACAACTGGCAGCTCTCCATCACCTTATCCCGACCATCACCGAACCGGAACAGCTGGAACTACTTGACGCAAACGAATTCTCCGCTTGCGTCTGGTTGAAAGTGGATACCGGCATGCAACGACTGGGATCGGCGAATATTCAAGAGCTTTTTCAGGCCTGCCTTCATAGCCGCATAGATGTAACAGGTGTCATGTCTCACCTGGCCTGTGCCGATACTCCCGGGCATATCGCCAACTCACAGCAAGTGGAACAATTCCGGAACATCATGCAGGGCATGCCCCCGGGGATACGCGCTTCCCTGCTTAACAGTGCTGGCATCGCAGCCATACCTGAATATGGATTTGACATTGTACGTCCCGGCATAGCCTTGTATGGCACTGAACCGGCCAACGGTGTCGTATTAGGACTGAAGCCGGTAATGCAACTAAGCGGCAGAGTCATGCAAATACGCCGAATCTCGAAAGGCACGCCCGTTTCATATGGTGCCACTTATACCGCGAGCAGGGATATGCGTCTGGCAGTAATTAGCCTTGGATACGCGGACGGCCTGCCGCGAGCCCTTTCCAATTACGGCTTCGGCCTCTGGCAAGGCATAAAACTCCCTATTATTGGACGAATCTGTATGGATTACTGTATGCTGGATGTAGGAGATCACCCGGTTCAAACAGGGAATGATATAGAGTTCTGGGGAGAGGAGTTGCTTGCAAACAATGTAGCCGCTTCAATCGACACAATTACCTATGAACTGTTCGCCCAGATCGGCGCACGGGTGAACAGGGTAGCCGTACCGTGAAATGGCTTGAAACCTTAGGCCGATCAACAGAATCAGTCTTGCTTCATACAGGCATGTACGCCACCACCCTGGGAAGGGTTGTTCAACGCCTGGGTACTGGGCCTTATTATCCGAAGTTGATCCTCGCCCAGGCGGAGGAAGTTGGTGTACAGTCACTGCCTGTCGTGCTTCTTACAGCTTTGTTTACCGGCATGGTGCTGGCCCTGCAGTCATATATTGTGTTTCATCGTTTTGCGGCCGAGAGCATGATTGGCGTAGTGGTATCGCTGTCCATGGTGAGAGAGCTTGGGCCTGTACTGGTTGGCCTGATGGTAGCTGGCCGTGTGGCTTCATCATTTGCAGCAGAACTGGGCACCATGCGCGTATCCGAGCAGATTGATGCCTTGTGGACACTTTCCACAGACCCCCTGCGCTATCTGATCACTCCCCGCATTATTGCAGCTATATGCATGCTGCCACTATTGGTGATCATGGCTGACTTTCTGGGTGTTTTCGGAGGCTATGCCATTAGTGTCTTCATGCTGGATCAAAATCCGTCTGTCTACATGGAAAAATCAACACAGTACATGGAATTAAACGATATGTATTCCGGCATCGTAAAAGCCTTCTTTTTCGGTATGCTGATCAGTGTCATTGGATGTACGGAAGGCTTCCATTGCCGGGGTGGTGCAGAAGGGGTGGGCAGAGCAACCACACACGCGGTAGTCATCTCCTGCATGAGCATTCTGGTGTCGGATTACTTCCTCACTGCCTGGATGTTCGGATGACCACGCCTCTGATTCGCATCCGTGGCCTTTGCAAGGCCTTTGAAGACATGATCGTATTGAAAGACCTTAATCTGGACATTATGCCTGAGGAATCCATGGTGGTGATCGGTCAGTCGGGAATCGGCAAAAGCGTGCTGATTAAATGTATTCTGGGATTACTTATACCAGATAAGGGCGAAATTCTGGTAGATGGGGAGGACTGGTGCAGGCTTTCGACCGATGATCGCCTCAAGCGCATGCGGCGCGTGGGTATGCTTTTTCAGGGTTCTGCCCTGTTCGATTCACTGTCTATCTGGAAGAATGTAGCCTTTGCCCTGCAGCAACAGGGCACGAGCGATACCAAGGCAAAAAAACGCGCCAGTGAGGTTCTGGAGTGGGTAGGTCTGCCTGGAATTGAAGACAAGATGCCGGTTGAACTCTCAGGTGGCATGATGAAAAGAGTCGGACTGGCCCGAGCCATTTGTCACAGGCCGGACATGGTCTTTTTTGATGAACCAACCACAGGACTCGATCCCATTATGGCGGATACCATCAACCGACTTGTTCAACGGTTACATCGGGAATTTAAAACCACACAACTTTCCATTACCCACGACTTGGTCAGTGCCCGCAAAATCGGTGACACCATCGCCATGTTGTACCAGGGCGGCATTCATCGCCAGATAAGTCCCGAACAGCTAGACTCAGACAAGGATCCTGTCCTGCGGCAGTTTGTGGAAGGCAGGGCAGAGGGCCCAATCCGGCACGAGGGGAACAGGGATATGATTCTGGAGCAAAAGGTTTGAATCCACAGGCAAGGCTGGGTGCCTTTGTACTGATCGCAGTCCTGCTTCTTGGTTTTGCCACCGGCAGGGTCGGCAAGATGGACTGGTTCAAACAGGAAGCCAATATTGTAGAGGCCGAGTTTAAAGATCTGTATGGTCTGGAGCTACAGGCGCAGGTACGCATGGCTGGCGTTAAGGTCGGTGTTGTCCAGGATACCATCCTGGAAAACAACCGTGCCGTGGTCTATATAACTCTGAAGCCGGATGTGCGCCTGCCTGCCTCGACACGCGCATCCATTGTCAGCCGCGGACTGGTGGGTGAAAAGTATATTTCCCTGCGAGCCAGGGCGGGGGATTCTGAGTGGCTTCCGGCCGACGCAAGAATTCCGACAGACCCCGGCGGAGATATCAACGTCTTCATTTCCCGGGTAACAAAAGTAGCGGCTGACCTGCAAACACTGAGTAAGACATTAACAGACATGCTGGGCAGCAAGGATGGGAGCTCCAGGATGCAAGAACTGCTGGATAACACCAACAACTCGATGCGAATGCTGTCGGACATATTGCAGGAAAATCGTAAAGACATTCGTAAAGTTACCAGTAATCTGAGCAAAACCAGTGATGCCCTTCAGCAGGATTTGCCGGGCACCCTGCACGCTGTTCGTCACGCCACGGAAGAGATCACCAGGTTGCTTCCTGACACTGTCGAAGCCGGTCAGGAGTTCTTCGATCAGGGCAAACTGGCAATGCAGGGTGTGGATCAGGTGATGATGGACAATCGTGAAAATCTATATCGTACGCTCTTTGAACTGCGCAAGACTGCTGAAAATCTGGAGGAATTCTCCGATGACCTGCGCCGTAATCCATGGAAGCTTACGGTTAAACAACGAGAGGTACCGCCGTCTCCTCGTGACCGACAAGAGAAAATGGAAGAAATGCTTCTCTCAACGGGGCAAATGGGAATTGCCCCCGCTCACGAGTAGGACAACGACCATCGATCTTCAACCACGTGTGAATGACGCGACTGTCAGATCCGGGTTTCCGGTTAAATTCTGCGTTATAACCTTGCTGGCTCTTGGATTATCCCTGCCGGCAGTGCCGGTATTCGCCAAGACCTATTTTGAGAAGGCGCAGGAGCTGTATGAATCCGGCAGGGAGACCGAGGCCCGACGTGCCCTCAAACAGGAGCTTACCCAGCGCCCGAATCATCTGGAAGCGAGATTCAACCTTGCAGTCCTTCTTGAAAATATCGGGCATACGGATGAGGCTGAAAAAATATATCAGGAAAACATGCGACGTGGTTCACACCTGCCAACCATAATCAATTTAAGTGCAGTTTACGCCCGGCAGGGCAAACGTGCTGAGTCAATAAAGTTGTTGAAAGCAGCAGCAAAACGTTTTCGCTCAGAGGCCCCTCCCCACTACCTGCTTGCCCGAATGGCGGAGGAGAATGGTGACATCCGGCTTGCCCGAAGGTATTACCGGAAGGCCATCAAGGCCGACCCCCTCAACGGCTTCGCCCATATTCGCTACGGCCGTTTTCTGTCTTCACATGGAGAAGTGTCCCAAGCACTGATTCATGCCCGACGGGCCACAAACCTTGTTCCCGATTGTGCACCATGCTGGCAGATTCAGGGGGATGTGTTCCAAAAAAAAGGAGACCTGAAGAATGCGTATGCCGCCTATCAGAAGAGCAGCGCCCTTTCCCCCAACGCGCAGGTCCGAACAAATATGGCAAAACTGCTGCACGCTATGGGAGAAACGGAACGAGCCAGAACCATGGAACGTGGTCTTAAACTGCAGCCCAAGTGAGACCAATCCGTCTATACTCCTGTTAATATGAACCTTCCACGGACACCATCCATCAACTTCAACAACTCCGATCTTGGTTCGCTTGGTGTTGAACTGGAGTGGATTACCGTCGATGCTGAAAACGGCAAACAAATTCCGGCAGCACCTGCCCTGTTGGCTGAAATAGAAGAAACACCACGTATCAAGCCCGAATTGTTCACTTCCACAATCGAGATCAACAGCAATATTCATACACAAACCCAAGTATGTATGGCTGAACTACAAACTTTATACAAACAAGTAAGCGACCGACTGAGCAATAACAATTCCGCTCTGCTCTCTGCCGGCACTCACCCCTTTTCAAGATGGCAAGATCAGACTGTCAGCTCTGATCCGCGCTATCACAGACTTGTTGGGCGACTTCAATGGATGGCTCGCCGCTTCAACATCTTCGGTGTTCATGTCCATGTCGGAATGCCGGATCCTGAGTCCTGCATCAGGGCCATGAACCGCCTGATTCCCGTCATGCCCGCCTTCCTGGCTATTTCGGCCAACTCACCTTTCTGGACCGGTCATGATACGGGACTCTCAGCTTGCAGAGTTAAGATATTTGAAGGTTTAAGTCAGGGGGGCATGCCATTTTATTTCGAAAACTGGCAGGACTTTGAACATTGTGCCGGGCGGCTGGTCTCAACGAGGAGCATTGATTCCATCCGGGAGATATGGTGGGAAATGCGTCCACATCCTGATTTCGGCACCCTGGAAGTTCGCATTGGTGACATGCCGGCGACCTTTGCCGACACGGCAGCCTATGTCGCCTATGTACGGGCAGAAGCCATGGTAGCTGCCGGTCATCAGTCGACTGCACAGGTACACCCTATCATGGTTCGCGAAAATCGGTGGCGAGCCAGTCGCTACGGCATCCGTGCAGAAATCATCGACCCTGACAGCGAAGAGATCATCCCTGTTCTGGACTGGATCGAGGGCAGGCTGGAAGAGCTACAGGTTAGCGGCGCCGACAAACATGATATTGCCCTTGTCAAAAACCGTCTCCCTCACTGGAGGCAACTTGGCGATGGCGCCATCAGGCAGCGAAACATTCACAACCAACACCCTCAGGAAAAGGATATGATTAGAGAATTACGTAATGATGGCTGGAATAATGGCAGATATTGAAGCAAGCCGGCAACTGAGCAGAGATCTGACTAAGGCAGTTCGCGAGTTGATGCCCGAAATAATAAATTTGCGGCGACATCTCCATAAACACCCTGAACTATCCGGTCATGAGGAGCGAACCGCAGCCTTTATCGCCGACATTCTTGAAAAGGAAGGGCTTCCCGTACGGAGTAATATTGGCGGTCACGGTCTGCTGGCAAAGGTTTTGGCCAGGCATACGGATGGCTGGATTGCACTTCGTGCAGACATGGATGCGCTACCGATCCAGGACCACAAACTCATCAGTTATAGATCCTCGACGGCAAATGTATGCCATGCCTGTGGCCACGATGCCCATACAGCCATGCTGGTCGGGGCCGCCCTGGTCCTTTCACGTTTCCCACAGTATCTCGCCGGCAATATTGCCTGTGTGTTTCAGCCGGCGGAAGAAACGACAGAAGGTGCAGCTGCCATGCTTCGTGATGGTATCTTCGATGATTTTCAGCCTCGCCGCATTCATGCCCTGCACAGCTACCCCTATTTGCCAGGCAACAGTTTGGGCCTTCGGAGTGGTGTAATGTGTGCAGCCGCGGAGATGTTTGAAGTTGAAATCGTCGGCCGCGGCGGCCATGCAGCCCGACCGCATGAATGCATCGATGTGATTCTGGTTGCCAGTCAAATCATCCAGTCGCTACATCATATCGTCAGCCGCAGGGTTAACCCCCTGCACCCTGCAGTCCTCTCCATCAGCCAAATTGAGGGCGGCAAGGCAGCGAACGTCATTCCCGAATCAGTTCGTTTCTCCGGCACAATGCGCAGCCTTAGCCCCGAAGCCCATGAAGAAATCCGCACACGCATGGATCGTATCATCCGCCAGACGGCGGAGACCTGGGGTGCTGTGGCGCACTTTAATATGCGGCAGGCAGCACCGATTCTGAGCAATGACCCGGAGATCATGCTCAAGGTCCGACAACGTTTCCATGACTTTTTACCGGATACACCTCTGGTTGACATCGAGGAACCTTCTATGGGTGGTGAGGATTTCTCTGAATTTTTAAGCAATATTCCCGGCTGTCTATTGCGGCTTGGAACGGGCACTGATCCGGCAACGCGTTACCCCCTGCATCATCCCTGTTTTGACATTGATGAACGAACTATGGAAACCGGTATCATGGCCCTCATCAGTTTATGCCTTGTTCACAAAGGGGCTTGAATTACGACCTGAAAAACCGCATAAAGCGTACATGATGCGATTCCTGTTTCTTCTGTTTGTACTCACTCCCCTGCTGGAGCTGTATCTTCTCATTGAAGTCGGCGGTCAGATTGGCGGGCTTGCAACCATTTTCCTTTGCCTTGCAACTGCTGCTTTTGGAGGCTTTCTGGTTCGACTGCAAGGCATTCAAACCCTGCTCTCCGCCCGGGGTGAAATGACACGTGGTCAGGTGCCGGCGGAATCAGCCCTGCATGGCCTGATGCTGGTTGTCAGTGGCATTCTTTTGCTTACACCGGGTTTTTTTACTGACAGTATCGGCTTTATTCTACTTGTGCCTGCCCTTCGCCGCTGGCTGGTCGGCCGTCTGTTTCCTCATCAACCCGGACGGCAAACATGGATAGAAGCCGAAATCATACGCCACGATGAAAATCATCTTTCTTGACGAAATATAAATATCCGGGCACGGTCACATATTCCTTTTTTCACAGGTTCTTAATAATCCAAATTCATAATACAGCTCATTCATTAAGGAGATGATATGCAAAGAATTCAAATGACTCAATCGACCGCTCTGGTAGACGATCGCATCGGCTTCCTGGGCAAAACTTACGGCTATCTCGCCTTATGCATCGGTGCAGGCGCAGTTGGCGCCTATGCCTCACAGGGCCTGGCCTTCCCCTATGAACACCCGTGGATGATGCTGTTTGTCATGATTGGCGGTATCTTCCTGGTACAGTCGGTTCGACATGTGAGTGGACTGAATATGCTGGCCCTGCTCGGCTTCGGTGCCATTACCGGCATGGCCATTGCGCCGCTTGTTGCTTTCGTCGCCGCAAAATCAGGTATGCTGGTAGCGCAAGCATTTATGACCACTGCGGTATCCTTTGTCGGCCTGACTGCTTATACGTTTATATCCAAAAAGGATTTTTCATTCCTCAAGGGTTTTGTCTGGACCGGCCTGATCGCCCTGATCGTACTTGGCCTTTCCAACTACTTCTTTTTTGAGTCGCCTGTCCTGGCCCTGGCCGGATCCGGTATCGGCGTACTGGTATTTTCCGCCTTCATTCTTTATGACACATCCAACATTCTGCGAACCTATCCAAACGACGAACATGTCGCCGCAGCCTTAACCCTGTATCTGGATGTATTTCTGTTATTTCAGAACCTGCTCTATATGTTTGGTATGCTGGGTGGTGATGAGTAATAGCTGATCAGCTCACCACTTTTTTTCGTGATCCCTAAATAAAAAGGCTGCCTGTTGGCAGCCTTTTTATTTCAGTAGGAAGCGATCAGATTCCGGATTTCAAGGTCTTCCACATCATCGGTTACAAAGGCATCGCCGATACCATGCAAAAGGACATAGCGAACACCACTGGCAAAACTTTTTTTATCGTGCCCCATCACCTCCAACCACTGCTCGGCTTTAAATTCAGGCACATCCACCGGCAGGCCGGCATGCTTGAAAAGGTTGCAGATACGCTGCCCGGTACCTGCAGGGGCATGGCCTGACTTTTCGGACAGGTGTGATGCCATTAATGTGCCGATAGCCACGGCCTCACCGTGCAGGTAGTTCCTATATTGTGTCATGGCCTCAATGGCATGGCCGAAAGTATGGCCAAGGTTTAACAGCGCACGTTCACCCCGTTCCAGTTCATCCCGCATCACGACTTCGCTCTTGTGCCTACAGGATGTATGGATCACTTGCATAAGCACATCGGCGTTGAGATTGAGCAACTCCGACATGCACTCTTCCAGATCAGAGAAGAAACCGGCATCCCGGATAAGACCGTATTTTACCACTTCAGCGACACCGGCCCGCAGTTCACGCTGCGGCAGAGTGTCAAGCACGTCCGGATCGATCCAGACAAGCTTCGGCTGGTAGAAGGTGCCAATCATGTTCTTGCCCAGTGTATGATTTACGGCGGTCTTGCCACCGACGCTGGAATCTACCTGTGCCAGCAATGTGGTCGGAACCTGAATCAGGGGCACACCACGGCGATAGCAGGCAGCAGCAAATCCAGCCATATCCCCTACTACACCTCCACCCAAGGCGATAACAGGTTCCTGACGTGTCAACCGCGCCTGCATCAGAGCGTCCAGGATGCCGGACCAGGTTTCCAGACGTTTAAAACGTTCGCCGTCGGGAAGAATATGTGCAGAAGTCTGCCAACCGGATTGTTCCAGGCTGCTTTTCAGCCTTTCCAGATAAAGTGGAGCCACCACATCATTACTGACAATAAGGCAGCGTCCCGCCTCAGGCAGCAACTCCCGCAGGGCACTCCCGAAGTCGCCCAGACAACCAGGTTCAATGTGAATCGTGTAGGAGCGTGCCCCAAGTTCAACCCGATAGGTTCTACTCATGCTGCCATTCTGACAGAAACATGATAATTGTATCCACCGCTTCCTGCTTGCTCATCTGGTCTGTGCGCAAATGGAAATCAGAACATTCGGCATAGAACGGGTTGCGAATGGTTGCAAGTTCCCGAGTCTTCTCCAGTGGATCAACGCCAACCATCAGGGGCCTCCCTGTACGTCCCCCGATACGTTTGGCCAGAGCTTTAACTGAAGAATCCAGCCAGATTACCGGCGGATGGAGTTTAAGCAGCGTTCGATTCTCTTCGGATAAAACAATGCCACCGCCAGTTGCAATGATAGCATTTTCATCAACCACACTACGCAACATCTCAGTTTCAAGCCGGCGGAATTCAGCTTCCCCGTCCTCAGCAAAGATATCGGCAATACTACGACCTTCGGCAACCACGATATACTCATCCAGATCAATAAGCAGCAGTCTCAAATCTGCCGCAAGCCTGCGACCAATCCTGCTCTTCCCCGCCCCCATCAAACCAATTAAAATAGGGTAAGGACTTGTTTCGCGCATTTTCAGCCCCTTTTTCTGACTATCTTTTTTAGCTTTCAATCCGCTTCGATGGATAAGCCGGTGTGTATTTCAAAGTTCCGAACAGGGATTCGGAATACGGATTGTCATCGCTCACCGATGGCCAACTGAATGAATAGATCACGCCCAACCTGGTCTGAACCTCTCTTTTTTCAGGCGTGAATATTGAACAGACGGTCATGCTCTTCGAGTGCGTAACGATCTGTCATGCCGGCAATATAATCGGCAATCACCCTTGCCCGGCTATTCTTATCCCCTGCCTGTTTATACAATATCCCCTGCCGCGAGGGCAGCATGGCTGAACGCTCCATAAAGGCATTAAATAACTCACTGATAATCCGCTGCGCCTTGTTCGCCATTCGGGCAACGCGGTAATGCTGATACATGTTGTCATACAAAAACCGTTTTAGACCGGCATTTCTTTGCCGAACCTGTTCGGAAAAACTGACCAGTATATTTTCCGATGCCCGCACATCAACAAAGGTTTGAATGCTGTATTCCCGCAAACGCTTCCCTACCTCGTCAACAACATCGGAAATAAGGTAATTGATCATACTGCGAACAGTCTCATTTAAGGACATTCTGGGTTCGATACCGGGAAACTTCTTTACAACCTGATCGTAGTGAAGGTTGAACAGTTCGACGGTGCACAGACCCTCCAGATCAAGAATACCTGCCCGATAACCATCGTCCACATCATGATTGTTATAAGCGATTTCATCTGCAAGATTGGCGATCTGCGCCTCAAGCGTGGATTGTTCATATAAACGATACGTATCCAGGCCCTGACTGGCCGGCGAATCATGGGGCGAGTTGTGCTTGATAATTCCCTCACGGGTTTCGTAGCTTAGATTAAGACCGTGGAAGCCGGCATAACGATGCTCCAGCTTTTCGACCACACGCAGGGATTGCCGATTGTGCTCAAATCCCAGATAGGGCTGCATGACTTCATTCAGGGCATCCTGACCGGAGTGGCCGAAGGGCGTATGCCCAAGATCGTGGGCAAGTGACACGGCCTCAGCCAGGTCTTCATGCAGGTGAAGCGCCCTGGAGATGGAACGTGCCACCTGGGCCACCTCGATGGAATGGGTTAAACGCGTCCGGTAATGATCACCTTCATGGTTAACAAAAACCTGCGTCTTGTACTCAAGACGCCGGAAGGCAGTGCTGTGAATAATTCGGTCGCGATCCCGCTGAAAAATGTTTCGGCTGCCTGATTCTTCCTCCTGCAGTAGTCTTCCCCTGCTCTTTGAAGAGCTGCAGGCATAGGCGGCTAAGCTCCTTTCATACGGGTAGTCATATCCTTTCATCTTATGCCTGCTTCATTTCATCAATGGCCTGCCTTGCCATGGCAAGCGGATCCCCTGCTCCTAGAATCGGTCGCCCTACAACCAGATAATCGGCGCCATTTCTAATAGCCAGTCCGGGCGTGGCTACCCGATGCTGATCGTTGGTATTTTGATCTGCCCAACGAATACCGGGAGTTACAGCCAGAAAGTCTTCACCACAAGCCTGCTTAATAACAGAGACTTCATGCGCACTGCAGACAATGCCATGCATGCCTGCATCCCTTGCCATCACGGCCCTGGCCAAGGCAACCCTGCGAGCAGCCTCTGCATCCATTTTCTCACTTGTCAGAACGGTAACAGCGATCAGACGAAGCTGGGGATAAGGGTCAGCCGCTTTGACAGCAGCATCCAGCATATCCATTCCTCCACAGGCGTGAACATTGAGCATGTGAACGCCAAGATTTGCAGCGCTTCTCACCGCCTCGGCAACCGTGTTGGGAATATCGTGAAATTTAAGATCAAGAAAGATTTTGTTTGATTCAAGTAGTCGCCGGATCAGTGGGGGTCCACAGGAGACAAACAGTTGCAATCCCACCTTGAACCAGTGGACAGTCTCTCCCAACTTATCTCTGACCGCCATTGCCTGATCCATATCCGGCACATCCATAGCTATCATCAAACGATCTCTCAAGGCGCATTCTCCCCCGTGATAGGCGTCATGCTGCCCCAGTGATGACACTGGGCACATTGCCAGTGCATGCTTGCCATTTCTACGCCGCACTCATTGCATACATAATGTTTGGCGCATTGATACCACTCGGATGTACAGGACTGGATATTCTCCATTTCTCGCTGCCCCGTAAGGGCAATAAGTTGCAGGCAGGAGCGTAAATGCTCCGGCTCATAACCCAGTTTCTGAATCAGCCTTGATGCGGCTTCCGGGCCAGATGTTTCATATTCCGCCTCAATCCAGGCAAGTGCCAATGCATCATTTCTGGCCTCGTGCCAACATGAAAGCAGAAAATCATACCCACCCCCGCTGTACACCTCCCGACTATTCACCAGAGTAGAGACCAGCAAGGGCAAATGCTGCGCTGCCACCTGGCTCAACCGCCTCATATTACTCAAGGCTTCCTCGGAATCATGTTGCCCCAAAAATATCTCGGTCAACAAAAGATGGGCCGCAGCGCAATTTTTATCCAGCTGAAGCGCTTTCTCCGCCTCACTAATTGCCGTTTCTGCATCGCCCTTGTTCAGATATTCTCTAGCCACCTCGGCTTGCAAATAGGCGAGGTGCAATGTGGAATTACTTCCACGGATTTTATCCAGACGAAGTAAAAGTCCCTCGGCCAGGGCCCATTCCTGGCTTTGCTCCCTTATTCGTAAACATGACTCCAGAGCCTGAGTGTTATCAGATTGCATCTCAATCACCTTAGCAAACTGTCTGAGGGAACGGTCAAAAAAACCGCCGGCCTGATAGTCCAGGCCCAGAGCAAGGCAGGCCTGGATATGTAGATTTCCGGGTAAGTCCGGCCGGGCAAGAAGGTTTTGATGAATACGCACGGCCCTGCCAATTTCACCTTTGGTGCGAAACAGACCACCAAGAGCCAGGTAAACCTCGGCAGTCTCGGTATGAATTTTTGCAACAGAGACAAGCTCCTGAAGGGCCCGGTCATGATCATCCGACAAAAGATAATTAATACCGCGCAGTAACAATGACACACGTTTGTCATCGGACTGGGGCTTTTCTTCTTCCTCCTGCTTCTGGCTCCACCAGAACCAGGCCAGCAGAACCCATGAGGCAACAGTTAGCAGGAACAGGAAGCTTGTCATACTTCGTCTTGCAGAGGTAAATTTCTCAGGTTGTTCACCTCCTGCTGAAGAATACCATTTTGCTCTTTAAGCTTACGTATTTCGTGTTTGTGCTTACGGCGTGAAAAATACAGGGAAAGCATCCCTCCAAGGAAACCAAACAAAAATGTCACGAAGATTGGAATAAACAGCGGCATATTGCCCGAAACAAGATCCATGAAATAAAGCCGGACAGGCGTGGCATTGGATATGGCAAACAGCGTCGCCAG
>CAYLYU010000006.1:10273-11644 GCA_964387725.1 uncultured Zetaproteobacteria bacterium | reverse complement strand
CTATCGACACGCTCCCGCAATTCTTTGCCAGGCTTAAAGTGTGGAACCACCTTGGCCGGCACATAAACTGATTCGCCGGTTTTGGGGTTCCTGCCCAGCCGATTTTGCCTTTGTTTGGTGCTGAAACTTCCAAATCCACGCAATTCCACGCGGTCGCCAGCACTTAAGGCATTGGCAATCGCTTGAAAAAACGAGTTGACCACAACTTCCGATTCCTTTCGGGTAACTTGATCCTGCTGACCATTTACAATGTCAATGAGTTCCGATTTTGTCATTTCCCCCCCTGTTTCTTTCCTGTGCTTTTAGCCGTTACAGTCTGTTTCTTCGCAGCCGTTTCAGCCTTTGCTTCTGATTTCACCCCGGGACTTGCCTTGGCTACGACCTTTCTCTTTGCTTTAGGCTTGGCCTTTGCTTCCGGTTTCACTTTTGGTTTTGGCTTGGAAGCTAATTTGACCTTCAGCTCCATTAACCCCAGAGCAAGAGCCGAAAGTGAAGAACTCTCCTTCTCCACAACTCGGGAATAACTGCGAATAGCCTCCTGCTCCTCATCCCGTTGCATTTTCTTGATCGATAATGTTACCTGGCGACGGGGACGGTTTACCTCGATAATCTTCGCCTCCAGTTCAGCTCCCGCCTTGATCTCTTCATGACCCCGCGGCACCTCTCGCAGAGGAAGAACTGCCCGGACTCCTTTAGCAAGCTCAAGTGTGGCTTCATTGCTCTTCAGTTCAACAACTGTACCGTGGACATGAGCACCACGGCCAGCCTCTTTGAGGAAAAGGTCAAACGGATCCGTAGTCAACTGTTTGATGCCCAGGGAAATACGCTGCCTTTCAATATCTCCGCCCAGAATCACACACGTTACCACCTGCCCCTTCTGAAACTCGGCCAAAACTTCATTCCCCAACCGATCCCATGACAAATTACCAATATGCACCAGGCCATCCAGTTCGTCATTAAGACTGACAAATAATCCAAACTCGGTGATATTGCGAATAGTTCCATCAATCCTGGTGCCTGCCGGATGTTTGCTCAGCCACGATTTCCAAGGGTTATCTTTGACAGCTTTCAAGCTCAGGCCAATACGACGTTTCTCCGACAGAACTTCCAGAACTGCAACATCAACAACATCTCCTTCTGAAAGTGCTTCTATCGGCTTTATCTCTTTATTGGTCCAGCTTATCTCCGAACGATGAATCATGCCTTCTACGCCGGGCTCCAGCTCTACCATTGCCCCAAAATCAAGTAAACGCCGAACAGTGCCGGTAAGACGCATACCGACTTCGTATTTGCTGATCACCTCTTTCCACGGATCTGGTTGCAGGGCACGCATGCTTAATGAAAACTTGCCATTTTCGGGATCAAGTTTAA
>CAYLYU010000006.1:3878-10173 GCA_964387725.1 uncultured Zetaproteobacteria bacterium | reverse complement strand
AGCACCAGCATTTCAGACTTGCTTCCCAGCAACTCCGAGGTCAGATGACGTGAGTCAAGATCAGCCTCTGACCTTGGCAGAAAGGCAACAGTACCACCCAGGTTAACCCTGTATCCGCCCTTTATCTCAGCGAGAATCTCTCCCTCAATAGTCGAACCGGATTGCTGTGCCTGTTGCACTGCAGCTCTTGCTTCCTTTTTCAGCGCCTCACGTACAGACAGTTTAATGCCACCACGACCACTGGCATTGATCAATACGCTAAGC
The DNA here is from genome assembly GCA_964387725.1 of uncultured Zetaproteobacteria bacterium. GTDB lineage: Bacteria > Pseudomonadota > Zetaproteobacteria > Mariprofundales > Mariprofundaceae > CAYLYU01. Next base: position 9,909 of record CAYLYU010000006.1, on the reverse strand, counting down.
TCATCTCCGGCTTCGGGAACAGGCGGCATACCTGCCTCTGAAAACTCGGCCATCGGCACAAAGCCCTCGGCCTTGGCTCCAACATCAACGATCAGAGACTCTCCATCCCGACCGATGACAATACCCTGAACAAGGTTTCCAGGGCTAACAGCAGGCCCGTCATCCAGACTTGCCTCAAACAAGTCCCGAAAGGAATCTTCCCCGAAATCTGTATCCATCCCGGTTGAGGCCTGCACTTTTTCCTCTACCTGAGCTTCTTTGGATGATTTTACCAGTTGCTGCTTTTCCATCACTTAATACACTCCGATTTTAAAATAGAGCTACCATCTATGATAGTCATCAAACCCATATTTCTATTGCCGCTTATTCTAAAATTAATTTACGGCGCCGCAGGATTGTAAGCATACGATCCACTACTTCATCACTGCGGAGCGTAGTGGTGTCAATGTATACTGCATCAGCAGCTATCTGTAGAGGAGCATGCTTGCGTTGCTCATCCTGCTGATCTCTGTTTTTCAAGTCAGTGACGACATCATCAAGGCTAACCTCGGGACTTATGGCCCGCAACTGTAACCAGCGCCGTCTTGACCTTTCCCGTAAAGCGGCAGTCAGAAAAAACTTAGCCTGGGCTCCGGGTAAAACAACAGTACCGATATCTCTTCCGTCCATCACGCAACCGTCGGCAGCAATGTTCCTCTGCAACTGCAACAACTTCTTCCGAACTTCGGGGAGCTTTGCCACTCGGGATGCCTGCGCGCCGACCTCTTCGCTTCTCAATCTGGCGTTCCAGTTCTCGCCCTGAACATGCAAACCACCCGAATGCCATGTAACTCTGCTTATGGCCCGATTCACCATCTCGATGAGTGCTGATTCATTTTCAAGTTCAACACCTTGTTCAACCGCGACGTGTGCAACAAACCGGTACAGTAACCCGGAATCAAATACGGGTAAATCTATGGCTTTAGCCAACTCGGCTGCAGCCGTACCCTTGCCCGAGCCGGAGGGGCCATCGAGAGCCACCTGCAAGCCCTTAACCGTCTTTATTTTTACCAATGTTACTGCCAATACACATGCATACCCAGATTTTGAGCCATCGGCACAAAATCAGGAAAGGAGGTTGCAATTGCCTCGGCATTGATGATTTCTATATCGGCATCCGCTCGTTGGGCTGCAACACTCATCGCCATAGCGATTCGATGGTCACGGCAGGCATCAATTCTGACACCACCCTTAAGTTCAGTCCGACCCTGAATACGGAGACCGTCTTCCAGTTGCTCAACAACAACCCCCATTTTATTTAGTGCTGTGGCCATCGTACCAATGCGATCACTCTCCTTGGCGCGTAATTCCTCGGCCCCGGTAAGCGTAAATTCACCATCGGCAAGGGCCGCGGCAACAAACAAGGCCGGGAATTCATCAATGGCATCAACAATGTCTGTTTTTTCTACCGTAATACTCCCCAGATTTCCAGCCTGCACCACAATATCCGCAACCTGCTCGCTACCAAGCTGTGCCTTCTCCTCCAGATTGATTTTAGCACCCATGCAGCCAAGGATACGCCGCCAGCCATCGCGTCTTGGATTCACACCGACCTGACGCAAACGTATATTGGATTTAGCAACCAAGGTGGATGCCACAGCAAAAAAACAGGCGGAAGAAGGATCGGCCGGAATAGCAAGACAACCGTCAGGTGCCTGTAATATATCTTCTGGAAGCAGGCTAACCGTTCGGTCATGTACGGACACATCCTGGCCAAATACCGGTAACAGATTTTCAGTATGATCTCTGCTCAATGCCGGTTCAGTCACGCTGGTTTCACCTTCAGAAAACAGTGCTGCTAAAAGAACACAGGATTTAACCTGGGCACTGGCAACTGCGGACTGGAAACAAATCCCGTGCAGAACACCGCCACGGATAATGAATGGCAGTTTTTTTGCACCATCCCTCCCGTCAATAACAGCTCCCATTTTTCGAAGCGGCGAAATCACCCGCTCCATGGGTCGGCTACGCAGTGAAGCATCTCCATTCATTACACTGAAGAAACTCTGGCCAGCCAGAATACCTGCCATAAGGCGAACACAAGTTCCACTATTTCCTGCCTCCAGGACATCTTCCGGTTCACGTAAACCGTGCAGGCCTGCACCGTGGATTAGCAAACGGGTTTTATCGTGACTCAACCATTCGGTGCGAATGCCCATTTGACTAAACATACGTACTGTTGCCAGATTATCCTCTCCAGGTAAAAAACCACTGGCCTCGGTCACTCCCTCTGCCAGCGAACCCAGCATAATCACCCGATGCGAGATAGATTTATCACCGGGAAGAACAAGATCGCCCTGAAGGTTACTTCTGGCCGGGCCTGCAATCAGGACGCGTCCGCTCATTTCTCACACACCTGTTTTTCCAGCCAGGCATCTCGCGCCTGTTTGGCTCTGGTAAACTCCGCCAGCAACCATGGCCCATCCTCTTTCTGCAAAGCCTGACGAAGCAGCTGGAGTTCGCTGTCCAGGGCATCGATTTTTTTCAACAGGGCTTCCCTGTTACCAAGACAAATATCACGCCACATATCGGGAGATGAGGAGGCAATGCGAGTAAAATCCCTGAAGCCACCAGCCGCAAATTTAAAAGGTTCATGCTTCCCGCCCCCTAGCTTGCGCACAGCATTAACCAGGGCATAGGCTACGAGATGTGGCAAATGACTTACCGCCGCAAGAAAATCATCATGCTCCCCCGCGCTCATGCATTCCACTTTGCAGCCACAAGCCTCCCACATGGCCTGAACCTCTTTTACAGCATCTGCATCCGTTTCATCCATCGGCGTTAACACACAGACATGGTTCTGGAACAATTCCGCGAATGAAGCCTCAACACCGGACTGTTCGGTACCGGCCAGAGGATGTGCAGGTACAAAACAGCCAATATTTTTCAGGTGCTGCCTGGCATCCTGAACCACACCTGACTTGATACTGCCAACATCGGTAAGCAAGGCATGTTCGGGCAAGTGATCTGCAATCGCGGAAAAAACAGTTCGGTATGCATGCATATGCGTAGCAATCACAACAATATCCGCATCCTGCACAGCCGTGGCTGTATTTGTACTAATGGCATCCACCACGCCAAGTTCCAGGGCACATTCAAGGCGTCGCAAATTCCGACCGACACCCGTAATGCGTTCGGCATATCCAGCTTTTTTTATAGCCCGGGCCACTGATCCCCCGATAAGGCCTACGCCGATCACTACCACATGTTCAGGCACTGGGAGAAGCACCATTGCGAAACGGGAAGACAGCGGTGAAATTTATGCCAATGTACATGCTTCCAACTCCGTTAATATGGGCTCAAGTTCGGCGATCAAACGATTATTTTCCAATCGTTTCCCTACCGAGATACGCAAGATGTCAGCTAAGCCATACGGATCAAGGGGGCGGGAGATAATGCCGCAATCTTCCAGACGCCGCAAAATCTCTTTGGCCCTGATGTGTCTGAGCAACACAAAATTTCCGTGGCTTTCTCTGCCCAGACAATTCCTGTGCCGAAAGAACTGTTCGAGTCGCTGGCGTTCGCACAAACATTCGTTTACATGATCCAGAACCCATCTCTCATCCTCTAATGCGGCCTCTGCAGCAACAAGGGCAATGCTGTTTACATTAAACGGTTCACGGAAGCGGTTGGCCAGTTCAATGATTTCGCTGTCCCCTATGGCGTAGCCTACCCGGCAACCGGCCAGACCATAGGCCTTGGAAAAGGTACGGCAAATGAGAAGTCCCGGATGTTCGAGGTCTTTCAGGCTATCTCCGATAGTTTCCTGCACATATTCAAAATAAGCTTCATCCAGCAGGACCACCATTTGCCGAGGCAACCGATCAAGAAAATTCTGAATGGAATCCAGGGAGTGCAATGTGCCTGTCGGGTTGTTGGGATTGGCGAGACTAATGAGTCTGGTTCTGGAGCTGACAGCTTTGCACATGGCATCAAGATCATGGCTAAATCCATCCTTTTCAGGAACAGGCACACCCCGGGCCCCTGCTGCGATTGTGGACAGGGCATAAACGATGAATGCATGTTGTGAATAAATCACCTCATCGCCTGCTCTGGCAAAACAGCGGATGAGAAGTTCCAGCACTTCATTCGAACCGTTGCCAAGCAATATCTCTTTACTTTTCACACCAAGCTTTTCAGCTAAAACTGATTTCAGGGCTGAGCCATTTCCATCAGGATACAAATGCACTTTGTCCGCCATGTTGCGAATCGCTTCAATAGCTGCGGGAGGTGGCCCGTACGGATTCTCATTAGAAGCCAGCTTTAAAGCAGACTTTAGACCCTTCTCCACGAGTAACTGCTCAATGGGTTTTCCGGGCACGTAAGGATGAAGTATGCGGCTTTGTGGCACTGCATAAGCCTGCCAGTCAATGTCGCGCATAAGCCCTTACAGCTGTTTGGAGGTAGGATACGAGCCCAGCATCTTGATATAGGCCCCCGGCATCGCCCTGATTTCTGCCAGAGCCTCGGCAATACCTTCGTCGGTTTGGTGTCCGATGATGTCCACAAAGAAAAAATACTGCCAAAGCTCTCTCTTCGAGGGTCGTGATTCAATCTGACTCAGACTTATATGCCGGCTGGCAAAAGGGGTAAGCAGGGCATGAAGCGCACCGGGTTGATTGGATGCGGACAGAATAACAGCGGTTTTATCATCACCAGATGGTGGAGAATCATGGCGACCTATGACCAGGAACCTGGTTGTATTTTCATGATGATCTTCGATATTGCGACGTAGTATCGGCAGCCCCAAACGCTCGGCAACTGACAGCGAACCCACAGCTGCTATTGACCTGTCATCGACAATACGCTCAACGGCCTCAGCTGTTGAACTGGTCTCTAAAGTCTCAACCAAGGGAAGATTTGCATGTAACCACTGTCTGCACTGGGCAAGGGCTTGAGGATGTGAAACAAGCTTCCTTATTTCTTTCAGACTCCCGGCTGTAGAAATCAAATGGTGGTGAATCTGCAAAACAACTTCCGCACAAATAGATACCCGGCCATCCACAAACAAATCCAGGGTATGCGTTACCGCTCCTTCAAAAGCATTCTCCACCGGCACAACACCATAGGTGGCACGGTCCCCTTCCACTTCATCGAAGACTTCATCCAGCCCCTTACAGGCCATAAATGTTGCAGAGGAACCGAACTGCCGGCAGGCCGCCAGATGGGTAAAAGTTCCCTGCGGCCCCAGGTAGGCAATGGTCATAGGAGATTCAAGTGCCAGACAGGCTCCGATAACCTCTCTGAAAATGCCATGCACTGCCACATCCGGAACGACCCCTTTATTATTGGCTAGCAGACGCCGGATAATTTCCGCCTCTCGGCTTGGCACATAATAAGGGGCATCACCCTGATTGCTTTTGCAGCGTGCAACTTCAGCCGCCAAATCAGCCCGATCGTTAATAAGGGAAAGAAACTGATCATCGATTGCATCGATTCTTTTGCGAAGTGAATCCAGTTCAAGCTTTTGTGAGTCTGATATCATAAGAGGCAGAAACTACCAGCACCACAGGAGAACTCCAGCCAGGAGAATGTCATCTATTCATAATACCGCAACAGACCTTTGAGTACCATATCGGTATAACTGACTGTGCCGACGATTGTTCTCCCCTGCACCACAGGAGCGCGGGCAAAACCCATACGTGAAAGAAGCCGGCTGGCGTAGCGAATGTCCATTTCAGGAGGGACGGAAACAGCCGGTTTGGTCATGATTTCATAAACGCTAACCCGATCTGGTGAACGGTTCCTGGCAAGAACTTCACGCGCAATATCGGCGATAAGAACCATGCCATACTCGTCATCATCGTGGCGTTTGTTGACAATCAGCGTCTTCACATTCTTCTTTTCCATGATTTCAAGTGCCTGTTTGACGGTTGCCAAGCCTTCTACCGTTTCAAACTCTGTCTTCATGACCTCACGAATACGAATAATGTTTTTTTTGTTCATATTTCATCCTCCACTTCGGCAATAATAGTCTGAATCTGACTTTTCA
>CAYLYU010000006.1:2322-3778 GCA_964387725.1 uncultured Zetaproteobacteria bacterium | reverse complement strand
GCATTGACGATCTCGTCGGTCTTGCCCTCTTCAACCAGTGCAATAATAAGTTTGAAATGCATTAGCTACCTCCTTCCTTTGAATTTTCACGTTGTTTCATCCAATGGCTGATCTGGGCATAGGCCATAACGGATATAATTGGAAATAAACTGGCAAAGGCGATCAGGCCAAAACCATCGATCAGTGTACTGCGGCCGGGGATGCTGTTTGCCAGGCCAAGACCAAGTGCGGCCACCAGCGGTACAGTGACGGTAGAGGTTGTCACCCCTCCCGAATCATAGGCCAGCGGGATAATATCTTTTGGTGTAAACATTGTTTGTACAATGACAATAATGTACCCAATAAAAATGTAAGCCCACAATGATGTGCCGGTAACGATTCGAAAACATCCCAGAGAAACGCCAAAGGCCACACCGATAGCGACAGCGATACGAAGGTTCCAGGCCCGAATTGCTCCACCGGAAACCTCCTCAGCCTTTATAGCGACAGCTATCAGAGCCGGCTCTGCAATGGTGGTGGAAAACCCTATGGCAGCAGCAAAAATATAGACCCAATAATAATCCCTCCATTGAATACCGGCTTGCTTTTCAAGGCCGGAAAAAATAAATTCGGGGTTAGTCAACTGCCTGGCCATGACCTCACCAAGAGGAAATATCGCTTCCTCCAGACCGAGAAGGAAGAAAATCATACCGATCAGGACATAGAGGAAACCAAGCGCAACTCTCCCTGGATGAGGAACCGGTCGACGCAAGACGAATATCTGGAACCCGAGCAACACAACAATAATAGGCAATATATCACGCACGGTTGATATAAGTGTTTCCTGGAAAAGGAAAATAAGCTCCACTCTTCAGCGCACCAGAATGCCGAATCCCATTACAAACAACATCGGCAAAAGTGAGGCAAAAGCGATCAGGCCAAAGCCGTCAATAACCGGACTACGTCTGCGCACAGCAGAGGCCAGGCCAATACCCAGGGCAGCAACGAGCGGCACAGTAATAGTGGAGGTGGTTACACCCCCGGCATCATAGGCAATTCCTATGATCTCTTTCGGGGCAAAATGAGTCATACTGATTACCAGCATGTAACCCGCAACCATGCACCAGTGAAGCGGCCAGCCTAGCAGGATTCGCAAAACACCCAGAGTAATAGCCAGACCAACCGAGAGAGCAACTGTCAGGCGCAACTCCAAAGCGTAGGTTCCCATTTCCTGAACCGAGTCTCCGATTGCACCGTTGGCTGCCGCCACCTGAGATGCCTTGCCGGCTATAGCAATGAGCGCCGGCTCGGCTATTGTTGTAGAAAATCCGAGTGCAAAGGAAAATGCCAACAACCAGTAAATATTTCCCTTTTTCGCGAAGGCAAAGGCCATACTTTCCCCGATGGGAAACAAGCCGAGCTCAAGCCCTTTCACAAATAAAGCCAGACCGATCAAGACCATGAAAATACCAGTGAT
>CAYLYU010000006.1:0-2222 GCA_964387725.1 uncultured Zetaproteobacteria bacterium | reverse complement strand
GAATAGATAACTGCCTGAGCATATCTCTGGCCATGGCCAGCATTTCAGCATCTTCGATCGGGCCAGCAGGCCCGATTAATTCAACACCAATCTGTTGAAACTGTCTGAGACGCCCCTTTTGCGGTCGTTCCCGCCTGAACATCGGGCCCATGTAATACCAGCGCTGGGTGCCAGACCGTGTGAGGCTCGCCTGCAAGTAGGCACGCACTACTCCAGCCGTGCCTTCAGGCCTCAGGCTCAGGGCATCGCCTCCCTTATCCAGAAAGCTATACATCTCCTTATTCACGATATCCGTGGCCTTGCCTATTGAGCGTACAAACAGTTCGGTAGGCTCCATGACGGGCGGTCTTATTTCGGAGAAACCGTATCGCCCGAAGGTGTCCCTTGCTACCTGCTCCACCATTTGCCAGACACAGGTATCAACCGGGAACGCATCATGCACACCCCGAATGCTGCGTACCATATTCAGGAGTCTCCCGCCTTTGATTTCTCCGATTCTGCTACTTTCTTTTCAAGTTCCAGCACAAGCTGATCCACGAGATACTCCTCCGAAACCTTCTCCGCAGGCTTGCCATCTTTGTACATCAGGCTCATGGGTTGCCCTCCGGTAATGCCGATATCGGCCTCGCGTGCTTCACCTGGCCCGTTCACCACACAACCAATGACTGCGATATCCAGGGGGGTCTGAATATGGGCCACGCGTTGTTCAAGCAGTTGCACAGTTTTAATAACATCAAACCTCTGTCTCGCACAGGAAGGACAGGCAATAATATTCACACCGTGATGCCTCAGACCAAGCACCTTCAGGATCTCAAAACCGGCCTTGACCTCCTCAACCGGATCGGCAGCCAGCGATACACGAATGGTATCTCCAATGCCATCAAGCAACATAATCCCCAGACCGATGGAAGATTTGATGGTACCGCCAAACAGACTGCCTGATTCGGTGATACCAAGATGGAATGGGTAATCTACCTTTTCTAACAGCTTCCTGTAGGCGGTTACTGTCATGGGAATGTTACTGGCCTTGAGCGAAACCTTGATATCATGAAAATCCAGATCTTCCAGGATCGTGATGTGCCTTAAAGCAGACTCCACCATGGCATCCGCACAGGGCTCCCCATATTTCTCCAACAAGTCTTTTTCCAGTGAGCCTGCATTGACACCAATTCGAATAGGAATGTTGCGTTCAGCCGCTGCCAAGCACACTGCTTCAACACGTTCACGCTTGCCGATATTTCCCGGATTCAGGCGCAGGCCGTGTACGCCGGCCTCAATCGCAGACAAAGCCAAACGGTAATCGAAATGTATATCTGCAATAATTGGCAGGGGCGCGTTGTTGACAATTTTTACCATTGCCCCGGCCGAATCCTTATCAGGCACGGAGACCCGCACAATATCTACACCGGCCCGGGCAAGTTGGCCAATTTGGGAGAGTGTACCTTCCACATTTGTAGTTAAAGTATTGGTCATGGACTGCACAGCAATAGGTGCATCTCCACCAATCATTACAGAGCCTACTTTGATCTGCCTTGTTTTACGGCGTGGCCGTATAATGCTGTCCATCATTTATTGTGTTGCCTCCTGACGAAGAATATACAAACGTTCCTCCAGTTGACGTGCACGCTGCAGATTTTCTACATATTCTGCATTATCCGGATCCAGATCAACGGCTCGGGTGAGGTGTTTTACAGCTTTATCCATTTTTTCCAGCTGAAATGCAAATGTTCCCTTGTTAAATGCCTCTACAGCTAATCTTTTTCTGTTTGCCCCGATCCGTTTGAGATAAGCATCCGCACCTTCTCCACCTTTTTTTCGGTAAGCTATGGCATATTGATGGGCTTCCAGCCAAAGCCCCTTTCGCATTAACACTTCAATATCGCCAGCCTTAATACGCTTCGCTGTCTTCTGCGCCACCCTGGATTTACGCACCGCTTCCACAGGAGAAGAGGGAGGAATCCTCAGGCCACGAGGCAAAGCCAGCTTGATTTCTTTCAGAAGCCTTTTTCCCATTTTTGATTCGGGCTGAATCCGGAGGTGGGACTCAATATCGACATAGGCAACCTCCGGATAACCATGGCGAAGGTAACGTTTCGCTTCAACAAAGGCTCGATACCCCCGCTCATCCAGTTTATCTTCTATATCATCGTATTTTCGCTCAAATGGTTCATCGTGAGAATCCAGCCCCGGTGGCACCTTGTACGCACTTACCCATTTCAAAA
>CAYLYU010000005.1:16509-31317 GCA_964387725.1 uncultured Zetaproteobacteria bacterium | reverse complement strand
CTACAGATCTATTTTCATTGGAAAAAGGAGGGAAAGATGTTCCGAATATCTATTGGAGTGCTGGCTGCTGCCCTGATGTTTTGGGCAGCACCATCTCAGGCCTTTGATCACAGTCATGGGCTGTGGAATAAGGATTTAAAGAAATATAATGAGAACGGGTTTGTTCACTACGGGGCCTGGGGCCGGAGTCGCGCCAGCCTGGATAGATACATTACTTCACTTAAATCGGTAAAGAACCGGAATATGTCAGCCTGGACTACAGCGCAAACCCGCGCCTTCTGGCTTAATACTTACAATGCGCTCGTCGTTTCAGTCATTTTGGATCATTACCCTTTCAAACTTGGCTCCAGAACAGTAAGTATTCGGGGTATGCATGATGAAAGGCAATGGGCGATCGCTGGTCAGGAACTTACCCTGAATGACATACGCGATCATATTCTTCGCAAGACCCGGACAAGAACCCCGTTGCTGTCAGATCTGGCAGGTCAGGACAACACAATGGAAGGCGGCCATGACTTAAGGTTGTTACTGGCAATTAATGACGGAACGATAAGCTCCGCTCTGTTGCGGTCGGAAGCCTACACTCCCGAAAATCTCAACCGGCAACTTGAAGACCAGAGCAGGAAAACCGTCAACGATCCACAGTTTGCCCAGGTAGTTGCGAAGCAAAAGACTTTCAGGCTTGGCTATGTATTCAAGCAATTCAAGAGGGATTTTGATCAGTACAGCAAGTATCCGGCTATGTTTTCCCGTTCTTCCCGCTATGACCGGGGGGTACAGCGCTTCGTTTACCACTACCTGCCTGAGAGCACGCAGGATCAAATTATGGCCAGGCAAAAGTCACCCTGGCGCATAAACTTTACTCTGCGTAACCCTGTCCTCAATGGAGGGGGTTAATCTCGGGTGACAGACATTCGGGATCATCTCGTTGCCCATCGCGGTGACCATGAGCACTGTCCCGAGAATAGCCTGCCAGCATTCGAACGTGCTGTAACCGCCGGTGCAGAGTGGCTGGAATGTGATGTACAGTTTGGCGGTGATCTCACCCCTGTTATTCTTCATGATGCACACCTTTTTCGACTATGTGGTGTTGATGAATATATCGGTAACTTAAATGCTGATGCGATTCAGAGACTTCGCTTGCATGAACCGGAGCGGCCGGGCAATACTTGCGTTGATAGCCCGGTTCTGAGGCTCGATCAGTTTTTGTCCTGGCTGCGTCAGCAAAGCGGGGTAAAGTTGTTCCTTGAAGTAAAGCCCCATGTTTTGAATGCTGTCCAACCGGATGATGTGATGCGTGCCCTGGCTCCCCTTTTTGCTAAAAAGCTGCCGGGGTTAGTCATGATTAGTTCCTCAGCGGTGATGCTGCAAGCCCTTTATGATGAATTTTCCTGTCCTCTGGGCTGGGTGGCAGCATCAGGAATAAAACAGCCGGATGTGCCGTTTGAGTATATCTTCGTGCAAATGGACTGGCTGAGCAGGATTAAAGCCTTTCACAGGCAGGGGTTAAAGGTGGTTGCATATACCGTTGACGATCCCGGTCAGCTCGCTGCGTGCCTGAATGGAGAGGCTGATCTTGTTGAAACGAATCATTTCAGGAGTTTGTCATCATTATGGAACGGGGCTTCCCGGATGAATGTTTAGGAAAATCAGGTCTCTCAACGCCCCTGTTTCCCCAGGAGATAAGCTCGGGCTGAAAGTCACTATTTTTGAATCGGGGGTGATCCAGCCCCTGATATTTGATAATGTGAAAGAATGGCGAACGATCAAAGTCGGCCGGGACAAACAAACGGGCATTGCTTACCCTGTAACATAATTCCCGGTCAAGGCAGACGTCTGATATTTCCGGAAGCACCGGATAATGTATGGCCTGAAAGGCCTCCACAATCATGGTAGAACATATCGTTCGGCTACCTTTACCTGTTCCTGCCATCCACAAGCGCCGGGCAAGTGTGGCTGGCATCTGGGCCAGAGGCAGAAGATAACGAATCAGATCCAGGAGTTGGCCTGTATCGTAGCCTTCGCACAATCGGCCAAGGCTGTGATCAAGCAGTCTGCTGCACCCTTTCCCGTCCAGTCCGACAGGTCTGCACAGGCGTATGAGGTGGTTGCGGTAATGGACAAGCGGAATCAGAGCTACGCCGGTTTCGATATCTGCTTCCAAAAGCAACCGGCTGGCCTCATCGCCATATTTCATAGCCTGCTCGCGAACAGATTTATCCGGATGCTTCAGGGCGGCATCTCCTACATAAAGAGCAGCATGGCTCCAGACTGAACGGGTGAGAACCTGGATAATGCCAGCTACCCTTGTATCTCCTTCAAAAAGTAAAACATCGCCGGGGTGAATGGTTTGAACAAGGGCGTCATAATCCGCAAAGGGGTCTGTACGATAACTGCCCGAACGGCCTGTAAGCCAGCGTGCCAGTTTTTCGCGTAGGGATGAGCGGATATTCACCAATAGTGCTTCCTGCAGACAACGTTGATGGCCCTGGTTTTTTTCATGTTGATTGGTCAATATTTTCGGGACGATACTTACACCTGCAAGCCCTGGTATTAGCAGGGGCGCCTTTTCGGGACTTTCCCAAAGCTCTGACAGGTGGCAATCTTTTCTGAAAGTATTAGCAATGATGGAGGTCACTCTGCTTTGATCGAGAGAAATAATGTCGTGGGCAACATATGGGTCAGTGGAGCCCTCGCGGCGTTGAAATGGCAGGCTGTGTGTGGGCTGGTTGTCTCTGCCATCATCGGACTATGGCTGGGGCTCATGCCGGGTCTGGCTGTAGCCTACGGAGTCCTGTTTTCCCTGCTGAACGGCATATGGCTGGCCAGACGTATCGAACGCGCCAGTGGTCTGGATCAGGCAGGAGGTCAGCGCGTCCTTTATCTGGGTGCTGTTGCCCGGTTTCTGGCCTTGATTGTTGCGCTGGCGTTGGCCTATAAACTGGGGTTTCATCTGCTGGCTGTTGCCGGTGGTTTGCTTGTTGCGCAACTGGCTCTGTTTGGTTATTCTGCGGCAGGCTCGAAGTAGGGTTGCTCAAACAATCGCGGAGGGGAGAACTTTTGACTGAACAAAGTCGCGGTGGTAGTGGCGGAATTGCTGACCATTTGGAATATTGGGTCTATAAATTTGATGACTCAAATCCATTTATGCAGATTCACATCGATACCATGATTGTTTCACTTGTTGTTGCTTCGTTTCTTGCCGGTTTTGGCATTTGGCTGAAAGGCCGGTTGGTAGAAGGTGCGCCGACAGGTGCGCAAAACTTTATGGAGTCCGTGGTTGGTTTTGTCGACCAGACAGTAAAAGATAACTTCCCTGTTCACAATCCATTGATCGCGCCTTTAGCTTTTACTGTGTTTGCGTTTATCGCATTGGTTAACACGATTGATATCCTGCCAGCCTTCCTGATTGGTAATGTCGCACATCTGTTCGGTGTTGAGCATTTTCGCCCTGTTCCTACCAACGATCTGAATCTTCCTGCCGCGATGGCAGTCTCTGTCTTCGCGATGGTTCTCTATTACGAATTCAAGCTCAAACCTGTTCATTTCTGCAAGGAATTATTGATGGAACCGTTTACCAATCTGGTTCCCGGGTTTCTTAAGCCTGTTGTGATGCCGATTAATCTGATTCTAAAGATCGTTGAAGAGGTAGCCAAGCCTTTGTCACTTTCCTTCCGGTTATTCGGCAATATGTTTGCCGGTGAAGTGATCTTCCTGCTGATTGCCTTCCTGCTGCTGGGTGGCGGTGCGGTTAGTATGGCAGCTGGTTTCTTTGTTGGCCTGGGATGGACAATATTCCATCTGTTTATCGGCCTGCTGCAGGCATTTATCTTCATGATTCTCACAGTGGTGTACTTATCAATTGCGCACCAGCCGGTAGAACACTGATTATTAACAACGTAAGGAGTATATAAATATGGACGCAACAACAATTATCACAGCTGCAACCGCAATTTCGGTCGGCGTTATCCTGGCTGCTGCAGGCATGGGTTCTGCAATTGGCTGGGGTCTCATCTGCTCGAAAGCTCTGGAAGGTATTTCACGCCAGCCGGAAATGCGTCCGCAGTTGATGTTTAACATGTTTATCTTTGCAGGTTTGATGGAGTCTTTCCCATTCATCGTTATGGCTTTCGCTCTATGGTTCCTGTTCGCCAACCCATTTTTGGGCTAATAAAAGAACAAAGGACTAAAGAGGAGGTCGTATGAGTTTAGACCTGACATTTATTGGCCAGATCGTTATTTTCCTGACGCTGATATATCTGATGAGGAAATATCTGTACGGGCCAATGACCGATCTGATGGAAGCACGCTCGAACAAGATTGCCGAGGGTCTGGCTGCAGCTGAGGCGGGTTCGGAGGCCAGGGCCAAGGCGGAGGAAGAGATTGCTGCCCAGCTTGCAGAGGCAAGAGGGATGGCACATGAGATTCTTGCCGGGGCGGAGAAGCGTGCTGCGGAGTTGCGCGAGGAGCTGGTTATAAAATCTCGTGAGGAAGCGGAGCAGATTGTCACCAGTGCCCGAGAAGAAGTGCAGGCTGAAATTCAGAAGGCAAGGCAGTCTCTGCGTAAAGAAGTTGCCGATTTGGCAATTCTTGCGGCTGAACGAGTCATTGATGCGGAATTAGACAGCAAACGGCATGCAAAGCTTATTGAGCAAACCATTAAGGGTGGCCTCAACTAAATGAGCACTCGTGCTATTTCCCGCCGTTATGCCCGGGCTTTGTTTGACCTTGCCAATGAGGGTGATGCCGCTGTTTTCGAGAAGGGGCTGAGTGAATTGGCGGAAGTCATTGCTGACAAGCAGCTCGTGGCATTGCTCGGCAATCCCAGATTTTCATCTGAAGTGAAGGCAAGTGTGCTAACCAGGGTAGTAAAAGGCTTGAATACCGAGCTGACCAATCTGGTTGGCTTGCTATGCCAGCGTGACAAGGCGGTGCTTCTGCCGGAAATCTTTCAGATATATGGAGATCTAAAACGTGAATTTGAGGTCGAGGCGGTAGTCAAGGTTGCTTCTGCCACCAGGATCAATGCGGCTTTGCAGGAACGTCTCGCAAAGGTTATTTCAGATGATCTTGGCAAGAAGGTTCGTTTGGAGCTTAGCGAAGATAAGAATCTGATTGGTGGTGTGGTAATTCGTATTGGAGATCGCCAGATTGATCATTCCCTGCGTGGCAAGCTTGAGGGTTTACGCCGCGCAGTAGCCGCATAGCGGCAATAGAAACGTATTAAATGAACCGATGAGGATACGCGTATGAAGCTGGATACAGCAGAAATCAGTTCGATCATTAAAAAGCAGATTAAGGGCTATGAAGCCGCTGCAGCGGATGCCAATATCGGCACGATTGTTTCGGTCGCCGATGGGGTAGCCCAGGTGCACGGCCTGTCCGGTGCCATGGCAGGGGAAATGCTCGAATTTCCCGGTGGTACGATAGGCATGGTGCTGAATCTGGAAGAAGATACTGTGGGTGCCGTTCTGTTTGGCGAGTTCACGCATATGAAGGAAGGAGAGGAAGTCAAATGTACCGGTCGGATATTTGAGGTTCCGACGGGCCCCGGACTTAAGGGGCGGGTAGTTAATGCCCTGGGGCAGCCCATTGACGGGAAGGGGCCGCTGGTTGATGCGGATGATTTCCAACCCGTGGAAAAGGTAGCTCCCGGTGTAATCTGGCGCCAAAGTGTGGATCAGCCCTTGCAGACCGGTATCAAGTCCATTGATTCTATGGTACCTGTCGGTCGCGGTCAGCGTGAATTGATTATTGGTGACCGTCAGACGGGCAAGACTGCCATCGCTCTTGATACAATTATCAATCAGAAGGATACAGGGGTAAGCTGTATTTATGTTGCAGTTGGTCAGAAGGCATCAACAGTGGCCAATGTTGTTCGAGTCCTGAAAGAGCATGGCGCTATGGATCATACCATTGTGGTTTCTGCCAGTGCTTCTGAAGCCGCTGCCATGCAGTTTATTGCTCCATATACTGGTTGTACCATGGGAGAATATTTCCGGGATAATGGCGAGGATGCTTTAATTATTTATGATGATCTGACCAAGCAGGCCTGGGCCTACAGGCAGGTCTCCCTGATTCTTCGTCGTCCTCCGGGTCGTGAAGCCTATCCGGGCGATGTGTTCTACCTACACTCGCGTCTGCTTGAGCGGGCCTCCCGGGTGAGTGAAGCATATGTAGAGGAGTATACGAAGGGGAAGGTGAAGGGAAAAACGGGATCCCTTACCGGACTGCCCATTATTGAGACTCAGGAAGGTGACGTGTCCGCGTTTGTGCCGACCAACGTTATTTCCATTACCGATGGTCAAATCTTTCTGGAGACAGGCCTGTTTAATGCCGGCCAACGTCCGGCTATTGATGCCGGTTTGTCTGTATCCAGAGTAGGTGGCGCTGCCCAGACCAAGGCAATGAAGAAGGTGGGTGGCGGTTTGCGTCTTGATCTGGCCCAGTATCGCGAACTGGCGGCTTTTGCCCAGTTTGCCTCCGATCTTGATGAAGCTACACGCAAACAGATTGAGCGCGGCAAGCGTGGAGTTGAAGTGCTCAAGCAGGATGAGAACAGCCCGATGACGGTAGCTGAGATGACTGCCATCCTGTTTGCTCTGGGAAATGGTGACCTGGACGATGTTGAGGTTAACCGGGTTCGTGATTTTGAGAAGGCTTATATAGCAGCGCTCAAATCAGACCATGCAGAAGTTTTAGATGCTCTGGATCAGAAACCGGAATTGACAGATGAAGTTACGGACAGCCTGAAAAAAGCTTCTGCCGACTTTAAAACCTCAGGGACTTACTAGGGAGCTGTTGTGGCATCAGCCAAGGAAATCCGCGGACAAATCAAGGCGATCCAGAATACCGGAAAAATTACCAAGGCGATGGAAATGGTGGCCGCCTCAAAGATGAAGAAGGCACAGGATCGTGTCATTGAGGCCCGCTCCTATGAGGATGGTGTCCACCGTATCATCAGTAATTTGATGCAGTCTCACCCCGAGTACCAGCATCCGTTTCTGACTTCGAAGGAAGAGGTCAAGCGTATCGGCGTTATACTGGTGTCTACGGACAAGGGATTATGTGGTGGCCTTAATACCAACGCATTCAAGGCATCATTGAACCTGATTAAGCAGCATGAGGGTATCGAGATCGACGGAATTAATATCGGACGCCGCGGCGGCATTTTTTTGAAGCGTGTATCCAGGCTTGTAGGAGCCGCAGAAAATGTTCCCGATAGTCCTGAGTTGACAGATATTCTTGGCGTTGTTCAGCTGGCTATGGATCGCTTTCTGGACGATAAATACGATGAGGTTTATCTCATATACAGCAAGTTTATTAACACCATGACACAACGTCCTACGGTGCAGCGATTGCTGCCGTGCCCGATGCCTGAAGAGGCTGCTCGCGCGGGTTATTGGGATTATATTTACGAACCGGAGTCCAAGGATGTTCTGGACGGTTTAATGCGCAGATATGTCGAGTCCCTCGTCTATCATGCCATACTTGAAAACAAGGCCTGTGAGCAGTCCGCCCGTATGGTGGCGATGAAGAGTGCTACGGATAATGCCAAGGATATTGTTAAAGATTTAAGCATTACCTATAACAAGGCACGGCAAGCTGCTATCACCAGGGAGTTGTCTGAAATTGTCTCCGGCGCAGCGGCGACACAATAGCTACAAGCAATAGAGAGGGTAATAACCATGAGCGTAGGAAAAATTGTGCAAGTTATCGGGCCAGTTGTGGATGTGCGTTTCAACGAGGCGCTTCCGAATATTTATAATGCACTTGAGCTGGCTGAGGGTGATCTGACATTTGAGGTTCAACAGCATATTGGCGGTGATACGATACGTTCCATTGCCCTTGGATCTACTGATGGCCTCAAACGCGGTTTAGCGGTAAAGGATACGGGAGCGCCCATATCCGTACCGGTCGGGACTGCCACACTCGGACGCATCATGGATGTGTTGGGCCGGGGCATAGATTTTGAAGGTGAAGAGGTAAAAAGCGAGGAGCGTTGGCCAATCCACCGGGCGGCTCCGACCTTTGAGGAGTTGACACCGTCTACTGAAATTCTGGAAACCGGGATTAAGGTGATTGACCTTATGTGTCCGATTGCCAAAGGCGGCAAGGTTGGACTGTTTGGCGGGGCCGGTGTTGGCAAGACCGTTAACATGATGGAATTGATTAACAATATAGCCAAGGCACATGGCGGTTATTCTGTTTTTGCCGGCGTGGGTGAAAGAACACGGGAAGGCAATGACTTCTATTACGAAATGAAAGAGTCCGAAGTGCTGAGTAAGGTGGCCCTGGTTTATGGCCAGATGAATGAGCCTCCAGGAAACAGGTTGCGGGTGGCTCTTACCGGTTTGACCATGGCTGAGTATTTCCGGGATGAAGGCCGTGATGTGTTGATGTTTATTGATAACATTTACCGTTACACGCTGGCAGGTACCGAGGTCTCTGCTCTTCTTGGTCGTATGCCTTCTGCTGTGGGTTATCAGCCGAATCTGGCCGAAGAAATGGGTAGATTGCAGGAAAGAATTGCTTCTACCAAGACGGGTTCTATTACTTCTGTGCAGGCTGTGTATGTGCCAGCGGATGATTTGACCGATCCGGCACCGGCTACGACCTTTGCTCACCTGGATTCAACCATTGTGTTGTCGCGACAGATTGCCGAACTGGGCATCTATCCGGCGGTGGATCCACTGGATTCTACTTCCCGGCAGCTTGATCCAAAGGTTATTGGTCTGGAACATTATGAGGTTGCCAGCGGTGTGCAAAGGACATTGCAGCGCTACAAGGAACTACAGGACATTATTGCTATTCTGGGTATGGATGAGCTTTCCGATGATGACAAGCTTTCTGTTTCCAGGGCGCGCAAGATTCAGCGTTTTCTGTCACAACCTTTTCATGTTGCTGAGGTGTTTACCGGTTCTCCGGGAGTTTACTGCAAACGTGACGAAACCATTAAGGGATTCAAGGCCATTCTGGAAGGTGAATATGACCATTTGCCGGAGCAGGCATTTTATATGATTGGAGCTATCGAGGATGCTGTAGAAAAAGCCAAGAAGATGGAGTCCTAGGAGAAGTCTGATGGCTACTAAGGTCAAAGTTCTGGTTGCTACGATCGACCGTGAGGTCTATTCGGGCGAAGCAGATTTTCTGGCGGCTCCCGGAGCAGCCGGTGAACTGGGTATCATGCCAAGGCATGCGCCGCTGTTGACAGCACTTGTTCCGGGTGAGTTGCGTATCAGCCATGATAAGGAAGTGGACGAGGTGTTTATCTCCGGTGGTTTTATGGAGGTGCAGCCCGACATGATTACCATACTGGCCGATACGGCTGAGCGGGCCATTGACCTGGATGAAGCCAGGGCCATGGAAGTGCAGCGCCGTGCTGAAGAAATAGTTGAAAAGAGTGCCAGCGATGTTGATGTGGCCAGAGCTGAAGCAGAACTCGCAGCTGTTGCTGCCATGTTGCAAATGATCAAAAAGAGGAAGAAGCACTAGTTCTTTCGGGAAAACGCTTCTTATACTTTGCAAGGGTCGCACATTGTGCGACCCTTTTGTTTGTTGCCGCTCAGGAGTGTAGGAGGAGTTATGATTCCACAATTTCATTATCCCGGCATGTTGGTGATTGTTCTGGCTGCAGGCAAAGGGACGCGTATGCGTTCCCGCACACCGAAGGTTCTGCATAAGGTGCTGGGCCGGAGTATGCTAGAGTATGTACTCCATACTATAGAAGCGTTGCATCCAAAAGGCATTGCTGTCGTTGTCGGACACGGGGAAGAAAAGATTCGTGAACATATCGGCGATCCTCTGGGCCTGGACTGGGTAGTCCAGGAGCAGCAACTTGGTACTGCTCACGCAGTAAAACATTGTGAGTCAGTATATCAGGGTGCAGAGCATGTCCTGATTGTTTGCGGTGATACACCCATGCTTGGCTGTGAAACCCTTACCCGTTTGCTAGATGCACATATTGATTCAGGGGCATCCGTGTCAGTTTTGTCGGCAAGTCTTGATAATCCTGTTGGTTATGGACGTATCCTGCGCTCGAAAGAGGGGGAATGTCTGGGGATTGTGGAAGAAAAGGATGCCAGTAATGCTGAACGGGAAATTCAGGAAATCAGCAGTGGAATATTTTGTGTTCGGGGGAGTGACCTTTTTGATCTTCTCAAAGTAGTCGGAAATGACAACACTCAGGGAGAATATTATCTTCCAGACATCATTAAAATTGCCCTTGGTCGCGGCTTGTCAGTGCAGGCGGTTCAAACGGAAGATGCTACATGCATCATCGGTATTAATGATCGGGTTCAGTTGGCCCGGGTAGAAGCTGAGCTTCAGCGTCGTTTGATTGAAGACTGGCAAATCAGGGGTGTGACGATTGAGCAACCGGAAACTGTCCGAATAGAGGCAACCGTACGAATTGGGGCAGACTGTTTGATTAAGGGAGGCAGTCAACTTACAGGATCAACTCATCTCGGTGATGACTGCACTGTTGGTCCCAATACTATTATTTCGGATAGCTGGCTGGATGATCAGGTCGAGGTATTTGCCCTCAGTCATATTGAAGGTGCAAGTATTGGCAGTGGTTCCAGGGTCGGTCCTTTCGCCCGGCTTCGCCCGGCTGCCGAACTGGACGAAGATGTGCATATCGGTAATTTCGTTGAGATCAAGAAATCTGTTGTTGGCAGGGGAAGCAAAATTAATCATCTGAGCTATATTGGAGACTCCTCCATGGGTTCTGGTTGCAACATTGGCGCTGGTACCATTACCTGCAATTATGATGGTGCCAATAAACATCAAACTGTTGTTGGCAATCGTGTCTTTGTAGGTTCGGATACCAAGTTTATTGCACCGGTAAAGGTGGGGGATGATTCCACCATTGGTGCCGGTAGCATCATCAGCAGAAACGTAGCGGAGGGTGGTCTGACCCTTTCAGTTCGCGGCGAACAAAAGCATGTTCCGGGCTGGGAAAGACCGAGCAAGAAGCAATCCTGATGTGTGGCATTATAGGCATGGTCACCCGGCAACAGCAGGTTCAGGACATGTTGTTGAATGGTCTGAAACGGATGGAATACAGGGGTTATGACAGCTCCGGTATATGTACCCGCCAAAACGATATGTTTGATTGCCGGAAATGTTCCGGAAAATTAAGCAAACTCGAAGAGGCTCTGAAAGATGCCCCGCTTCAAGGTAGTATCGGAATTGGTCACACACGCTGGGCTACGCACGGAGCACCTACCGATTCCAATGCACATCCGCATGTGAACGATATGGTTGCGCTAGTACACAATGGCATTATTGAAAACTACCAGTCGATCCGCTCCAGTCTGGAGAAAAAGGGCACGCGATTTTTATCCGAGACGGATAGCGAGGCTGTTCCCTGGCTGTTTTGCAAACATCTGGAGGATGCACCTGATCCGCTGTCGGCATGGCGAGCCAGCCTGAATCTACTGGAAGGGTCTCATGCCATTCTGGCCTTGCTGAGAAAAGACGAAAAACGTTTGTGGTTCGCCCGTCGCGGCAGTCCTTTGCTTCTGGGACGTAGCAACGGCGCCATATATGGAGCCTCGGATGCAATCGCCCTGGCCGGTCTTGCTGATGAGGTGATGTATCTGGATGAAGGAGAGTATGGATATATTTCTCTTGATGGATGCGAGATTTATGATGCCAACGGCACCCCTGTCGAACCTGTCTGGAAGGAAATGCCGGTCAATCATGTTGAGTCCGGAAAAGGCGGGTTCCGGTATTACATGGAAAAGGAGATTCATGAGCAGCCTGGTGTTCTGGCTGATATATTAAATGCTTACGTGCACGGTTCGGCTATCAGTTTTCCGGAAGCAACTTTTCTGGAGACATCTCCCCTGCCGGATCGCATCGTCATCGTAGCATGCGGCACATCCTATCATGCTGCCCTGACGGCACGTTACTGGTTCGAGCGTTTCCTTAACATTTCTGTCGAGGTGGATGTAGCCTCAGAGTATCGCTATCGGGATCCCGTCATTGGTTCTAACGTCTGGCTGGTAACCTTGTCCCAGTCGGGAGAAACGGCAGATACGCTGGAGGCTTTGCGTTTATTTAAATCACATACTCCGGATAATCCGGCGCTTGTCCTGTGCAATGTAGCTCATTCCTCGTTGGCGCGGGAATCTGATGGCATCATAGAATTGCTTGCGGGCCCTGAAATCAGTGTCGCTTCCACCAAGGCCTTCACGGCACAATTGATGGCACTGGCACTCATGGTACTTGCTCTGGCTCGGAGAAGCGGGGGCCTGAATAAAGCATCAATCAGAGAATATCTGCACTCACTTCACGAGTTGGTGCCTGCCATTGGTCGATTGATTGGTGACGCTCATGGAATTGCAAAACTGGCTGCATTTTTCTCCCCGGCTCACGGGGCACTATATCTGGGCAGAGGGCCCTGTTTCCCCTCTGCTCTGGAAGGTGCCCTGAAGCTCAAGGAAATCACTTATCTTCACGCCGAGGGTTATGCTGCAGGAGAAATGAAACATGGCCCCATTGCACTGGTTGATGAACATTTGCCGGTCGTTGTCGTTGCACCGCAGCAGTATCATTTGGAAAAAGTGTTGTCGAACCTTCAGGAAGTCCATGCCCGGGGAGCCAAAGTGATTCTGCTAACAGACCTGGCCCGGCAAAACTGTCCCGAATACATCTCGGGGATCATATCTATACCGCCAGGAGATTATTTTACGGCTCCCTTGCTGGTTGCTGCACCTTTGCAACTGCTTGCTTATCATGTTGCCAGGTTAAAAGGAACCGATGTTGATCAACCCAGAAATCTTGCCAAATCAGTGACGGTTGAATAGTCCAGTGGCAACGAAAACAATCAAAACCTTTGGAATCATTGGTAATCCTGTGGCGCATTCGCTGTCGCCGCTGTTTCAGGAGTATTTTGCCCGGCAGGCCGGAATTGAGGCCGTTTACGCCCCGTTCCATGTGCCAAAGAAAAAGCTGGAAACGGCTGTCGCAGGACTATTAGCTCTGGGTGTGGATGGTTTCAATGTTACGGTTCCCTTCAAAGAGGATATTCTCCCGCTGGTTTCACCGGATGCCGAGGCTCTTGCTATCGGCGCTGCGAATACCGTCAAGAGGCAGGGCGAGACCTGGTCAGCTACCAATACCGATTGGCGTGGAATGGTGGCAGTCATTGAGAGTGCGAAGCTGGATGTTACAACCGCCCTGATTCTTGGTGCTGGTGGAACGGCCAGGGCCGTCCTGCATGCACTGGTACAGTCAGATGCCAGGAAGGTTTTTATAAGCAATCGTGGACGTCCAAGGCTTGAATCCCTGCTTTCTCATGCAAGCTCTCTCTACCCTCAGCTGGAGTTGATTGATACACCGTGGCAGGCAGCAAACGTGAAAGATGTGGCGGCTACATCGCAACTCATTATCAACACGACCAGCATAGGTTTGTCGTCGGATGTGTGTGAATTTCCTTTTCGATTTGCAGGTGCAGGTCTGGCCATTGATGCGGTCTATCGTCCTGATGGCCGGACTCTGTTTGTGGAGGCGGCTACACGATCCGGTTTGAAAGCGATGGATGGTCTTCCCCTGCTGGTTGCACAGGGCGCAGCTTCATTCTACTACTGGCATGGTGTAAGCCCGGATCGCCTGTCTGCCTTGCGCTGGCTTGAAGATAAACTGGGCCGGGAGCCCCTCCCTATGCCCGGCTGGACTTGAGATGCTTTTTCATCGATGCATTGATCGACCAGGGTTTGTGGGCTAACGTGGTGCAGCTTTACAAGTCTAATCCTTGAAAGGTAGTTGATGTATGGCAATATTTCTCTGGCAGGGTAAAACAAGGCAGGGTCAGGAACACAGCGGCGAACTGGAAGTGGCCAATAAGACGCTTGCTATGGCGACCTTGCGACGACAGGGCCTGATTGACCTCAAGGTCAAACGAAAGCCTATTGAAATTCATTTGTTCCCTCAGAAGATTGCCGGTAAAGATATCACGATTTTTTTTCGCCAGTTTTCTACCATGATCAAAGCGGGCCTTCCTCTGGTTCAGTGCCTTGAACTGGCTGAGCGAGGATCGGAAAATAAATCTCTCAAGAAGCTTTTGCACGATATACGTGAGGAAATCGAACATGGTTCTCCTCTGGGTGAGACCCTGCGTCGATATCCGGATCATTTTGACCGCCTCACCTGTTCCCTGATAGAAGCAGGAGAACAGGGTGGTATTCTTGACGAGATTTTACTTCGTATCAGCGCCTATAAAGAAAAGGCTCAGGCACTGGCCGGCAAGATCAAGTCAGCCATGGTCTATCCGATAGCGGTTATTACCGTAGCTTTTGTTGTTACCTCCATCCTCATGATCTTTGTGATTCCTGTTTTTGGTGAATTGTTTGCATCATTCGGAGCTGATCTGCCAGCTCCGACCAAGGTTGCGATAACGATCTCCGATGCTTTTGTGAAGTACTGGTATCTTGTTTTTGGTCTTCCGGTTGCCCTGGTTTTTGGTTTGCGTTATATCTACAAGACACCTCAGGGGCACTATCAACTCGACAAGTTGCTGCTGAATCTACCTATACTGGGCAATGTACTGCGCAAGGCGGCCGTTGCCCGATTTTGCCGAACCTTTTCTACCATGCTGGCAGCAGGTGTGCCTATCCTCGATGCCCTGGCAACAGTCGCCGAGACATCAGGGAATATGGTCATTGAAAGGGCAATCTATGCCTCCAGGGAAGAAATAACCCTTGGACAGACCCTGACTTCTTCTCTGGAGAAAAGTAAGGTGTTTCCGTATATGGTCACCCAGATGATTTCAATTGGTGAAAAAACCGGAGCAATGGATGA
>CAYLYU010000005.1:5086-16409 GCA_964387725.1 uncultured Zetaproteobacteria bacterium | reverse complement strand
GCCACGCGAGAGGAGGCAAAGTCCACGATCACCTCTTCCGGGTCATTGGTTGAATCAAAGAGCTCGGCGAAGCGGTGAGCTGAGGCAAAGAACAGGGGGCCGTGTATTTTGTAAACCCTGGCACCATCCTCAGTCAGCAGGGTTTCAGCATAAATATGTCGGGCATGTTTCCAGGCAAACACAAGGGCGGCGGCAATGACCCCGACGACTACAGCGATGGCCAGATCGGTAAAAACGGTAACGACAGCCACAAGAATACCGACGAAGGAATCCTCACGCGGTATTTTATTCAGCAGATTAAAACTTCCCCACTCAAAGGTGCCAAGTACGACCATAAACATGACGCCAACAAGTGCTGCAACAGGAATCATTTCAATCAGATCAGAAGCGAACAGGATAAAGCTGAGCAGAAACAGGGCGGCAGAAATGCCGGACAGGTTGCGCAGCCCACCCGATGAGATGTTAATCATGCTCTGGCCGATCATGGCGCAGCCACCCATGCCACTGAAAAATCCTGTCACCACATTGGATGTGCCCTGGCCGATACATACGCGGTTCCCCTGACCCCGGGTTTCCGTCATCTCATCAATAACGCTCATGGTCAGCAGTGATTCGATCAGGCCGATGGCGGCAAGAATCACCGAATAGGGCAGGATGATCATCAGAGTCTCAAGACTCAGGGGGACTAGCGGAATATGAAAGGGGGGTAATCCGCCACCGATAGAAGCAACGTCACCCACTGTTTTGGTGTCAAGGCTGCCAAAGATAACGATCACGGACACAGTAAGAATGGCTGCGAGCGATGCAGGAACTGCACGTGTCAGTTTGGGAAGGAAATAGATAATGGCCATCGTCAGGGCAACCAGCCCGAGCATCAGCCCGAAATCAGCAGCAGGCAGCCAATTTCCATCATCGTTCTTAAAGCTCTGGAGTTGAGCCAGAAATATCACAATAGCCAGTCCGTTGACGAAACCCAGCATCACAGGATAGGGCACCATTCGGATAAATTTACCAAGTTTCAGGACGCCGAAGGCAATTTGAAGCAAGCCCATAAGTACGACAGTGGCAAAGAGATACTCAACACCATGATCAGCCACAAGTGCGACCATGACAACAGCCAGGGCTCCGGTAGCACCTGAAATCATGCCGGGCCGGCCACCGATGCAGGCTGTGATCAGCCCGACCATAAAAGCAGCATAGAGACCGGTCAGAGGATTTACCCCGGCAACAAAGGCAAAGGCTACAGCTTCCGGCACCAGAGCCAGAGCCACTGTGAGTCCGGAAAGCACATCATCCTTGGCCCGGGAGGCATGCCTGTAATACAACGTGAACATATGGATTCTCCTTCCGTCCGTCAGGTGGAGGTAGCTAAATGCTACAGTCAGATCACCCTGTCGTTACCACCATCAACAGGCAATTGCGCCCCGGTAGTTTTGCCAAATAATGGCCCCGCCATAGCCGCTGCCATCTCAGCCACATCATGAGAGCTTACCTCCACCTTGAGGAGATTGTTGGTCTTGTATTCCTCTATGCTCAGTCCGTAATGCGCGGCGCGTTTCTCGAGTACCTCATCGGTCCAGATGCCCGTATCAAAGACGGCATTGGGGTGCAGTATATTGACGCGTATACTCTTTTCCGCCATTTCCAGTGCCGCTACCCGACCCAGCTGGGTCAGTCCGGCCTTGGCCACAGAATAGGCAGCTGCCCCCGGCCCGGGCGCAGGAACATTCTTGGATGCGATGATGATGATCGCCGGATCAATTCCCAGCTCCAGATAAGGTGCGCAATGCTGCAACAGACGTTGATGGCTGCTGAGGTTCACGTCCAGGCTTGCCTCCCATGTAGCGGTATTCATATTGGCAATGACTTCACTGGCAGGAAAGATGCCGGCGTTGCTGATTACGATGTCCAGACCACCGAATTTTTGGATTGTTTCATCCACAGCTGACTTTAATGCCTTGTCATCCGTCACATCGCAGGCTATGCCTGTTAAATCAGTTTCGTTAAACTGATTCCTGATTTCCGGATTGATGTCCAGGGCCAGGACAGCAGCGCCCTGAGCATGCAAAACCAGGGCACATGCCTTGCCGATACCGCTGGCTGCACCTGTAACCAATGCCACTTTTCCTTGTAGCACGGGTGCAGGCTTGTCTTTTTTCAGCTTGGCCTGTTCAAGTTCCCAGTATTCGATCTCAAAGAGGCTTTTTTCGGATACCGGATTCCACTTGCCCATAGTTTCAGCCTGCGTGATGGCCGATAAAGTATGATCCTTGATGTCGGAGATGATATTCGCTTCGTCCATTGAGCGGCCGAAGCTGACACACCCGTGGCAGGGCCAGATGGCCCAGCGCGGTGCGGCATCAAGGCAGTTGAGATTACCGTCGGTATTGCGTATGAAATAATTGCGGTAGTTTGTTGCGTATGCCTTTACATCGGATTCCACATCCGTTTTGATCACGACAGGCCAGGGTTTTGTGCGAATGACATGATCCGGTGTGAGTGTGCCCCGGGTCGCAATATCGGCTGCATTCTTCAGGTTTGAGAAAGTGGCAGCTTCACTGCCATTATCAAGTTTTGCAATCACAGGTTCATTCCAGATGTTGGAAACAGCCCGTCGCAAACGCGCCAACTCAATCAGATTCTCTTCAGGGGTTGCCTGTTTCCGTTTCAGTGGCGCATATCCGGACAGATAATCTTCAGCTTTGGATACAAGGCGAATCATTTTTTCATAGCTGGAACGGGCATTGTCGGCAAAGCTGAACAGGCCATGGTTAAGTAAAATCATGCCTTCGTATTGCTTCCAGTCGATACCTTTGGTTATATCCGCAATGGTTCTGGCCAGAATAAAGCCCGGCATAACATAGGGAACGACAAGTACACTCTTACCGTAAATTTCACGAATACGTTCCGCACCATTCGGGGTGTTGCTGATCGTTACTACGGAATCCGCATGCGTATGATCCACATATTTAAAAGGGATGATGGCGTGCAGGATAGTTTCAACAGACGGAGTAGGGGCGGAAGGATCGAGCATAGCTGCACGTTGTTCTCTGACCATCTCCTTATCGCTGAGGTGTGTAAGCTTCGCCATCTGACGCAGGACATCAAGCCTTACCGGCGCAAAGCCGGCCAGTTCAATCGTAGCCAGATCCCAGCCGCTTCCTTTCACATAAAGGACATCAATTTCCTCTCCGAATAAGTTCCGGCTTGTTGCCTTGACCGATGTGTTACCACCGCCATGCAGTACCAGTGATGTTTCCCGTCCGAGCAGACGAGAAGTGTAGACTCGTAGTTGAAGCGGATCATCCTCGAAGGCAGAAGCTTCCTGATTATCCCACAGGCTTTTCATGCAGCTTTATTCAATCAGGCCGCAAGCTGACGCAATACATAATGCAGGATGCCGCCGTGGCGGTAATAGTCCCACTCCTTGGGTGTATCAATACGCACATCAGCAGTGAAAGTCAGACCATTGTCGGCTGTTACTTTTACTTCGCGAACGCCTTCTATGATCCCTTCGATGGAAAACAACTCCCGACCGGTCAGACCCAGCGATGCAGAAGTTTCACCACGTCGGAACTGCAGGGGAAGAATGCCCATTCCGACCAGGTTGGAGCGGTGAATGCGCTCGTAGCTCTCTGCAATGGTTGCCCGAATGCCCAGCAGGGCAGGGCCCTTGGCGGCCCAGTCCCGGGAGGATCCTGAGCCATATTCCTTGCCAGCGAAGATAATCGTTGGCACACCCGCTGATTTATATTTCATGGCAGCATCATAGATGCTCATCTGTTCAGCATCGGGTTGGTGCAAAGTCAGGCCGCCTTCGGTGCCGGGCGCCAGCTTGTTGCGCAAGCGGATATTGGCAAAAGTGCCGCGCATCATCACCTCGTGATTACCGCGGCGAGAGCCATAGGAATTAAAGTCTTTCTGCTCAATACCGAGCTTGAGCAGATATTGGCCTGCAGGCGAATCCACCTTGATGGCGCCGGCAGGTGAGATGTGGTCGGTGGTTACCGAATCGCCAAGCATAGCCAGAACTCGCGCGCCCCCGATATCATTGATGCTCTCCGCTTGTTTCTTTATGCCGGTAAAATAAGGTGGGCTGGCAATGTAGGTCGAAGAATCATTCCATGAAAAACGGTCATTGCCCGGTGCGGCAAGCGCTTGCCAGTTAGCGTCTCCTTCAAATACACGTGCGTATGATCTGGAAAACTGTTCGCGTTTCACTTCTGATACAGCCGTGGCGATTTCTTTCTGTGTTGGCCAGATGTCTTTCAGAAATACATTTTGACCATTTGTGCTTTTGCCGATCGGATGATTGAACAGGTCAATATCCATCGTGCCGGCAATGGCATAGGCAACGACGAGGGGAGGGCTGGCCAGATAATTCATACGTACTTCGGCGTGGACGCGGCCCTCGAAGTTGCGATTGCCTGAAAGCACTGAAGCTACGGTGAGGTTACCATCCGCAATGGCTTTCGATACCTCGGCAGGTAGCGGGCCGGAGTTGCCGATACAGGTCGTGCAGCCGTAGCCGACGATATGAAAGCCAAGTGTTTTCAGGGGTTCCATGAGTCCGGCCTGATTCAGGTATTCGCTGACGACAAGTGAGCCGGGGCCCAGGGATGTTTTTACCCACGGTGCGGACTGTAAACCCAGCGCAGTAGCTTTTTTGGCAACAAGTCCTGCCGCCAGCATCACTGACGGATTCGAGGTGTTGGTGCAGGAGGTAATAGCTGCGATGACAACGGCACCATCTGAAATGGTTACTTGCTGCCTGTTTATTTCAGTTGTTACCGGCTTCGAATTGAGTCCAGCTTCAGTTCTGATCGTTTCCAGGGCAGTAGCGAATTTCGGACGCGCTTCGGTCAATGCCACACGATCCTGTGGTCGTTTCGGTCCGGCAAGGCACGGTACAACTGTGTGCATGTCGAGACTTAGCATTTCACTGTAGTCGGCAACCGTATCATTCCGGAACATTCCCTGGGCTTTGGCATACGCCTCTACCAGTGCGATATTTTCCTCTGACCGTCCGGAGAGGCGCAGATAATTCAGGGTTTCCTGATCAATCGGGAAGATGCCACAGGTTGCACCGTATTCAGGAGCCATATTGGCAATTGTAGCCCGGTCAGCCAAAGGCAGGTGTTCAAGCCCGGAACCATAGAATTCAACGAACTTACCAACGACACCGTGAGACCTCAGCATTTCCACAATCAGCAGAACCAGATCGGTAGCTGTTGCGCCTTCGGGCAGTTGTCCTTTCAACTCGAAGCCAACCACCTTTGGCACCAGCATCGAGACCGGCTGGCCAAGCATGGCGGCTTCGGCCTCAATGCCACCCACACCCCAGCCGAGCACGCCCAGGCCATTAATCATTGTTGTATGTGAGTCCGTGCCGACCAGAGTATCGGGATAGGCCACATTGTTATCGTCAACAAAAACAGTGCGGGCGAGATGCTCCAGATTTACCTGATGTACGATGCCGGTATCCGGTGGTACGACCTTGAAGTTGGCAAAGGCTTTCTGGCCCCATTTAAGGAATGTATAGCGTTCGTGATTGCGCGAAAATTCGATTTCGGCATTTTTCGACAATGCAGCATCTGATCCGAAGGCGTCCACCTGCACGGAGTGATCAATAACAAGTTCGGCTGGTACCAGCGGATTGATTTTCTCAGGATCTCCGCCAAGTGTAGCAATCGCGTCACGCATGGCAGCCAGATCGACAACAGCAGGCACACCGGTGAAGTCCTGCATCAGAACACGTGCCGGCATATAGGCGATTTCATGATCCGGTTCAGCCTGAGCATCCCAGTTGGCCAGCCTTTCGATATCGTTGCTGTTAACACTGTCGCCATCTTCACGGCGCAGCAGGTTTTCGAGCAGGATTTTCAGGGAGAAGGGAAGGCGGGATACATCGCCGGGAGCCGCATCAATCCGGTAGTAGGAATATTCCCTGCCATCGACATTCAGTTGGCTCAGGGCATGGAAACTATCCGGCATAATGGCTCCTTGTAATCAGATCACGGGTGTAGCCGGTTCAGCAAACCGGGCTGGCAAGACTGGCCTCTTTTTATGCTCATGCAAGTTCATTTGGAACATGCCGGGGGCGTGTGCCGACTATTCAGCGTTGCTGGCTTTCTTCTTTTTACCGGCCTCTTTGGCGAGATCAAGGAAGGGGGTGATGACATCCATGGGTAGCGGAAAGACGATGG
Source organism: uncultured Zetaproteobacteria bacterium (assembly GCA_964387725.1). Lineage (GTDB taxonomy): Bacteria > Pseudomonadota > Zetaproteobacteria > Mariprofundales > Mariprofundaceae > CAYLYU01. The sequence goes on along the minus strand of CAYLYU010000005.1, from coordinate 10,203 downwards.
TCGAGTTTTTTTCGCTGGCAATTTCGGTGAGCGTTTGCATGTAGCGCAGTTGCAGGGCCTGTGGTTGTTTGGACAGCGTCTGTGCTGCTCCCAGAAGCTTTTGAGAGGCCTGAAGTTCACCTTCAGCGTGAATAATCTTGGCACGGCGCTCGCGTTCCGCCTCGGCCTGTTTGGCAATAGCACGAATCATGCTCTCATCCAGATCCACATGTTTGATTTCCACGTTATTGACCTTGATTCCCCAGGCATCCGTTTGTTCATCAAGGTCGGATTGAATATCTGCATTCAATTTATCACGCTCGGCCAGCATCTCATCCAGTTCATGTTGGCCGAGCACGCTTCTCAGTGTTGTCTGGGCAAGTTGACTGGTAGCGGAAAAGAAGTCTTCCACGTTAATAATAGCCTTTTGCGAATCAACAACACGAAAATAGATGACAGCGTTGACCTTGACCGAGACATTGTCGCGGGAAATAACATCCTGCGTGGGTACATCAAATACGATTGTGCGCAAATCAACGCGTACCCATTGCTGGATCACCGGGATGACAATGATCAGACCCGGTCCCTTGACCTTCCAGAATCGCCCAAGCATAAAAACAACGCCCCGCTCATATTCTCGCAATATCTTGAGTGATGAAAAGAGAATGCTCAGTATAACAATGGCAAAAAACAGAAGGGCGGTAGTCATGGCTGATGTTTCTCCCTGATTTTATTTTTTGGCTCTACGGTTAAGATTAGATCATTCACGGCAGTGATGCGTACCTTCTGACCCTTCTTCAGCGGAGTAAAACTTCGGGCCTGCCAAACTTCACCCCGCACCCTGATATATCCCTGTCCATCAAAGCTGTCTAAAGCTTTTCCTTCAGCATCGATCATTGCCTTTCTGCCACTAACCACTGGCCGTAATCGAGCCTTTATGGCTGCACCGATGACAAAAAGAAAAAAAACGGCGCTTAGCAGACTGACGACCACAATCAGGGCAATGGAAATGCCAAAGCCGGGGACAGTTGTGTCCATCAGGATAATGGAGCCGATCACAAATGCAATGACACCGCCAATACCGAGTGCACCGAAACTGGGCATAAAGATTTCACCAACCATAAAGGTAATTCCGAGAAGGATCAGGGCCAGGCCGGCAAAGTTGATGGGCAGAACCTGGAAGGCGAACAGGGCCAAAAGCAGACAGATGCCGCCGATCACTCCCGGAAGTACAAAGCCCGGGCTCATCAGCTCAAAAAATATTCCGTAGATGCCGAGGAGCATCAGCAGATAGGCCACATTCGGATCGGTGATGGCTGCCAGCAGGCGACTGCGCCAGTCCGGTTCCAATCGCTCTAATGTCAGGTCAGATGTCTGCAGCGTAAGCTCGGTTCCCGAGATATTCACCTTGAGGCCATCTATTTTAGCCAACAGTTCCGGTACATCTCTGGCCATCAGGTCAATGACACCTTTGTTCAGAGCGTCTTCGCCGGAAAGACTAGCTGCATCGCGCACTGCCTTTTCAGCCCAGTTGACATTTCTGCCCCTCATCTGGGCCAGGCTTTTGATGTAAGCGACAGCATCGTTGATAGCTTTTTTACTCTTGGCATCGCTACCCGTTCCGGGTTTCGCGGGAGTCTGAGAGGGAGGGGAAGTGACTCCGCTAATTTGTACAGGGGTGGCTGCTCCTAGGTTGGTTCCCGGTGCCATGGCAGCGACATGCGAGGCATATAGAATGTAGGTTCCGGCACTGGCAGCTCGCGCACCGCTGGGAGCCACAAAAACAACCACTGGCAGGGGCGATGCAATGATATCCTGAATGATCTGACGCATGGAAGTATCCAGACCACCGGGAGTATCCATCTGCAGGATTACCAGCGGGGCGCTTTGTTTTTGAGCCTGTTCCAGTCCACGGTGGATGTAGTCAGCTACGGCCGGGCCGATGGCCCCCTTGATATCCAGTAAAAGTGCGGGAGGCCCGGTTTGCGCCGATGCAAGTATCGGCAACAGGAGAATCAGGAAAAAGAACCGTAGCCGATGCATGTAAACTCAAATATGGCAGCTGATGCGGCCTCTCCCGGATTTGTTCTGCAGTAGTTGGAAGGCCTCACCGCTTACATGGATAAGTTCGCGGTGATCGCCAGCCTCGAAATAAACATCGTCAAGTTCAGACAGGAAACTATCCATAACAGCCTGAAGGTCATAGGCGGGGCCGACAGGAGGCAGGGCACCCGGTTCACAGTCCGGGAACAGAGATTCAAGCTCAGGTTCGTCCACCAGTTCCAGGTCACGATCAAAAAGTGCGTTGAGTGAATCGATGTCCAGGTGATGGGTGGATGGCAGAACCGCCATCAAATAGCCTTCACGATCTTTCAGGATGACAGTTTTTGCCAGCTGATCGCCCGGGATGCCTGCTGCCTGAGCAGTTTTCATGCTGGACTGAGTACGGGCATGGGAGATCAGGTTATACTTTACGCCATGTTTTTCTAAATAATGCTTGATACTTCTTGCTACAGGCATAAGCGACCCCCTTCTTGGTTTTCTATCTAATAATATAGATAAAAGATGAGTGAAGCGCCAGCATGACGATATTTTCACCTGAGGTGGAAATTGTCTTTTCGAATCCCTGCGGGACGGGATTTTTTGGTCTCTCCGGCGTTATTTCTCGCTAATGTGCAATCAGCATGTCACACTCGAAATGCACTTGCAGTGCTTAAGATGACCTTATTGCCACTTCCGGATTTTATGTGAACAGGCCTAATATTTACCTTCTGTCGCCTCCCACATATCCGGCTTGAAACGCAAGACCTTGTTTCGGCCAGTTTCTTTGGCCTTATAAAGCGCTACATCAGCAAATTTGACGCATTCCCAGAATCCATCCGTATCAGCCGGATACATTGATATACCGATGGAGAGCGTTTTTTTCAGCGGTCCTGAAGAGGTTGGGAAGCTATGCTCCTCAAGTGTATTGCGTATGCGCTCGGCTACTTCCAATGCCTTTTCTTCGCTGGCATCAACCAGAAGGATCAGAAACTCTTCCCCTCCATAGCGGATTGCCAGATCAGAGGTTCGAACCTCTTTCTTCAAGATTTCGGCTACACCCTTGAGTACAGAATCGCCCGTTTCATGCCCCAGTGTGTCATTGACCTGTTTGAAAAAATCGACGTCACACATCATCACGCCGACCTGTGTATTTCTACGGCTTACGCTTGCCGCGAGAGTCTCCACATATTCTTCCAGAAACCTGCGGTTATACATGCCGGTCATGGCATCACGCATTGAAGACTCGTGCAGAGACTTCATCAGTCGTTTGGTTTCGATGACAGGTGCTATTTCATTGAGATAAGTACGAATGGTGGATAGTTTTCCGATAATTTTCATTCTGTCTTTAGCAGAGAAAATAATTTGCAGCACGCCGCCCACGCTTCCTCCCAGAATCAAAGGGATACAGACATGCAAGAGGTGTTGATTATCCTGAATCCTGTTTCCGCAAAAAGCCGGACAGATATTATCTTCTACAATTGAGGACACTCCCTGGGCGGTTCTTTTTGCTCGACAAATCTCTGAATCCACCAGAATATCGGCATCACACCATATTTCATTTTCTGCAGGTAAGCCTTCAACGAAGACCACGTTCATTTTTTTCTTTTTAGCGCCTACTTCATATAACGAAAATCTCTTCAGAGCGAAATGTTCTTTCAGCACTTGCTGTAAACGGACAAAGACATCTTCCAGATTGCGGTCGTTTTCCACCATTTGTTTGAACTGCATGGCCTGAACCATACTGTGAACGACATCAACAGTGTGTTCGAGTTGGTTTCCATTGGCATGGCCCGTATTTTGCCCTGACAGCCCCTCAATCTCTTTGGAAATCGTACCGATACTCTTTTCCAGTGTGGCCATTAAACGATTGGTCTGTTGAGTAATATCCCCGATTTCATCGTCACCGGCCCCGTCAAGTCGACCGGAAAAGTCACCATGTTCCGCCTTTGATACGGATTCCTTTAACTCTACCGTTGTTTTCACAATAGGATTTAGCAAACGGCGCAGGAAGAAAATCAGGGCTATTCCGAAGGTAATGATCAGTCCCAGGAGAAGAATCACTGATAGAATGGCTTTGTTCCTGCGTTCGGTCAGATCCATAGTCAGGGTTATCGTACCCAGGATATCACCTTCACTTACATGGTGACATTTCATGCAGTTTACTGCACCCGCCACGCTGGCTTTGTAGGGGATTGTATGCTGGAAAAGAACCCGATCTCCTTCCTGGGTTTTTTCATGAGGGGTTCCGGTGGTCATTACTTTCTTTTCTTCTTCAGATAGAGGACGTTCCGGACCTTTTTCCGGACCGAACTGATCGATAACTTTTTGACTCCTTGATACATGAATATTTGACAAGCCTGGAATGTGTAGCAGACGTGCATAAAAGTCTTCCCGGTGTTCGATTACGCCCTTTAGCATTTGCTCCGTCAACGCCACTTTTACAATCTGGGCAGCCATTTGACTTTCTTCACGCACGCTGGAAAATGAAAAGGAACGAAATGAAAGTAGAACCGCCGTTGTCAACAGAGCTGTCATGACCAAGGTGCTGATAATGATGAACAAGATACTTTTACTTTGAAGTTTCAATCGTGATCCCCCTGTTCCCCGACCCAGTATTACGGCATAAATTGTAGCAAAAACGACAGGAAAGTAGAGCAAGGTTTATGCCATTGTCCCCGTGTTTCTTTCTTCAAACGTATACATATCACATGGGAAATTCAAAACTGACAACTTGAGCTATTCATGAAAAGGTTATTGATCAGGCTCCTGATTTCTCATCAATATAAAGACCTCTCGCCGGGAAGATGGTGACTACACTTAGTTATGTCTTTCAAATCACAAAAAGGCCGGATAGCCGTTTGGATGGCTGCAAGCCGTATGAAGGGTCGTGGCAGTGGATAAAAAAGGGTGTAAGCGGATCAGGGAGGCTCCGACTACTGTCCATCTAGCGGAGGTGAAGTCATGATTAAAAAAGTAATGAGCACCCTGGCGGTGCTTGCATTGGTATCGCTGGGAGCATGTAGCATGTTTGGTGGTGGTGATTCTCACCATAGCCCTACTATGAAGAACCCATGCAATCCATGCAGTATGAAGAA
>CAYLYU010000005.1:0-4986 GCA_964387725.1 uncultured Zetaproteobacteria bacterium | reverse complement strand
AGTATGAAGAATCCTTGTAGTATGAAATAATCTGGAATCCGGTTGTATTAAGAGTATCCGGGGGATTGATGAATCCCCCGGGCCGACCTTTTTATAAAATTGTATCACCAGTCTGTCCTTGCTTACACCTGGACTCGTCTAAGGCGCAAGGCGTTGGTGATTACCGATACCGAACTCAGACTCATGGCAGCTGCAGCAATGATGGGTGACAGCAATAGACCGAAAACAGGATACAATATACCCGCAGCAATCGGGACGCCTGCTGAATTGTAGACAAAGGCAAAGAACAGATTCTGACGAATGTTTTTCATCGTTGCCCGGGAAAGTTTGCGAGCCCGAACGATGCCTGTCAGCTCACCTTTCACCAGAGTTATCCCGGCTGATTCCATGGCTACATCTGTTCCTGTGCCCATAGCTATGCCGACATGAGCTTGTGCCAAAGCTGGAGCGTCGTTGATACCATCTCCGGCCATGGCCACGGTTTTCCCCTCATCCTGCAGGGCTTTGACTACAGCGGCCTTCTGATTCGGCAGCACATCGGCCTCAAAGCGGCCAATGGCCAGTTTTTCAGCTACGGCTGCTGCGGTGTTATGATTATCACCGGTCAACATCACCACTTCGACACCTTCATCATGCAACGCTTTGATGGCATAGGGAGTTGAAGCCTTGATCGGATCGGATACACCAATCAAACCGGCAAGCTGCCCATCCACAGCCAGATACATCACTGTTTCACCACCGATCTGATGCTGTTTAACCTCTGAAGTGACAGCACTGATATCAACTTCATTATCCTGCATCAGTTTTGCATTACCCAGCAGAACAGAGCGAGTTCCTACAGTCGCCTGCACCCCTTTACCTGTGATTGCTGTAAACTCTTCAACGGCCTGCATCTCCAGTTGACGCCGCTCTGCGCCTGCAACAATTGCCGCAGCCAATGGATGTTCACTGGCACGTTCTATACTGGCTGCCACCATTAACACATCATCTTCGGAAATATCGTCTGTTTTCAGAACCGTGGTTAATTTAGGCTTGCCTTCAGTCAGCGTGCCTGTTTTATCCACCACTACTGTGTTGACCTTTTCCATAATCTCCAATGATTCGGCATTCTTGATCAGGACCCCTACAGTAGCTCCACGTCCCGTTCCTACCATGATGGAAATCGGCGTAGCCAGACCGAGTGCGCAGGGGCAGGCAATAATCAGTACGGCTACCGCATTGACAATGGCGTGCGCCAGCCTGGGCTCCGGCCCGATCAGCATCCATACTGCAAAGGCAATCAGAGCGATACCCACCACGGCAGGCACAAAGTAACCGGCCACGGTATCGGCCATTTTCTGGATCGGTGCACGCGAGCGCTGGGCATCGGCAACCATATTCACAATCTGGGACAATAACGTATCCGCACCGACTTTTTCCGCACGCATCAGCAAGGAACCGTTGCTATTGACTGTGGCACCAATCAGTTTTTCTCCGGCCATTTTCTCCACCGGAACAGGTTCTCCGGTAACCATTGATTCATCGACATTGCTCTCGCCCCCGGTAACTACGCCATCGACCGGAACTTTTTCACCGGGGCGAATACGCAGCACATCACCCGGCTGGACATCCTCGATCGGTACATCAACCTCCATCCCATCGGCCTTCACCAGACGCGCTGTTTTCGGCGCCATACCGAGCAGCAGTTTTATCGCTTCATTGGTGCGCGAACGGGCGCGCAACTCCAGCACCTGTCCGAGTAATACCAGCGCGGTAATCACGGCGGCGGCCTCGAAATAAACATCGACCAGTCCTCCATCCATCTGCATGACAGCGGGGAAGAGACCGGGTAACAGCAGCGCCACCATGCTGTAAATCCAGGCTACACCAACACCGAGGCCGACCAGCGTAAACATATTCAAATTCCAGGTTTTGATGGACAAGGCGAAACGCTCAAAGAACGGCCAGCCACCCCACAGAATCACCGGCGTAGCCAGTGCGAATTCAATCCATTGCACCGTGCTTATTTCGAGTCCGGCAGGTAACCAGGATGGTGCAAGATCAGCTACCATGGCCAGCACAAATACCGGTATAGCTAGCACCGAACTGACTTTGAAACGACGGCTCATATCATCGAGTTCAGGATTCTCCTCAGACGCTTCAACCGTGCGCGACTCCAATGCCATACCGCATTTCGGACAGTTTCCGGGTACATCGCTGACCACCTCCGGATGCATCGGGCAAAAGTATTCCTTTTTCTGATTCAACGTCGGCGCAGCCATCGGCTCCAGCGCCATACCACATACCTTGCAGGTGCCCGGCCCCTGCTGCTCCTGACCGGGGCACATCGGACAAAAATACATAGCGTCAGGATTGTCCGGCACCGCTTTTTTCACTGCATGATGATGTTCACAAGGCCTATCCTTGCCTTCATAAACTGCCGGATCAGTCGAGAATTTCTCGATACATTGCTGACTGCAAAAGAAATAGTCATGGCCATCATGCCGAATATGATTGGAAGAGGCGCGACTTACCTTCATGCCGCACACCGGATCATGGGTGCAATCCTCACCCATATAGTCTTCCGGGCTATGGCCGAACTTATGCAGACAGTGTTCACTGCAAAAGCGGTAATCCACTCCCCGGAATGAACGGGCATGCTCGGAATCCGCCGTCACATCCATCCCACAAACCGGGTCTTTGTTCATTGTTTCTTTGTGCTAAAGAACAGGGAGAACGGAGGTTTATCCTGTAGTCTGAGCCCTTCAATCAGGAGAACTCCCAGGATGGCAATCATGGATGCCAGCAACAGACCCACGGCCGGGGCGAACAGCCACATGACGCTGGCTTCTGCTGCCTGCGGGCCGAGCTCTACGGTTCTAAGTCCCATGAGAATCCATGCTGGAGGATAGGCAAGCGCACCTAGGCCAAATGTCCAGCCCAGCACTTTTTTCCAGCAGGATTTCAGCGATGTCAATGCCGTGACAAGCAATAAAACGGCAGCCAGAACGCCGATGCCCATAAAGTGAATATGGCCACGCAGTAAACGCTGCATCGCATCGGTTGCCAGAGAACCGGAATGGCTGTGCTGCTCTGCCGTATGAACGCCACTATCCTGCCCATGTGCTGTTGCGTGGTGGTCAGCCGGTGTTGCTGCAGGATGATCGTGTCCTGAATGTATATGATCCATGCTTGTGCCGGATTTTTGCTGTTGTTCTTTCATTTGAGCTTTCTGTGTTGCAAAGCCCTCGTGCAACTGTTCGTGATGTGTAGCGAGATAGGCCGCCCATAAGGCTCCGCCAATCAACGCAACTACTGCCATGACTAAACCATGTCGGATCGGTTCAATAACTGTTGAAAACATGAGATCTTCCATCCTTGTCAAAGGCCAGAACATTGTAGTTTTTCGGCGGCAGACCTTTCTCCTGCATGCCCGGTGATTGCATTGGCATACCCGGGGCGGTTAGCCCAACCACGCCAGCAGGCCTTTCTTTCAAGAGGCGCATCACGTCCGCAGCCGGAACGTGTCCTTCAATGACATAGTCATCCACCGTTGCGGTGTGGCAGGAGGCCAGCTTTTCCGGTACGCCATACTTTGCCTTGATTGCATCCATGTCCTCACGCTTGTTTTCGACAACGGCAAATCCTGCCTCACGTAGATGTTTGGCCCAGCCGGAACAGCAATCACAGCTTGGTGATTTATACATGACGATTTCAGGCGTGCTTGATTCAGTTATTGTGGAGGGTACTTTTATAACTTCATCGGAGTTATAGCAGCCTGCCAGCAATAGCCCGGTTATAAGTATCGGCAAAAACAGGATTACATTTTTTTGGCGTTTCATAGCGACTCCTTTTTAATAAAAGATTTTTCACAGACTTGCAGTATCATACCGTAAATCACCGGTAAAATGAGCAGGCATAGCAGTGTTGCTGTGATCATGCCTCCAATCATCGGTGCAGCAATGCGCTGCATGACATCGGAACCTGTACCACTGCCCCACATGATGGGAACAAGGCCTGCGATCACCGCAGTTGCGGTCATGGCAATCGGTCGCACACGCTTGGCCACACCACTCTGAATGGCGGAACGCATCGCATCTGGCCTTAGCCATTCCCCAGCCTGTTGGCGTCGTAGCGCTACTTCCTGATCGATAAAAGTCAGTACCAGCACGCCGATTTCAGCCGAAACGCCAGCCAGCGCAATAAAGCCGACCGCCACCGCCACACTCAGATTAAAGCCGAGATACCAGACCAGCCAGAAGCCGCCGATCAGCGAGAACGGCACGCTCATCATCACCACTACGGGCGCTGCCAGATTGCCGAAATTGAAATACAGCAGCAGGAAAATCAGCAGCAGCGTGGCCGGAATCACAATGCGCATTTTAGCCGATGCCCGTTCCATATATTCAAACTGCCCCGACCATTCCAGCGTATAACCGGCAGGCAACTTCACCTTATCGGCAATCACCTGTTTTGCCTTGACCACATAGCCACCGATGTCAGAAGTAGAAATATCAACATAGATCCAGGCATTGGGGCGTGCATTCTCGGTTTTGATGACCGGCGGGCCGCGTAGCACACTGATTTTCGCCACAGCTACCAACGGAATCTGAGCCCCTGTAGGGGTTGGAATCAGTACCCGTTTCAGTGCTTCCGGATCGGAGCGATAATCACGTGGATAACGCAGATTCACCGGATAGCGCTCCAGCCCTTCCACCGTTTGCGTCACATTCATGCCGCCAATGGCCGATTGAATCACATCTTCGATATCACCCACCGTTAAGCCATAACGGGCGGCCTTATCGCGTTGGATATCTATATCCAGATAATAACCGCCAGCGGCACGATCACTGAATGCCGATGTCGTTTCGGGCAAGGTTTTCACTGCCCGCTCAATGGCTACGCCCACATCCTGCAAGACACTCAAATCAGGGCCGGAGACCTTGATACCAATCGGCGTCTTGATGCCGGTTGAGAGCATGTCGATGCGGGTCTTGATCGGATAGG
>CAYLYU010000004.1:0-34356 GCA_964387725.1 uncultured Zetaproteobacteria bacterium | reverse complement strand
TCAAGCTTGATGAGGTCAAAAACGCCCTTCTGGAGCTGGGTATCAGTGGCATGACCGTTGCCGAAGTTCGCGGCCATGGCCGGCAGAAGGGTCATACGGAACTCTATCGAGGTTCTGAATACCAGGTGGATTTTGTTCCAAAGGTGCAGGTCAGTACGGCCGTACCGGTCGATCATCTGGACAGGGTGGTGGAAAGCATTATTCGTGCCGCCTGCACAGATACGATTGGCGACGGCAAGATCTTCATTACAGATATTGAGCGAGTCATTCGTATCCGTACAGGAGAGGAGGATGATAATGCTTTGTAAATCATCGGGATATGAGAGGAGATTAAATATGATTGATAAAATCAGGAAGGGTTTATGTCTTGGCATTTATGCTTCAGTAGCAGCAGCCGGTTTGCTGCCGATAGCAGCCATGGCGGAAGAGGCAAAGCCAGTGCTCAATGCCGGTGATACGGCCTGGATGATCACTGCTACTGCCCTTGTGTTGTTGATGACAGTTCCCGGTCTGGCCCTGTTTTACGGTGGCATGGTGCGCAAAAAGAACGTGTTGTCCGTCTGCATGCAGGCCATCTCGGTGACCGGGCTTGTGAGCGTGCTTTGGGTCATTGCCGGCTATTCGCTGGCATTTGGTACAGGCGGTGCCTACGTTGGCGACCTGTCGAAGGCGTTTTTGGCCGGAGTCAGCGTCGATTCGCTTTCCGGTACGATCCCTGAAACCGTATTTCTCACCTTCCAGATGACATTTGCCATCATCACGCCGGTACTCATCATCGGCGCCTTTGCCGAACGCATGAAGTTTTCGGCTGTGTTGTTATTTATGAGCATCTGGGTGCTTGTGGTGTATGCACCTATCTGTCACATGGTATGGGGCGGCGGTTTTCTGGGAGACGCAGGTGCACTTGATTTTGCCGGAGGCACGGTCGTACATATCAATGCCGGTGTTGCGGGTCTTGTGACTGCACTGGTTCTGGGTAAACGTACAGGTTATCCGAAAGAGGCGATGTTACCGCACAACCTGACTCTGACACTTATCGGCGCTTCCCTGTTGTGGGTTGGCTGGTTTGGTTTCAATGCCGGCTCAGAGCTGGCTGCCGATGGAACTGCCGGTATGGCCCTGCTGGTTACTCAGATAGCAACTGCCATGGCTGTTCTGGCCTGGACCTTTGCTGAGTGGGTTATCTACAAGAAGCCAAGCTTGCTCGGTGCCTGCTCCGGTGCTATAGCCGGTCTCGTAGCCATTACGCCTGCATCGGGTTTTGTTGGACCGATTGGTGCCCTGGCGATTGGACTGGTAGCTGGTATTACCTGTTTTTGGAGCGTTGCCTTCCTCAAGAAAACGCTGGGCTATGATGATTCTCTCGATGCCTTTGGTGTGCACGGTGTCGGCGGTATTGTCGGTGCCTTGCTTACCGGTGTTTTTGCAGCCGGAGCTTTCGGTGGAGTTGGTCTTGCCGACGGGATGACGATTGGTAACCAGCTAATAGTTCAGGCTGAAGCAGTTCTGGTGACGGCCATCTATTGCGGAGTTGTCACTTTTATCATCCTGAAGATCCTGGATGCCGTTATCGGTCTGCGTGTCACGTATGATGAGGAGCGTGAAGGCCTTGATATTACTCAGCACGGTGAGCAGGTGTACGAGTAGAAGTTCGCGGGGGATGTTGCATAACCCTCCACATTTATTGCTCTCCCCCGGTTGAGGAGGTGGCTCGTGCGGGCCACCTCTTTTTCTGAAAGTCAGTGCCGATTTTGGTAATGCCCTGACAGCCAGCAGCAACCTGAACCTCATATAAGCCGCTCTTTATCAGGTTTCAATGCAATAGAATACTCAGTTAGTATGATGCAGACAGATTAACGATGGAGTGTAGAGACATGGTGATTGAATCTATATTTGCATGGCATAGATTCCCAGCCTGATGCGCAGATTACATCCTGATATGTCCGGACGCTTATCAGCTCCTTTGAGAGCAGGTGAGGTCGCTTTGGTTGGTGCAGGCCCGGGTAACCCTGATTTGCTTACGCAGGCAGCAGTCAAATTGTTGGCAGACTGTGATGTTATTGTTCACGATGCACTTGTTCCGGCCAGTATTCTGGCTCTGGGTTCAATCGATGCAAAACGAATCCATGCAGGCAAGCGGGGTGGACGCCCCTCTGCTGATCAACAGGACATTAGCGACACTTTGATTCGCCTTGCGCGGGAAGACAAACGCATCGTGCGGCTGAAAGGTGGTGACCCATTTGTATTCGGGCGTGGCGGTGAAGAGGCAAGGGCACTTGTGCAGGAAGGGGTCAGATTCAGGGTCATCCCCGGCATTACTTCCGGTGTGGCGGCACCCGCTATGGCCGGGATAGCTATAACAGATCGTACCGTGAACAGCTCGATTGCTTTTCTGACCGGTCATGAAGTCTCTGATGAATCACGTATCGACTGGTCTGCACTGGTCTCGGCCTTTCCTGTTCTCGCCTTTTACATGGCGGCGCGGCTACTGCCTGAGTTGGCCACACGGCTGATGAATGCCGGTTTGGGAGCAGATATGCCGGTGGCCGTGATCCATAACGCATCTTTGCCGGATGAAACTGTTGAAACGGGATGTTTGCAACAGGCCAGGGATGGAATGCTGGAAGCCGTTTCACCGGCCATTGTCATTGTTGGGGAAGTCGTGAATGAGCGGACACCCTGGAAGTGCCAGTGACATGACAAAAATTGCCGGATTGATCCTGTGACTCTGCGGTAGAAATGTGTTCTTCAAAGCATTTTTATCCAGGCCTTTGTCATCCTGCGGCAAAAGGTATGAGCTGGGTTAATACACTTTGGAGTTTCCTTGAGCATAGATTTTACACCCTCCCGGCCCAGATATTTACGCTCACTGTCACAGCGATTCACCCAGTCGCGAATAATGGTTTCATTCACCTCAACATGAAATTGTAGACCGTATTGACATGTTCCCAATCGAAATACCTGATGAGGCACGTTTTTGCATGAAGCCAACAGGGTTGCCTGCGCAGGCAGGGTGAAGTTTTCGCCATGCCATTGAAAGACACTCAGACCATCAGTTAAGTGTGAAAACACGGGGTCGTTTGCAGCGGCAGCGGTTGGAGAGAGGGGATACCAGCCCAGTTCCTGCTCGGTAGTAGTATGAATGGTGGCACCGGCAGCTTTAGCCAGCAATTGAGCCCCGAGGCAGATGCCGAGTACAGGAAAGTCGTCTGCAATGGCCAGTTCCAATAGCTTTAGTTCAGCGACAATGGAATCCAGGTGCGTATCATCGGCGGACATCGGCCCACCCATGACAATCATGCCGGCGTAAGCATCGAGTGTTTCCGGAGTAGGGTTTTCCTGCACCAGTACGGGTACAATCTCCCACCTTTGTTCATGCAGGATATGAGCCAGCAGGGCAGGCGGCTCGCAGGCCAATTGCTGCAGAATCAGGACAGGTTTTTTCATGTGGTTCAGATTAGGTGTATTATGCGTGGAAACAAGTAATTCCAGGCAAGGAGGAGAATATGACCCGGGTACTGGTTCCGTTTGCTGAAGGTGTAGAAGAAATCGAATTTGTTGCCGTGGTGGATATTTTGAGACGTGCAGGGGTTGAGGTAATGACAGCCAGTCTTGAGCCAGGAGCGGTTAGCGGAAGATCGAACATTTCTATTGAAGCCGATGCCGAGCTTGATGATATGCTAGCTGAGGACTGGGATATGATTGTGTTGCCCGGGGGCCTGCCGAATGCCGACCTGTTGCGGCACGATGAGCGCGTCAGAGATGCAGTGCAACGCTTGCGCAGGCGGGACAAACCTGTAGCCGCAATCTGTGCCGCTCCGACAGTCCTGGCAGCCTACGGTGTAGTAGGGGACAAGCGTGTCACTTCATATCCTGCCATGCAGGAAATGATGCTGGAACTGGCTCCTGATGCCGTATACGTGGACGATGCTGTGGTTGAGGATGATTTTCTCGTCACCAGCCGTGGTGCAGGTACTGCCGTGGAGTTTGCCCTGCGGTTGGTTGCCAAATTATGTAGCGAATCTACATCACAGGACATTCGCACCTCCATCGTAGCTTGCGGGCTCCATCCTTCGGAGTCATCACTTTCGTGAAGCCTGATTTCATATTTTGGGGGCTGTCATGAAATTCAAAGGTGCCCAATGAACTTCCAATTTGCATCAACTCCACATATTCACTTCGGCGCAGGTAAACGTGCCATGATTCCTGAAATTATTGCTGAACTTGGCCAGAGAGTGCTTCTGGTAACAGGCTCCAGCTCCTTTGATTCCTCGGCATTGGGGCAGGAGCTTTTACAAGCGCTCGCCCACTTCGAAATTTTTCACCTTTCAGTTCCCGGCGAACCTTCACCGAGTCTGGTGGACGATGCAGTCAGGGAATTTCATCCGGAACAGATTGATGTTGTGCTGGCAATTGGGGGAGGAAGTGCAATTGACGCAGGCAAGGCAGTCGCCGGACTTTTATATCTTGGCCATTCGGTGATGGATTATCTCGAAGGCGCGGGAAAGGGCCTGGACTATCGTGGGCCATCTGTGCCTTTTGTTGCGGTTCCGACCACTGCCGGAACAGGTGGGGAAACCAGCAAGAATGCCGTCCTCTCTGTTCAGGGAGCAGGGGGATTCAAGAAGTCATTCCGGCACGAAAAACTGGTTGCCAGGTCAATCATTGTTGACCCTGAGTTAAGCTTAAATTGTCCGCCCGGGTTAACAGCGGCTTGCGGCATGGATGCCTTTACACAACTGCTTGAATCTTATGTTTCTATCAAGGCAAGCCCAATGACAGATGTTCTGGCAGAAAGTGGCATAAAAAGGGTGTGCAACTCCCTGTTGGCCGCTTTTCTGAAGGGGGACACGGACATTGAAGCCCGAACTGGCATGTCCTACGCGGCCTTTGTCTCCGGACTTACTCTGGCCAATGCAGGCCTTGGATCTGTTCATGGTCTGGCCTCACCCCTTGGTGCCTTTTTCCCCATCCCGCACGGCGTTGTGTGTGGAACACTTGTTGCCGAAGCAACTCGCATCAACATTGCGGCTATGCAGTCCAGAGAAGGGGATAATCCTGCCCTGGGAAAGTATGCGAATGTGGGGCGCTGGCTTTCAGGCGATAATAGCTTAAACAGTGATGTTGCGAGAAAAAAACTGCAGGAGATATTGAACAACTGGACGAAATTTCTTGAAATGAAAAGGCTTTCTGTCTACGGAGTGAGCAAAGGTGATATTCCTGAAATCGTGATCAACAGCCGCGGGTCCAGTATGCGGACTAATCCTGTTCTTCTAACTGATGAGGAAGTAGCGGTTATAGTTACATCTCGTCTTTAGTTGCCCCCTCTGACTTCAATACCTTGCTTCCAACCAGTTCGTCCCAAGTATCACGTAAATATTCGTAAGCCGACCATAATGTCAATACTGCGGCTATCCAAAGCAGGACAGTTCCGGCCAGGTGCATACTTACACCAAGGATTTTCTCGTGCAAAAGCAGGGTGATGATTGCAGCCATTTGCATGCCAGTCTTCCACTTCCCGAGCAAGGAAACATGAACCGTAGTTTTATGTTGAGCGAGCCATTCCCGCAACGCGCCAATAACAATTTCACGACCGATAATAATTGCGGCAAGCAGGGCAGGGGCCCTGTCAGCTTCAACCAACAGGACAAGTGCGGTGGCGACCAGCAACTTGTCCGCAACAGGATCAAGAAACCTGCCAAAAGGTGTTTCCTCATTACGACTTCTGGCCAGGTATCCATCAAGCCAGTCAGTCAGGGCAGCCAGAGAGAAAAGGAATGTGGATAAAATATACCCCCACGTGCCAGGAAGATAAAAACTGATAGCGAACAGGGGGATCAGCAATACTCGCGAAATAGTAAGCTGGTTGGATAAAGTCCATTGCATCGGTAGTTTATGACGGAAGATGCGTTCCGGGTAAAGTGTTTTTTTTGGTAGTCACTTAACTTACCGATTTATTGTCTGATTCTCAGAAAAATCTACGGCAATCTGAATAGCTACTTGCCATTTGCTCATGCTGTAGAACAGGCCAGAGAAACAAGGGCAATGCATCCACAAAGGTTGTGGATAAAATTGTGGGTAACTGCGCCGGAACTGGCCCTGGGCAGGCTATCTGCCACAGCAATGAAAGGTGCATAATAATTAATCATCTTATAAAGCTCTTTATTAATAATGAGTTAATCGACAGAGCTTAGACTTATCACGATCAGATTAAGCGATCTTAATATAGTTTGATGCTCTTGCCCTGTCGGTGGATATCTGTGGTATGTTTTATGCGCTGGTGGATTCTATCCTATCCAAAATCAGCTTGCTTACATTGCCTTAATGCTTCATAGACAGCAATACCGGCAGCGGTTGACAGATTCAGTGAGCGTACGGGGACCTTCTGCCGTAGAGGAATCCGAATACCGATAAGCTCGTCTCTGATTTCAGGAGGAAGTCCGGCCGTCTCAGATCCGAAAACAAGAACATCTCCTGTCTGAAACCGGGCATCCCAGAGCGAGCGCTCTCCCCTGGTTGAGAGAGCGAACCATCGTTCATGCGCACCCAGAAAGTCCCGGGCTTCCTGCCAGTTAGCATACTCCCGGACATTCAGATAAGGCCAATAATCCAGTCCCGCTCTTCTCAATCTCCGATCATCCAGCTCAAACCCCAGAGGATGTATCAAATGAAGCTGGCAGTTGGTGCAGGCGCAGAGCCGGGCAATATTACCGGTGTTGGGCGGTATTTCAGGCTGATAAAGGATGACATGGAGTGGATGTTTCATGTGCCTGCTCGATGAGAGCGAATGCCACCATCCGTAAGGGGTATGTCCGACGGGCTTTGCCGACCGGGCGAGGGGAAAGTGATTTTCCCTTTACAGATAAATCCGGCGCAGAGTCGGGCAATATTACCGGTATTGGGCGGTATTTCAGACTGATAAAGGATGATGTACAGTGGAGCTTTCATAAGTCTGCGCAAT
This sequence comes from uncultured Zetaproteobacteria bacterium, assembly GCA_964387725.1. Taxonomy (GTDB): domain Bacteria; phylum Pseudomonadota; class Zetaproteobacteria; order Mariprofundales; family Mariprofundaceae; genus CAYLYU01. The sequence goes on along the minus strand of CAYLYU010000004.1, from coordinate 27,395 downwards.
AGAGGAAATAACCGCCTCCGCACATTTTAATCCGAACTGTTCACTAATGCTGTCGCAGCCTTGTTTGTTCCTTTGTCTGCAACGAATCCATCGTCGGTCGTCCGTACGCGCGGTTACGCACTCTTTCTTCAGAATCCATTGCGAGCAAAGCCTCGGCGCAATCATCACGGCGATTCATGAATAGTTCAGGCTAAATTAGGCGCTGTGTTCCTCGATAAATTCCAGCAGCTTGGCCTTGCTCATGGCTCCTACTTTTGTTCCCTGAACATTGCCATCACGAAACAGCATCAGGGTAGGGATGCCACGCACACCATATTTACTGGGGGTGTTGGGGTTATCATCAATATTAATTTTGGCAATACTGAGCTTACCTTCCATGTCCGATGCTACTTCATCAAGAAGAGGAGCAATTTGTTTGCACGGACCGCACCACGGTGCCCAAAAATCTACAAGTACTGCTTCCGATGCCTTCAGTACACTGGATTCAAAATTTTCATCGGTAACGTGATTTATGTTGTCATTTGATGCCATGGTATATCCTCATCTAGTATGGGAAACTCTGAAAATTAATCGTCCCGTTATGGACTAAACGGTAGTGGGGGGAGTCAGGTGCGTCAACCCGGGGTTAACCATGACTGATAGAACAGAGCAGCTTAATACGATTATCAGGGATCGCATCCGTAAAAGAGGAGGCTGGATTCGTTTTGATGAATTTATGCAGACGGCATTATATGAGCCGGAACTGGGCTATTACGAAAGCAGCCAGGCCTTTGGTGAACAGGGAGATTTTGTTACCGGTGTTTCAATGGGGCCGTGGCTTGCACTGGCGTTGAAGGATCTGATTTACTGGGGATGGAAGAGCATGGGAAAGCCTGACCATTGGCATCTGATTGAGCAGGGGGGAGGAGAAGGAAAACTCCTGCTCGATGTGATTGCTTTCTTGGAAGGATGTGCGATGCCGCAACCGGAACAGATTATTGCGGTGGAAGGCAGCAGGATGATGCGCCAGCGGCAAAAAAAGCGCTATGAGCAGGCAGGGGTGATGGTTGCGCAGCATTCCAGCTTGACCGATGTCGGAGCAGGTGAAAATTATCTGATGTTCTGCAACGAGCTTCTTGATGCGATGCCGGTTCGCTGTTTCGAATATTCCGGGGATGAAATGTATGAGCGTGGTGTGGTCAATAACGCGCAGGGTTTTGGCTGGAAGAAAAAAACTGATCCGCTTGAGGTTGCTACTGTAATGCCAGAGGATATCGCATCGAACTGGCCGGAAAAATATATCAGTGAATGGAATCCTAACCTTGAACTCTGGCAGCGAGATGTGGCCTCGGTCATGCAACGCGGCTATGTTTTCTGCGTGGATTACGGTTACACCAGGCGCGAATACTATCGGGCACAGCGCCGCGAGGGTACGCTCCTAGGCCACAAACAACATCAAGTACGTGAAGATGTCCTGAGCTTACCCGGAAGCATGGATATTACGGCTCACATTGATTTCAGTTCCTTGCGCGCATCAGGTTTGCCTTATGAAATACAGCCGACCGTATTTATGACACAGGGAGCCTGGCTAGCTCAAAGCCCCTCGGTACAAAAAAAAATTGAGAACATGGCAACCGAGCCCGGGCAGCATCTTGATGAAATAGCACATATCAAGCGTTTGATGCTTCCATTTGGTATGGGTGAGCTATTCAAGCTTTATATTCAGTCAAGACATATCCCTGATAGCACTCCACCCTACCTTTCCAGCTTTAACCGCTTTGATTCGCTCTGATTACTTCCATGGAAACGCATGAATTGAAATTACTCAGAGGGAAGGTTGAATGCCTTCTTCCCGGCGGAGAAGCATCTGTAAGATGTGGTGATGATATCTGCCTTGTAGCCAATGCCCTTCCCGGTGAGGAAATTCTGTTCCTGAACAAGGGAAAGCGTCGTGGTGCCGGAAGGGGGAAACTCAAGCAGGTGCTTCACGCCTCTCCACATCGCGTTGCTGCTCCGTGCCCTCATGCCGATGTCTGCGGTGGTTGTTCCCTGCAGTTTCTGCGCAGGAATCAGCATGCCGGAATTAAATCCGATTGGATTCGGCAGGCATTTTCAGCATTGATGCATTCCGACTCGGTTTGGCAACCTGTTTCATCACTGCCGGTAACAGGCTTGCGGCGGAAGGCCCACTGGCATCGGGGAGAAGATACATCAGGAAGCTTTCTTGGCTTTAAGGGTCGTGCCAGTAATAAGCTTGTCAGGCACAAACATTGTATGCTCCTGCAGCCAGAGCTGAATACACTACGGGAATTATTGGAAAAAGATATTTCCGAGGCGGTTGATTCTGTTTCCATTACGGCTCTTGCTGATGGTTTCCATATTGTTCTGGAGGCTGAAACAGCAGCCTGGCCCAAATTACCTCAGGGGTTCTTTGATAGAGAAGACATCCAGTGCTGGTGGCGGCACGGAGAACGAATTAAACCTGCTGGTAAACGTGTTCGGGAACTACATGACCATCTTCCTTCTGGGGACGATCTGCTCAAGCTGCAACTTGGCCCTGGAGATTTTGTGCAGTCAGAAAGTGAGACAAACTGTGAAATGGTTCAGCAGGTACTGGCTTGGGCAGATCGCCCTCGCAGGGTTGTCGATTTGTTTGCCGGAGCAGGTAACTTTTCCCTGCCCCTTGCCATGCAAGGCACTGAAGTTATCGGAGCGGATATTCGAAGTGACAGTGTTCGAGCCGCCACAACCAATGCCCGTAAATTAAAGCTGGATGCCCGCTTTCAGCAGGCTGACCTGCTGAAAAATTTTGCTCCGGAATCATTTGCGGGTGCTGATGTGCTCATCCTTGACCCGCCACGCAAGGGTGCAAGGCGGGTCTGTGAGGCTATGAACGCCCTTTTGCCGCAAAAAGTAATCATGGTATCCTGCAATATTGCAGCGGGCGCTCGCGATGGATCAACTCTGGCCAGACATGGCTATCGTCTGCAGGCCTTAAGGGCGCTGGATTTATTCCCCTACAGTGGTCATGTTGAGGCCATGAGTTTGTGGGTTCGCTAGCCATGTTTAGAATTTTTATAGTTGTGTTGTCTGCATTATGTGCCGCTTGTTCTGCCGAAAATCTACCGGAAGGGGAGCTTCGCGTGGGCCTTGCCAGCCCACCAATGAGCCTTGATCCACGTTTTGCAACCGATGCTGCTTCCCATCGCATCCAGGAATTTATCCATCGCGGGCTTGTGCGTCTGGATGATCAGTTTCTTCCCCGGCCCGACCTGGCCATATCCTGGCAGCATCCCGCTCCAACCATCTGGCACTTCACCTTACGGGACGATATCCATTTCCACGATGGCACATCTCTGACAGCACATGATGTTGTTGCCACCTTAAACTCGATTCTGGATCCGAAACTGGCCAGCCCGTTACGGGCCGGGTTCGCTTCCATCCGGAGCATGGAGGTAATTTCCGACAGCAAACTAACCATCCATCTGAACAAGCCTGATGCCTCTATCCTGACGCGTTTGAGTCTGGGCATACTGCCTGAACACCTGGCAGCACTTCCCCATTCAGCCAGAGATACGACCGGTTGTGGTCCCTTCCGCTTATTTCGTTGGGATCAGGGTGGTCTGACTCTGGAACGAGTAGATATTCGGGCAAAAGAATCCATTATGCAGATTCGATTCCTCACCGTTAAAGATCCTGTTACGCGCTGCCTGAAACTTGCACGCGGTGAAATTGACTTCTCTCAGAATGATTTGCCACCGGCCTTGCTAACCTACCTGCGTAAACAATCGAATTTGACGGTTCAAACGACGCCGTCCACCACGTTTAGCTACATCGGCATAAATCTTCATGATCCGGAGCTGGGAAATGCCCGTGTCCGCAGGGCTCTGGCCATGGCTATCGACAGACAAAGACTGAAGAAGGTTCTGTTTGGCGATCTTCCCGTTTTGGCTGAAACTGTTCTGACGCCATCGCACTGGGCCGCAAGCCCGGTGTCGGCCAGGCCTTTTGATCCAAAATCAGCCGAGGAAACCCTTGAGGCCGAAGGCTATAAACGCGGCCCAGATGGAGTGCGCCTGAACTTTACCTACAGAACCAGCACAGACCCGGTCAGGCTTCAGCTGGTTACTGCTATTGCGGCGCAATGGCAAAAGATAGGCGTACATATCAAAATCGAGTCGATGGAGTGGGGCGGCTTTTACGCCCGCATTAAGAGAGGTGATTTCCAGCTCTTTTCCTTGTCATGGGTAAGCATCCAGGATCCCGATATCTATCGCTGGATCCTGCACTCCAGCATGTGGCCCCCAACAGGCGCGAACAGGGGACGTTATTCAAATCTTCAGATGGATTCATGGCTTGATCAGGCCAAGCAATCAGAGAGCAGGCAGGAAAGAAAAAAACTTTATGCCCTGGTGCAGAAACAGATGACGAAAGACACGGTTTATATCCCTTTATGGTATGAGCCGGTCGTTGCTGTATCCGGTTCCAGACTTGATGGATTTATCCCATCCACCAACGGAAGCCTTCTCGGTCTCCTGCACACAAGGTTCGCCGGTAAAGGCTGAACCACAAAGGCACGAATGCACAAAGAACCTTGTGTCCTGGTGTCTTCATGGTGAATTTTCTCTCTCTATTTTGATGTTGTATAAAGCTCTGTTTCCGGATGAAAGGCAGCCCAGGCAAACCAGTAAAGCGTGATAGTTTCCAGCACTTTACCCGAATCCTTTTCAGTGACCTCAGCATGGTTTCCTGCAGGGTTGTAGCGTATACGCAGGTTCCGGCCCTGCCATGTTTCATGCACTCCACCTGCCTTTTTCAGATCGTTAAACTTCCAGGCGCGCGTTTTACCATTCAACTCCAGACCAATGACCCAAGCCTTCGGATGCAATCGATCATCCCGGTGACGAACCGGAAAATAGGTGGATTTGTCTGACCCGTAACCAGCATAAGGATCACGGCTATAGTCGCGACTATAACCGGTCTGGCGGGAGAGCACCGAGGTATCAGGGTACCTTTTGAACCAGTATTTCCATGTCGTGTGCAAAACCGGCAGCACTTTCAGTTTCTCGCCCAAGCGTTTGCCCGTAATTGCCTTGCTTTTTAGTTGCGACCACAGGCTTTCGGTTTTTTTGTCATAAAGCAGAACATCGGATTGATACAGCAGCCCGGAAACATCGAAGCGATCTTTTGTATCGAACACCATGCCGCTGCCGCATAGGGGGCAGTAGGTGACGACAAGGCGTTTGTCCCCTATCCGGTCATTGACGATCTCATGCCAGTTAAGGATGCGGATAGGATATGCCCGAGCCCGTCCATTGATGACCGCTCCCATAACCCGATCTCTTTCCTCCAACCAGCGACTGGCTGATTTTCCCGGCTCAACAAGAGGATCAGTGAGGGCAGGGATGCCACCCTTGCCCGGACCGCCGGGAATAATGTCTTTGGACGGTACCAGGCTTGGACTTAAACTGAACCCGGAAAGCGCCAACCATGAAACCGCGCTTAGCATCATTATTTTGACCCATGTTCCGGTCAAGATAGACTCCATCTTTTTCATGTTCTTCAGTCGGACGTGCAGCAGCAGGATTACAATCCCGATTCATTATTCGTAATGTGTCCACATAGCGAGCACCTTGACCAGGTGCTCTTCTTCCAGAACCTGATAAACAAGGCGATGCTGGATATTGATGCGGCGCGAGCAGCAGCCAGTGAGATCGCCGACCAGGTGCTCAAGTCGCGGGTAAATGCGGAAAGGATCTTCGCGCAGGATTCCCAGCAGTTCTTCAGCTTTGGATTTTAGTCCGGCTCGCCGGATTTTGACGGCATCCTTTTGCTCCCGTTTGGTGAAAACAAGTTGATAGTTGGTGAATTCAACTTCTAAGTGCGCCAGTCAAGTTTATCCGCGCATTCCTCAACAGGCGTTTGTATGTCTTTCTTGATGGCGTCATCCAGTCCGGGGACCGATTTCAAATACAATGTTTCCTGAATCGCTTCCCAGTCTTCCTCGCCGACCAATACGGCATTGCCGCGTTTGCCGGTGATGGTGACCGGTTCATGTGAGGTGTTAGTCTCATCAATCAAGCCGTAAAGCTTCGCCCTCGCTTCGGTGGCTGTGACTGCGCTCATCGCATACTCCAGTAAAACATCGAAATAGCGTACGCATTATCAATGCTGGATTTTCTTCCAGGAATTGTCATGTCAGACGGAGGCCGTAACGATCCTGAGCGAAGACCTTGCCCATGTCCAAATCATCGAGGGATACAAATCCAGAACCCATTCTTGTAAACAGACGAACCTCCGGCCCTGTGGTTAGGAGCTTGGAATAGTCAAAACCTCTACGCCGTTGCGGTTAACGGCAAGGGTATGCTCAAACTGGGCCGAGAGTGATTTGTCGCGGCTGACCACCGTCCAGCCGTCCTTCAGTACCTTCACCGCATATTTGCCAAGATTCACCATCGGTTCTATGGTGAAAACCATACCTTCCTTGATCTCTGTGCCGATTCCCGGCTTCCCGAAGTGCATGACCTGGGGTTCTTCATGAAAATTGCGCCCGATGCCGTGGCCACAGTAATCGCGCACCACAGAACATTTCTCGGCTTCCACAAAGCTCTGAATGGCATGCCCGATATCACCGAAGGTAGCACCGGGCCTGACCTGCTCAATGCCGATCTCCAATGCGCGCCGTGAAATTTCTGTCACTTTCCGGGCTTTGATGGATGGCTCGCCTACATAGAAGGTCTTGCTCGTGTCGCCATGCCAGCCGTCGATAATACTGGTCACATCCACATTAACGATATCACCGTTTCTCAACTTCTTCGAGGCCGGAATGCCGTGACAAACGACGTGGTTAACCGAGGTGCAAACCGATTTGGGAAAGCCACGATAATTAAGAGGGGCCGGAATGGCACCTGCTTTAACAGTAAACTCATGCACCAGATCGTTGATCTCATCGGTGGTTATGCCGGGTTTGATGTGGGACTCAATCATCACAAGCGTATCGGCTGCGTGACGGCAGGCGGGCTTCATCGCCTCAATCTCTTCGGTTGTTTTAAAATGGATCATCCTATCTCCTCAAGGCAGCGCATCTTCATGTCGACAAGACCGAAATGCAAGTAGCCGCTAAGCTATGCCTGTGCAGATAAGATTTCCCAGCCCTGATCAGGCCTCACCTGATGGTCTTCTGGCGTCAGGCGGAAACCTGTTTCCGGAAACGCTTCTAACAGCTTACAGCCAGGGTATTTTCCCCTGGTATGATCAGGCAGGGGGTTCGATCCTGTGGTGGTCACCATATCCTAGAATGGTGCTTTTCCCGGAAGGCTTTCATATATCCCGAAGACTGGAGCGGCGCATCAGACAGGGCAGGTTTCAGATCAGTGAAAACAGGTCTTTCAAAGCGGTTATGCAAGGCTGCGCCGAGTCGAGAAAGGAAGGGGCGGGAACCTGGATTCACCCGGAAATGCTGGATGCCTATTGCTGTTTGCACAATCTTGGCCATGCTCACTCTGTTGAGGTATGGGAAAACAAGGCCCTGGTAGGAGGGTTATACGGATTGCATCTTGGCCAGGGCTGGTTCGCCGAATCCATGTTTTCGCGTTGTACAGATGCCTCAAAATATGCTCTGTCCTTTCTGGCTGATAAGGGAAGGCGATCTAACTGGCGCTTCATCGACTGCCAGTTCCACACAGATCACCTTGCCAGCCTTGGCGCTCGGGAGATTCCTCGCAGTGAATATCTACGAATGCTGAAGGAAGCGATTAGCTAAGCTGGTATTGCTTGCAGCGAACAGGGACGCTTCCACGATTCCTGCCAAGCAAGGCAAGGGCATGTGTGCTGCCTGTTTCCTGCCAGAGGTTGTATGCAGTTATTGGATCAAGCTCCGGACTATCCTCCCTGAAATGACGAATAATTTGTAGTACTTCAAGCATCAGACCGAAACCGGCACATAGCTGTACATACATTTCACTGTGTGATTTTCTGAGTGAGCTGGCCAACTGACTATAACAACTGCGGCCTATCCGGACAAAATAATTGATTGTCACCATCCTCCGGCGTGCCTGTTCCGGAAAGAGTCCTGCCAGTAGCAGGCAGCTATCGCCGGCATCTCTCAAGTTGTCGAGTCGAGAATGACCGCATTTACTTCTGGCTGTAAGATATTGAATGGCAAGAGATTCTTGCAGGCGGTGCGGCCTTCTGTTGAAGCGACAAAGAAGAAATACCAGATAGCTTTCCATTATTTCTGGCAAATTGATATGAGCACGATCTTCCGCATCAAGAACAAGATTCAGGAAAAGGGCGCTCACAGTTTCCGCCGTATGAATGGATTGGTTACTCTGCCTGCTCATGTAGGGTTATATCGCCGATTATCCGGCAAGGCTTAATTTGGCTCCTGCCAAGACATCGAAGTGCAACTATCTGTCCTTCGTAAAAATCCTGTAATGACTTTGAGTAATATTGCCCTGGCAAATGATATCCACGAGTGATTGTTGGTTGAAAGTAGCCAGCATGGACGTCTGCCTGGTATGATATGATCACTTGAAAGGGGGGGTGGTCCAGGATTTATGTATATTATAAATAGAATGGTATAAGCTGTTAATATATAATCTAGATTTATAAGAGATATGCACAGAGGACAGGTGAGTTTGCGGCACAGTTGTAATATTTGTGGAAAAAAGGACATGTTATAAACATATTGATCACAGGAGCGAATCGGGGTCTTGGCCTTGGTTTTGCGAAACATTATCTGCAGCGAGGGGACAAGGTCTGGGGCTGTTACCGTTCCGACCCAGGAGGACTTGCAAACCTGGCCTTTGATCGCTTGCATCTTTTTCAATGGGATGTCTGCCAGCCACTCGAGAACAAAGCAGGGCTTCCTGATTCCCTTGATCTCTTGATAAACAACGCCGGCATTTATGGCCCCGGCAAGGATGGCCAGTCTCTTGAAAAAGTCAGTCCGGAGGTTATGCGGCAAGTCTTTGAGGTAAACTGCATCGGCCCTCTCAATGGTGTTCAGGCTCTAAGGGAACGTCTTGTTCATGCTGGTGGCACCATCGCAAACATAAGCTCCAAAATGGGCTCAACTAAAGATAACAGCAGTGGTGGAACTTACGCCTACCGTGCGGCCAAGGCGGCTCTTGTGATCGTATCCAAATCGATGGCTGTCGATCTGGCACTCTTCGGAGTGCGTGTGATTACCCTGCATCCGGGCTGGGTAAGAACGGAGATGACAGGTCAAACAGGTCTGGTTGATGTGGAAACATCCGTCAACGGCATGTCAAATGTAATTGCGAATATAAATGACTATGAGAGTGGGGGCTTTGTTGCCTTTGATGGGCAAGAGGTGCCATTCTAAACAGAAGTTTGTCCAAGACCCAGGGTTCGGCGTATGGAAGCCATGTGGGCATCGACTTCCTCCAGGGCTGATTCGCAGTCGGGCTCACGATCCACCCATTCTACAAATTCACCACTTAATTCCTGCAAAAAAGGAGATGGAGTCATGGTTTCAACCTGGCCGTAACGCCTCCTTTTTTTTGCACAGCTCAGGGTCAGGAAGAAACGGGCCCGTGTAACGGCAACGTACATCAGGCGTCGTTCTTCCTCCAGTCGCTTTTCCTCAACTGCATTTTTGTGTGGAAAGCTTCCATCTTCCATCCCGACAATATAAACGTGGGGAAATTCCAGCCCCTTGGCTGCATGCACAGTCATCAGGCGCACCCTGTTTCCATCTTCCTCTTCCTTACGATCGGACAGAAGCGTCAGGCGTTGAATAAATTCGGAAAGGAGCCCCCTGTTTCCGGCATGATTGAGCCACCAACGACGAACTTCATACACATTAGCCAGTCGTGCATTGCATTCCCGTTCATCACCGGCTTCATGGATAATGGCTTCTTCCAGTCCGGATTGCTCCATCATCGCATCAAAGGCTTCGTCCGGTTCTTCATGGTCAAATTGGTGAGAAAACTTCGCCACCATGCTTGCAAATGCCGACAGTGTGCTTTTCCGCCCATGTCTGAAATCGTTGTCAAGGCATGCGTCCAGTAGTGAGCACTCAAGTTGCCGTGAAAATATAGCCAGTTCACCCAGAGCCTTGTCCCCGATGCCACGGCGAGGCCGTGTGATGGCACGCATGAAAGCGAGATCATCATCCGGATTGGCTGCGAGACGAAGATAGGAGAGGACGTCACGAACTTCGGCCCGGTCAAAAAATGAGAGGCCGCCGCTTACGTGATAGGGAATATTACGTTCACGCAGTGCTATTTCGAGTGGTCGGGACTGATAGGAGGCCCGGTATAGAATGCTGAAATTGGCCCACTGAGACTTTGAAGTGGCACGACGGGTCAGAATATCCGTGACGATGCGGACAGCCTCATCTTCCGGTGTGTCTGTTTCCCAGATGCGAACCGGTTTACCAAGGCCAAGATTGGAACGCAATACTTTTCCCAGACGCTGATCATTGTTGTTAATCAGCCTGTTGGCCGCCTGCAGTATGGAGGAGCTTGAACGGTAATTTTCTTCCAGACGCACTACTTTTAATTTCGGGTAATCTTTGTCCAGATTGAAAAGGTTGCTGATTTCCGCACCTCTCCAGCCATAAATAGACTGATCATCATCGCCGACCACTGTTAAGCTCCCATGCGGGGGAGTTAGTAAACGGATCAGCGCATACTGCATACGACTGGAATCCTGATATTCATCAACCAGAAAATGGCGGCAGCGTTCACGCCAGAAGGCCAGGGCTGCAGAGTCTTCGGAAAGTAGCCGGACGGGTAGTAACAGCAGATCATCAAAATCCACTGCATTCATGCGTTCCAGTAAGGAATCATATTGTTCGCGTATCTTTTGCAGAGTTTGTTCACTGCTGATCAGTCCGTTTTTCAGTGATGAAAGACGCCCAAGCATCGCATCCAGTTGTTTGGCATCTGCAGAGAAGTGCATATCCTGTAATACGCTACGCAATGCACCGCGTTGTTCTCCTGTAGCAAAGACGGACAGGTTGGGGCGACGCTGAAAATGTCCGGCATGCCGGCGCAGTATAGCCAGCCCCAGAGCATGGAAGGTGCAGATGCGTAAATCATTACTTCGCTTTCCCAGTCGTTTTTTTAGCCGTGCGCCCATTTCTTTTGCGGCTTTGTTGGTAAAGGTTACTGCGGTAATCGCATCCGAAGGTACGTCCCGGTCAATCAGTGCCGCTATACGCTCGGTTATGACGCGTGTTTTACCCGAGCCGGCCCCGGCCAGAACCAGTAAAGGGCCGTCCCGGTAAAAGACGGCTTCACGTTGCCCGGTATTTAAGCGATTCGTAAAATCTGACATGAGCGCGGCATCCTAAGCCGTATTTTTGATGAGACCAGCTTTGTCAGGGGCTGCATCTGCAACGAAAAAGAGGATAGTATTCCCCACATTGCATATACGTTATTTTACAATTGTGCTGAAGTATTCCAGCAGAGTAAATCCTGACCATATTGTGGGGTGAAAAAATGAGTGTTGAGAATCGAATTGATAGTTTTCGGAGCCGGGCTGAAGACCTTCGGATGCGGTTGAATGCCTTGCGGAGGTCGCTTTGACCTTGAGGCTAAGGCTGAGGATCTCAAAAGTTTAAACTTCCAGGTTGAAGACCCTGATTTATGGTCTGATCCGGATCGGGCCCAGGAGTTAATGCAGGAACGAACGCAGTTGGAGCGCGTCCTGAATGATTTCAGCTCGGTCGCATCCCAACTCGAAGATAGTATTGTCTATTTTGATATGGGTGCGGATGAGGATGAGCAGAGTGTACAAATTGAGGCTGTTGATGCACTGGATGCAGCCGAGGAGATGATGAGTCATCTTGAGTTGGAACGTATGCTTGGTGGTGAACACGATGGAGAACACGCTTTTCTGGAAATTCATGCCGGGGCAGGGGGGACAGAAGCTCAGGATTGGGCGGAAATGTTGCTCAGAATGTATCTGCGTTGGGCCGAACGCAAGGGCTTCAATAGCGAATTGATGGAGTGTACGGCTGGAGAAGAAGCCGGTATTAAATCGGCAACGGTATTGATAAAAGGAGAATATACCTACGGCTTGTTAAAAGCTGAGGTAGGAGTTCACCGGCTGGTCAGAAAATCACCCTTTGACTCCGGCAACCGGCGACACACATCGTTTGCCTCCCTATTTGCCTATCCGGACATTCAGCGCGATATTGATGTTGAAATTAACGACGATGACGTTCGGGTTGATACCTATCGTGCCTCGGGTGCAGGCGGGCAGCATGTGAATAAAACAGATTCTGCTGTCAGGCTGACACATGTGCCTAGTGGAATAGTTGTGCAGTGTCAAAACCAGCGCTCCCAACATAAAAACCGGGCTCAGGCTTTGAAAATGCTAAAAGTTCGTCTGTACGAACTGGAATTGCAAAAACAGGAGGCGGAAAAGCAGGCTATGGAAGACAGTAAATCCGACATTGGCTGGGGACATCAGATTCGTTCCTATGTGCTGGACCAGGCACGCATCAAAGACCTTAGAACAGGCATGGAAACGGGCAATACACAAGCTTTTCTGGATGGTGACATTGATGCTTTTATCCATGCTAAACTCATGGGCCTTACACCCTGAATTAGTGCAAAAGGATCAAAAAATCCGGCCAATCTACATTCCCTTTTGTAAAAATCTAAAAAACCATTACAATCCAGCGCTTTTTGGCCGGAGGTATCTATGATCACCCTTTTCTCAAGTGGTTCTTGTCCGAACTCACATCGCACACGTCTTGTCCTGTCGGAGAAGGAGTTGCCGGTTGAAGTCATCGAAGCTGATCCTGAGCGTCCTCCGCTTAAGCTGATGGAATTGAACCCGTACGGTAAGGTTCCCACTATAGAGGATCGGGGAACAGTCCTCTTTGAGGCATCTGTCATCAGCGAGTATCTGGATGAACGTTATCCGCACCCGCCTCTGAAGCCGGGCTCGCCGGCTGAGAGAGCACAGCTCAGGCTATCTGTCATGCGTATTGAGCAGGAGATTTACCCGCTCTTCTTCGCACTTGAAATGGCATCAAACAGGGCTGCGCCGCTAAAAAGCATTCAGGAGTATATGAAAGCTATCGATGTCTATCTGATACGGCAGCCTTATTTTATCGGGGATGCCTATACACTGGCAGACGTTACCTTTGCGCCCATTCTTTGGCGACTTGTTCCTTTGGGCCTGGATACAAAAAATATGCCCAATCTTGAAGCGTATATGGATCGCCTGTTTGAACGCCCGGCGTTTGAACGCTCTTTATCGGAACACGAGCAAATGCTCCACCAATAATTTATTTGTAGCCCGGACAGTTTATGAATCGTCCGGAACAGGTTCAATGCCTTTACAAGGCCGGGTGTGAACACATAATGGTAAGTTCAATGATACAATCGGAAGGTGAAACCCGGTATGCAAACCCTGTTCCTGTCTGAAAACACGCAGAAGGCGGGACGTTTCGTCCTGTTCATGGCATTGCTGATCATTCTGGCAGTTTCAATCGTGCCTACAGCAGAGGCTAAGGGACAGGCTATTCGCGATGTGCGTTTATGGACAGCTCCGGATCACACCCGGCTTGTATTCGATTTAAGCGGCACCATTAAATATCAGGTGTTTACCCTGCATGGCCCCGAGCGTGTCGTCATTGATATGAAGCGAACCAGTTTTGGATCACGCCTGGATACTTTACCGGTCCCTGATCCTGTTATTGCCTCGATTCGACAAGGGGTTCGCAAGAAAGGTGGCTTGCGCGTGGTCGTGGAAGTGAAGGGCCGGATCCAGCCCCGTTCTTTTTTATTAAAACCCATGCATGGCAAACCTTATCGACTGGTTGTAGATTTATATCGTCCCGAGTCGAAGGGAAGCCCTGTTATTACTGCCAGGCAAGTTCAATCGAGCAAGAAAGTTACCATTGCTGTTGATGCCGGCCACGGTGGGGATGACCCTGGAGCAATCGGACGTCACGGACTGAAGGAGAAGGATGTTACCCTGGCTGTTGCCAGGTTGCTCGTACACTCCCTGAATGAGCGTTCGGGCATACACGCCGTGTTGACGCGCAAGGGTGACTATTTCATTCCTCTGGCCCGGCGGGTGGGTCTGGCCAGAAAGGCAAAGGCAGACCTGATGATTAGTATCCATGCGGATGCCGTGAGAAAGAGGAAAGTAACTGGCGCTTCTGTTTATACCATGTCCGAGAGAGGGGCATCGGACAAAGTAGCTCGGATGCTTGCCAGGAAAGAGAATGCTTCCGACGCCATTGGCGGCATCATCCCCGGTGAAGTAAGTGATCCGATCGTAAACTCTATCCTTGCAGATCTGATTAAACGGGACAGCCTGAACAATGCTCAGTTGCTTGCCGAAGAGATTCTGCGACGTTTGGGGCATGTTGGTCCGATCAAGTACAGGCAACCAAAAAAGGCCCGCTTCGTTGTTTTAAGTGCTCCTGAAATCCCATCGGTGCTTATTGAACTGGATTACATATCCAACCCTTCCCGGGAGCGTCTGTTAAAAAGCAGAAGGCATCAGAAAAAGCTGGCCAGGGCAATTCGAGGTGCGAGTGAGCGCTTCCTGCAGCGTCAGGGACGGCTTCCCGATGTTAAGTCCCGAATCCATATTGTGAAACGCGGTGAAAGCCTGTGGAGCATTTCCAAACGTTATGGCATCAGCATTTCCAGACTGCAGGCTACAAATAATATCAAGAAGTCACAGCATCTCCGCATAGGCCAGCGCCTTCGTTTGCCCCAATCCTGATGCGTCCCCTGTATTTACGTTTACTTTCATTTCTGAAGCCTTACCGGCTGCCGCTGATCATTGCCATGTTATGCATGGTGGTGCTTGCTGCATGTACGGCCACACTTGCCTGGCTGCTCAAGCCGGCTCTGGATAGTGCCCTCGGCGGTAAGAACCTGGATTTTATTTACATGATCCCGCTGTTTATTATCGGCTTGTACATCGTTAAGGGAATTGCCTATTACGGCCAGGCCTACCTTATGGGTTTTATCGGACAGAAAGTGGTTTATGACCTTCGTAACCTGTTATACGGACACCTGATTGGCCAATCGCTGAATTTCTTTGCCCATCGCAAGACCGGTGAGTTGCTGGCCCATATGAGTTATGACGTGACCCTGGTGCAAGCGACCGTTTCTACAGCAGTTACGGCATTGATGCGGGATTCGGTGACCATCGTATTTCTTACTTTTGTAATCTTCTATCAGGACTGGTTGCTGGCCGTTATCGCCATTGCCGTATTCCCTGTGGTGGTACTCCCCATTGTTCGCTTTGGCAAAAAGATGCGGAGGGCAAGCACTGACGGACAGGTTTCCATGGGGGCGCTATCCAGCCTGATTGAGGAAACTGTGGGCGGTATCAGGATTGTGAAAGCGTTTGGCATGGAGAAATACGAAAAAAATCGTTTTAGCAAATTAACTGAAGACTTTTTTCAGCATCAGATGCGTGTCTTTCGGGTGCATGCACTATCTTTTCCTATTATGGAGCTTTTAGCCGGTTGCGGCATAGCCGCTGTGCTTTTCTATGGTGGCCTTCGTGTTGCCTCGGGGGAAACGACACCGGGTACCTTAATGTCTTTTCTGGCAGCCCTGATCATGCTTTATGATCCTGTCAAACGCCTGAGCCGCGCCAATAACGAAATTCAACAGGGTCTTGCTGCCGCCAAACGTATTTTTAACGTCCTGGATGAAAGGCCTTCAATTGTTGATAGCCCTGATGCCCTGGAGATGGTGGGATTTTCACGAACAATTGAGTTCAGGGAAGTAAGCATGCGTTATGAAGGGGCGGAGAGGGATGTCCTGTGCGGTATTAATCTTCACATTGCCGCAGGTGAGGTGGTGGCTCTGGTAGGGCGCAGCGGAGCTGGCAAGACAACGCTGGCCAATCTGGTGCCTCGCTTTATTGACGTCAGTTCCGGTGCCGTGATGCTGGATGGAAAGGATGTACGCCAGCTTAGCCAGGAGTCATTGCGCCTGAATATTGCTGTCGTCACACAGGAAGTTATTCTTTTTAATGATACCGTGATAAACAATCTGGCCTACGGTCAAAGCCAGATTGTTCCGGAAAAAGTCGAGTTGGCAGCAAGGGCGGCAAATGCTCATGATTTCATCACAGCCCTTCCTCATGGTTATGACACCATGATCGGTGAACGTGGTGCTATACTGTCAGGTGGACAGCGGCAGCGTCTTTCTCTTGCCCGTGCTTTGTTAAAGGATGCTCCCATCCTGATTCTGGATGAGGCTACAAGCAGCCTGGATACGGAGTCGGAACGTCTCGTTCAGCAGGCAATTGACCGGCTGATGAAAGGGCGCACAGTGTTGGTGATTGCTCATCGCCTGTCCACGATCAGGCACGCTGACCGAATTGTAGTGCTCGATATGGGTGAGGTAGAAGGCATGGGTTCGCATGATGAGTTGCTCACACATGATGGCCTTTATGCGGAGCTGTATCAGATGCAGTTTGAAAAACATGAAGAGCAATGAAAAACAGGGGGGGGTTGGTCTGTCTATCGGCTGAAATCTTTATTGATCCAATGCCTCCAGCCAGGCACCTTCAAGAAGGCTCGCATCGACTGTCACCAGCTCTGTGTAATGCCATTGCCTCATGATTGATTCAATAATGGCCAGACCTGCGATGATCAGATCAGCCCGACCCTCTTCAATATAGGGAAGCCCGGCCCTCTGCTGATGGGTCATGGCCAGCAGGGTCTTTTTTAACTCTATCAAGGCCTTATGACTGATCATATGATTATTCACCTGATTTGCGTTGTAGGGTGAAAGTTTCAGGTGCAGTGCAGCCAGGGTAGTAAAAGTTCCCGCTACGCCAGCCAGCGTTCTCGGCGCCCGGGAAGAACCCCATGACTGTTCAACTTCCACAAGATGCTGCTGAACCTCTGCCAACATGGTTTCGTAGTCATTATCGGATGGAGGGTCACTTCGCAAGCAGACCTCAGTCAGTGACACCGCTCCTAGTTTTCGACTGATAGCATTTCCGAAGCCCTTGTTATGAGCGCGAATAAATTCCGTACTTCCTCCCCCAATATCAACGAGGAGTAAATCCTGTCGGAACTGAGGTAGTAATACGGCCGTTGCTCCCCGCAGGCAAAGCCGGGCCTCTTCCTGTCCGTCGATGATGCAAAGCCTGATGCCGGTTTCTTTGGCGACACGTTTTAGAAAATCACCGCCGTTACCGGATTCTCTGACCGCTGCGGTTGCAACCGCGACAATATGATGTTGAGCCACATCATGTTCCTGGAGAAGCTCGGAAAATTCAGCCAGGACATTCAGGGTTCGTCTCATAGCCTCATCCTGCAGCTTGTGGGAGACGTGAATGCCCTGACCCAGTCTGGTGATACGGGTGTGACAGACCTTAATGTTCCAGGGAAGTTTCGTATTTGTTGGCTCGGCGATCATCAGCCGGACAGTATTTGAACCGATGTCGATAGCAGCCCGGACTTTGCTCACTGGCCAGGGTTTTTTAGATGAGTTCTGGACAGTTCAATGTAGTGCTGTGCCGAGCGGCTTATAAATTCTGACTCATCACGGCCAAGTGGTCTTTTTTCACGAGCCGGTGTGCCGGCATAAAGATAGCCTCCCCGCAGAACTTTGCCCTCGGAAACAAGGCTGCCGGCAGCTAAAAAACAACCCGACTCCAGAATGGCTCTGTCCATCACAATGGAACCCATGCCGATCAGACATTCATCCTGAATCTCGCAACCGTGCAGAATAACGCGATGACCAATGGTGACCCGATTGCCAACAAGGCAGGGAGAAACACCATGGCTGGTGTGCAGCACACAATGATCCTGAATATTGGATCCGGTACCGATCTTTATATCATGCACATCACCACGCAACACGCACTGATACCAGATGCTGGAATTTTTGCCGATCCAGACTCGTCCTATGACATCAGCTGTGTCGGCGATAAAAGTAGCCGGGTCAATATCAGGCGACCAGTGCAGATAATCCCGGATCATGGCCAGTGGGCAAGATTACTCAAACCGATTTGTTCATCAAAGCCAAACATCAGATTGGCGTTTTGGATTGCCTGGCCGGCAGCCCCCTTAATCAGGTTATCCAGGCAACTGACAACTACGGCGTCATTTTTTCCGGTAACAACGACCCCAATATCACAGCGATTGCTGCCGCTCACATGATTCGTGGCTGGCAGTATATTTTTTGGAAGCACTTGCACAAAGGGTTCAGTCTCAAAGGCTGCCATCAGAATATTATGCCAGCTTTCCGGAGTTTCACCGCTCAGGTGTAAGGTTGAAAGCATTCCCCGGCTCATTGGCATGATATGTGGAACAAAGCGGATGGATGCCGCCTTGCCGCTAAAGGTTGCAGCCCATTCCTCCATCTCCCAGACATGGCGGTGTCGTGGCAGGCCATAGGTATGGACACTTTCATTGACTTCACAGAACAGCAATTCGGTTTTGGCGGAACGACCAGCACCCGAAGTTCCGGATTTTGAGTCAATAATGATGCTGTCGGTGTTTAACACACCGGCATTCAGTAAGGGAATCAGCGGCAGCAGGGTTGAGGTTGGATAGCAGCCGGGATTGGCTACAAGTCGCGCAGCTTTAAGCTCTTCCCTGGCGAATTCCGTGATGCCATAGACAGCTTCGGCCAACAACTCCGGGCAGGGGTGGTCAAGCCCATAGGCATTTTTGTAAGTGGTTTCCTGTTTGTGCCGGAAGTCAGCAGATAGATCGACAACTTTTTTTCCTGCGTCCAGCGAACGTTTGACGCTATGCGCGGCAGCGCCATGGGGCAGGGCGGTGAATACAAGCTCAACCTCTCCGGGAAGAGGCTGATCGGCCGCTAGCAATGTCATGTCAGCGATGTCACCACTGAGGCTGGGTAAAACTTCAGATGCCTTTTTGCCTGCCTGTGAATGCGCGCCAAGATGTGCAATTTGAAAATCAGGGTGCGCAGCAATGATCCTAATTAGTTCGGCGCCGGCGTAACCGCTGGCGCCAAGAATAGCGACTGGAATGTTCATAGCCCTGGCATCATACGGAAAGCCCCGGTTGGTTCAATGGGTTTCCGGAGCCCAACAAAAAAAGGGAAGGCGAAAGCCTTCCCTTTTTGTGAATACTGCGAAAATTAGCGTTTTGAATATTGCGGTGCCTTACGGGCTTTATGCAAACCATACTTTTTCCGTTCAACCTTGCGGGAGTCACGGGTAAGGAAGCCTGCTTCTTTCAGTGCAGGACGATTGCCTTCATCATAGCTGAGAAGGGCGCGTGCCAGACCATGACGTACAGCACCGGCCTGGCCACTGGGGCCGCCACCGAAGACATTGACCCGAACATCCAGCCGACCGGTCATCTGCGTTTTTGCCAATGGAGCCATGGCCTGTTGACGGACAAGTTCTCCCGGAAAGTATTCTTCAGCACTGCGGCCATTGATTTGAAATAAGCCTTTTCCCGGAGTGATGATGATGCGGGCAACGGACGTTTTACGTCGGCCAGTACCCAGATATTGTTTTTCTGCCATGCTACAAACCCCTTCTTAATCCATATCCAGCGTTTTGGGTTGTTGGGCTGTATGCGGGTGCTGGTTACCGGCATACACTTTCAATTTCTTACGCATTTTTCGCCCAAGGGATGTCTTTGGCAGCATGCCCCTGACGGCTGACTCAACAATGCGCTCAGGATACTGTTCGCGCAATGCCTTGAAACTTGCAGTTTTGAGACCGCCTGCATAGCCGGTGTGACGATGGTAAACTTTCTGATCTTCTTTGCGGCCAGTCAGTCGAACCTTGTCGGCATTAATAACTACAACATGATCGCCGAGATCGGCGTGTGGTGTATACTGTGGCCGATGTTTTCCACGCAGTATGGTTGCTACTTTGGTTGCCAGGCGACCAAGTATCTCACCTTCCGCATCAATAACATACCATTCTGTCTGAACATCGCCGGGACGATAAGTCCAAGTTCCCATGAATCTCTCCTGTTAATCCACCGTACCTGACAATTCGATAAGAGGTCTCTTGAAAGAGCGCCGCAGTATAAACTTGGAAACATTGATGTCAAAGCATGTCTTTCTCATGATTATTCTGACTGTTTCCATTCCTGTGTTCAGGGGGCAAAATAGCAGATAACAACATCAGGAGACATCCTATCCAGTTAGCGTTCAAACTTCTTCAGAAAATCTTTGGTTATGATTCGTTTCGTTCCAGCCAGCAGGCAGTGATCTCAGACCTTCTGGCGGGGCGAGACAGCTTTGTTTTGATGCCGACCGGCGGCGGCAAGTCCCTTTGTTATCAGATTCCTTCCTTGATTCGGCCCGGTGTCGGTATTGTGGTTTCCCCGCTCATCTCTCTGATGAAGGATCAGGTCGATAGCTTGAAGGCCAACGGTGTTTCAGCGGCTTTTTACAACTCATCACTTGGCTCGCGGCAAGCCAGGCAGGTATTGGCTAAGCTACATGCGCATGAAATAGATCTGCTCTACATTGCACCAGAAAGCTTAATGACTGAGAACTTTCTGCAAAGATTATCTGGTATTGATATAGCGCTTTTTGCCATTGACGAGGTGCACTGCGTTTCCCACTGGGGGCATGATTTCAGGCCGGAATACGCTCGCTTGAGTGTGCTTCGTGATCGCTTTCCCGAGGTGCCATTGGTTGCTTTAACGGCTACGGCTGATGTCCATACGCGTCAGGATATTCTTCAGGTGTTGGGGCTTCAGGGTTGTCGCCAGCATGTCAGTAGTTTTGACCGACCCAATATCCGATATTCCGTGATTGAAAAGTACAAGCCGTTTAATCAGCTGGTAACCTTTATGGAAAAATATCGAGGGGAGTCGGGTATTGTTTATGCCCTGAGTCGTAAGCGAGTGGAACAGCTGGCTGAGAAACTGAAATTAAACGGGGTGAAGGCTGCCGCCTATCACGCCGGTCTTCCTGCATCCGTGCGAACCAGCGTGCAGGAAGATTTTCTTAGGGATGAGGTTTCTGTTGTGGTGGCTACGGTCGCCTTTGGCATGGGTATAGACAAGCCCAATGTCCGTTTTGTAGTGCACTATGATTTGCCAAAAAATATTGAAGGCTATTATCAGGAGACAGGCAGGGCAGGTAGAGATGGCCTTGCTTCGGAGGCATTTTTACTTTCCGGAACGCAGGATATGGTGCTGGCTCGCCGCCTGATTGAGCAGGGTGAGAATGAAAACCAGAGAAGAATCGAGTTGCATAAGTTAAATGCGATGATCAATTTCTCTGAGGCCTCAACCTGTCGCCGCCGGGTTCTGCTGAACTATTTTGGCGAGGACATGCAGGAAGATTGTGGTAATTGCGATATTTGCCTGAACCCTCCTGATCGTTTTGATGCGACTGAAGATGCCCGAAAAGCGCTCTCCTGTGTTTACCGGCTAGGACAGGGTTTCGGTATAAAATATGTGATTGATGTATTGCGCGGCATGGATTCCGAGCGTATCCGATTACGCCGTCATGATCGCCTCTCGACCTATGGCATTGGTGCTGACAGAAGTGAAGGGGAGTGGAGTGCGATTTTTCGGCAGTTGATTCACCGGGGATTTCTTTTTCAGGATGTCGCCAGCTATTCCGTATTACGGCTTACCCCTGCCGCGAAACCCCTGTTGCGTGGGGAGTTGGAGCTTGAGTTGGCCAGGCCCCGAATTCGTGCGACATCACCCGTGAAAAAGGCAAAAAAGAGAGGCAGGGAAAAACAGTATCCGGATCTGTCCTATGATGAGACCCTGTTTGAAAAGTTACGTGAATTGCGCAAGAAACTGGCCAACGAGCTAAATGTGCCACCCTATATTGTATTTGGAGACGCTACGCTGATCTCTATGGCCCGGCTTAAACCCGAAACGCCGGATCAGATGTTGGAGGTAAATGGTGTGGGCCAGGTCAAGCTGGAAAGGTTTGGTGAGGTGTTTCTGAACTGTATCAAAGAGGAAGGGATCGAGTCAGTCTGAGTCCATTGGAATGTTTGCATTCGAAATGGAGATGGACAGGCCGCTGCATGTTTTTCCATAAGTATGTTCCGATAGCTTTGTTCTGATATAATCAGAGGCCATGATTGTGCTATTCACTGATTTCGGGCCAGCAGGGCCGTACACGGGTCAGATGAAGGCCGTGCTTTACAGTCAGGCGCCGCATACGCCTGTCATTGACTTGTTCTGCGATGCTCCTCCCTGCAACCCGAAGGCATCAGCCTATCTTCTGGCTGCTTATGTCAATGGATTTCCACCCGGAACCGTATTTCTGTGTGTGGTAGACCCTGGCGTGGGCGGAGAGCGACTGCCGCTTATGCTTAAGGCAGATGGCCGCTGGTTTGTTGGCCCGGGCAATGGCTTGTTTAATATAGTCACTCGGCATGCAAAGCAGGTTGATTGTTGGAAAATAACATGGAGGCCGGAGCAGATGTCAGCAAGCTTTCACGGCAGGGATTTGTTTGCTCCTGTAGCTGCCAGACTGGCCTGTGGAGATTCCTCTTACGGAGAGAGCATCGTATATGAAGCGGGGTCGTCTGATGAATGGCCTGATAATCTGTTTGAAGTCATCTATATTGACTACTTTGGTAATATGATGACCGGCATACCTGCTTTTAATCTGTCTACTGAAGATGAACTAAAGATGGGGAAGATATCCGTCAAACATGCCCGAACGTTTTCCGATGTGCAAAAAGACAAGGCATTCTGGTATGAAAATGCCAACGGGTTGGTGGAGGTGGCAATCAATCGGGGAAATGCGGCTCGGCAATTCGGGTTATCTGTTGGCATGGAAGTCAGATTGGCTTAGGGCCCGTTAACTTCTCGCTGATGTACATTGAGCACATGGTGCTTAAAATGCCTTGCTGCGCTTGGATTTTACGTTGGCAGGCTCTAATATTTGCTCCGGAACCGGGAGGTTGACTGATATTGACTGGCAATAAACTAAAGCATTATGACATTGTTGTCGTTGGCGGAGGGGTTACCGGATATTCCCTGGTGTTGGCCCTAAAGGATTCGGGCCTAAAAATTGCAGTAATTGAAACTGTTCTACCTTCGGGCAAAGCCGCTGCCGGACCTGAGCGAGCCATTGCACTCTCTTACGGAAGTAGCCGTTATCTTGATCGTCTCGGTGTCTGGAGCGAAATCAGGGAGGGTGGAGCTACCATCATCTCTGAGGTTCATATCGCCGAACCCGAATATGGAGGAAGGGTACAGATGGATCGGGCCCAGGTCGGTACAGAGGCATTGGGTTATGTGGTTGAGTTGCCCTTGATGACTCGGATTTTACATAAACATGCGATGGAGCAGGCGGAGATATTCTGCCCTGCCCGAACGTTGGGCATGGAACGAAAGAACAACAGCATGAAGGTTCGCTTCCAGGATCATGACGGGGAGGGCGAAATTTCAGCATCTCTGCTAGTGGGCGCTGACGGGACTGGTTCGCAGCTTAGAAAATGGGCCGGGATCAATTGCCTTGGCTGGGATCACAACCGTTTCGGTCTGGTAGCCAGCATTCTTTCGGAGCGACCACACCGGGGAGTAGCCTTTGAGTGTTTCAGGCCTTCCGGGCCACTGGCCTTGTTGCCCCTGGATGACAAACGCTGCTCCATTGTCTGGACCCTAAAACCTGAAGATACGAGTCGCCACCTGATGATGGATGAAGATCGTTTTCTGTCCATGCTTGGCAAGGAGGCTGGTTCAGAGGTGCGCACACGGCTTGGTCGAATATTGAAAGTCGGGCCACGGGCGGCTTTCCCTTTTGAGTTCCGACAAGCTGGAAGATATACGGATCACCGCCTTGCCCTGGTCGGAAATGCTGCTCATACCATCCACCCTGTTGCCGGTCAGGGTCTTAATCTGGGCTTGAGAGATACGGGAATTCTGGCTGATGTGTTGAGCAGGGCCGTCAGGGCCGGACGTGATGTGGGGGAGGGGATTGTCCTGGCTGAATATTCTGAGCGGCGCTGTCTGGACAATGTTGCTGTGGCCGCTTTCACGGAAGGCCTGAACAGGATTTTCAGTAATTCCATTCCACCTTTGCGTTTTCTGCGTGGTTTGGGGCTGGATAGCATGCAAAAGATTCCAGCCGCTCGTGACTGGCTGATGGGTCAGGCTTCCGGTATGTCTCAGTTGAAAGCTATGGCTCTGAAGTCGTGAAAAAGGAACCGCAAAGTGATGTGTTGATCCTTGGCGGTGGTCTGGTCGGCTTGGCGCTGGCCTGCGCCCTCAAAGATCAGGCGCTAAAGGTAGATGTGTTTGAAAGAATGGAACAAGCACCAAGGCTTTCTCTGGAAAGGGATTGCAGAGTCAGCGCTATTGTCGCCGGTACGGTACAGATATTGCAGGGCATTGGCGTATGGGAAAACGCCTCCGGGCAGGCTGGACCCATTGGCGCTATGCGCATCTGGGATGACCAGAGCTTCGGCAGCATTCGTTTTGAAGCAGAAGAGGTGGGGCTTGATACCCTTGGATTTATTATTGAAAACAGTGTGTTGAAGCAAGCAATGCTGAAAACACTGGAAGATGCTGACAATGTTTCTATTCATTGTCCCGCAGAGGTCACTTCGTGTGTCTGGAAAGAAGATCATATCCACCTGGAACTGGATAACGGCAGTCTTTTTCAGGCTGCCCTGATTGTGGGAGCGGATGGTGGTCGATCCTGGTTGCGCGAAAAGGCCGGGATTGGTGTCAACGGGCGTAACTTTCATCAGCGCGGTATTGTTGCAACAGTCAGGTCGCAAATTCCGCATCGCGGCGTCGCCTTTCAGCGTTTTTTGCCTAGCGGACCTTTAGCTATGTTGCCTCTGAGTAACAATCTGTGCTCTCTAGTCTGGAGTGCCAGCGATAAAAAGGCTGACCACCTTATGAAGATAGACGATGAAAAGTTTCTGCAGTCATTAAATCTTGCCTTTGGTCCGGTGCTGGGAAATCTTCAGGAAGTCGGGGAACGCGCAGCCTTTCCTTTGCGCGCCCAACTTGCACGGCATCATGTTCGTCCGAGACTTGCTTTAATTGGTGATGCTGCGCATACGATCCATCCCCTGGCAGGCCTTGGAGCCAATCTGGGTTTCCGCGATGCCATGGTATTGGCTCAGGAGATCGTGGATGCAAGGGGGTTCGAGGAAGATATCGGCTCCTTGCAGGTTCTGGACAGATATGTGCGGACACGCCTGCCGGATACGCTGACAGTGATGGCTGCCATGGAAGGGTTTCACAGGCTTTTTACCAGCAACTGGCAGCCTTTGAACTTTCTGCGTGATATGGGGATGCTGACAGTTAGCAATTCCGGAGCCGTCAAGCGCATGCTGATGCGTAGTGGCATGGGTCTTTCGCACCCGATCCCCCGCCAAATCACTTAATTTGTCAAAATATTGACGATTTATGAATATCTGTCAACCATACCATTAGAAACCTGACATAAATGCTTTTTGTTCGTTGGCATGATACTTGTACCTTTATTTCCAACTAAGAAGTTGTGGGAGGGGTCTATGCGAGCAAATTTAAGTACAAGTATCGGACAGCGATTAATTCTTACACCAAAGCTTGCCCAAAGCCTGAAAATACTGGCTATGAATGCAATCGATCTGGAGGGGTACATTGATGAATGTCTCGATAGTAACCCCATGCTTGAAAATGAGGAACAGACAAATGACAAACCTGATGACACCCTCTCATCAGAAAAGGAAACCAGTTTAGAGAATGACTGGCGTGAGACGGGTGACGACCGTTGGGAGATGATGTATTCATCAGGCTCAGGCGAAAATTATAGTTCCCCTGAAAACCTGTTACAGGCTGGAAAACATCTTGAGCAGGGTTTGCATGAACAACTTGATTGTCAACCCATGTCCGGGGATGAACGCCTGATCGCGCATGCGATCGTCGATTCACTGGATGATGATGGCTATTTCCGGGCTGATCCCGCTGATTTAATGCTCAACTTAGGGGTTGGTAGCAGCAATATTGTCGATGTATTAGAAAGGATTGTACAAGAGCTTGAACCCAGGGGTATTGGCGCAAGGAATCTTAAAGAGTGTCTGTTGCTTCAACTTGATGAAGAAACAGAAACCGAGATGTTGGCCAGATCTCTTATTCAGGATTACTCGGAGCATTTGTTTGAGAACGATCAATTGCTCGCTGAAATATCCTGCCGCACAGTTGAGGAAATTACCAAGGCGCGAACCAGAATGCGCAGGCTGGATCCTTTTCCCGGTCACTGTCTGAGCAGTGACAAAACCATTTATATTCAGCCCGAAGTGATTTTTCACCGTCAACCTGACCGGAGTCTTCGCATTGAGATTCCTGACTATACATGGCGCAATTTACGCCTCAACAAAACATGGCAAGGGCATAGCTGGCATGGGTCTGATCGAGATTTCATGAACAAGGCCTCCAGAGAGGCATCTTGGCTGTTATATGCCCTGGAACAACGTCGTAACACCCTTTGCAAAGTTGCCCGATTCCTGGCCAGTCACCAAAGGAGATTCCTGGAATTTGGCCCCATTGGTCTGAAGCCGCTAACCCTGCAGGAAGTTGCTTCCGAAGTGGGCCTGCATGAGTCGACAATCTCCCGTGTAACTAACGGGAAATATGCTCAAACTCCACTGGGGCTTATCGAAATGAAGAAATTCTTCTCGACCGGCTTACCCGTGCGGGGTGGAGGAACTATAGCAGTGTACAGGGTTCAACAACGTATCAAGGCATTGATAACATCCGAGCCAGCAGGACGTCCGATTGCTGATCAGACTGTGTCAGAAGTGTTGCAGGCTGAGGGTGTGCAAATTGCTAGGCGAACAGTGGCCAAATATCGGGAACAACTTGGATTTGCCCCGACACACCAGAGAAAGCAGATAAAATATCCAGCCCGATCCGGAGTGTTATATTCTCGGGCCGCATGAAGCGGCTCAATAACGCAGACAGGTTTGCCCACCGCTCATGTGTCGACTGGATCGGTTGCTTTCACGTTCGGGAGACTTTTATGATCTCTATACATCGCTGTTGCTACGTTTAACCTTGATCCTGTCTTTTTCCCCCTCTCGGGAGCTTTGACTCCTGTGCGTCTGAATCATCAAGCCAGCCGCCCGGTTTCCCGTTCCGATAAAACCATGTCCGGATTGAGACAGAGAATGAACTCCCTGTTATTTGATGTTCACTCATCCGGGGGTATAAAGCTGAACCTTGCGATTATGGCCCTGATTTTTCTCAGCGTTTTTATTTCCATGGTTGGAACACTTGATTCTCTCGGGAAGGGGTGGGTAGAGCTTATTCAGTTTACAGAGCTATGGGTGACAACCATCTTTACGGTTGAATTCTTTGCCAGGTGTTACTCGGCAAGAAGTTTACGAGCCTACCTTTTTAGTTTCTACGGAGTCGTGGATTTGCTGGCTATATTACCGATGTTATTAATCGGTGACCCCAATATCGCTATTCGAGTTCTTCGAGTTTTCCGTCTGCTAAAATTGATTCG
>CAYLYU010000003.1:36290-41276 GCA_964387725.1 uncultured Zetaproteobacteria bacterium | reverse complement strand
TTATTTCCACCACTGGCATCTTCTGTCTGGCCGTAATCCAGACAGCGGATATCCAGTTTCCGTCGGGAGAATTTGCCCCGAAGAATTTCCACAATGGTATCCAGTCTGTTTTCACTGTCAGAAACAAGCGAAATAACAGGTTCTGACCATTTAATACTCGAATCACTCCCCTTAAAATCAAAGCGGGTGGTAATTTCTTTTTTTACCTGATTGACCGCGTTGTCTACTTCCTGAACATCCGTTTTGGACACAATATCAAAACTAGGCATAAACATCTCCTTCCACTCTTTTAAAAAAATTTAGGTTAAAGTTCCTGTTGAAACTATTTTTGTAGCATATTGTTTTTAAGGCTATCAATCTGATCCCGATATCTTGCTGCATCCTCAAACCGGAGATCGGCTGCTGCTTCATACATCATTCTTTCTATTTCCCTGACCTTTATTTTAGCTGCATGTGGTGACACCGGCTCCGGCTCTGCGACCTCAGGAATATGACCATAATCCATTTCATAAACAGATCCCAGCACATCCTGAATATCTTTTTTCACAGTTTCGGGAGTGATGCCATGCTCGGCATTGTAGGCAAGCTGAGTTTTGCGACGGCGTTCGGTTTCACTCATCGCAAATTGCATAGATCTGGTCATTTTATCTGCATAAAGAATAACACGTCCCTCAACATTGCGTGCTGCGCGTCCGATGGTCTGGATAAGGGAACGTTCACTTCGCAGAAAACCCTCTTTATCCGCATCAAAGATAGCGACCAGTGCCACTTCCGGCAGATCCAGGCCTTCACGCAGCAGGTTGATCCCGACAAGAATATCAAATTTTCCCAGCCTGAGATCACGCAGTATTTCCATGCGTTCCAGGGTATCGATGTCCGAGTGCAGGTAGCGAACCCGCAATTCAAGATTGTTCAGATATTCACTTAAATCTTCGGCCATGCGTTTGGTCAGACAGGTTGCCAGAATGCGAAATCCCTTGCTTACGATAGCATTGGCAACACCAACAAAATCATCGACCTGACTTGTGGCAGGACGAACCTCAATTGCCGGATCTATCAGGCCAGTTGGACGAATGATCTGTTCAACAACCACACCAAGGCATTTATCAAGTTCATACGGGCCGGGCGTGGCGGAAACATAGATATTTTGTGGCACAATAGACTCAAACTCTTCAAACATCAGTGGCCGGTTATCCAGAGCAGATGGAAGCCTGAAACCAAAATCCACAAGGGTTTGTTTGCGTGAACGATCCCCTTTGAACATACCCCCTATCTGAGGCACGGTGACATGTGATTCATCAAGGACAACGAGTGCATTATTGGGCAGGTAATCCAGCAATGTCGGTGGAGGTTCACCGGACGTACGTCCTGTCAGGTGCCTGGAATAATTCTCAATGCCTGTGCAAAAACCTATCTCCTGCATCATCTCCAGATCGAACATTGTGCGCTGTTCGAGCCTTTGGGCCTCTACCAGCAGATTCTGATCGTGCAGTTGGGTAAGTTGATCGGCCAGTTCCGCCTTGATGGCATCCATAGCTGCAAGCAACTGCTTTCGCGGTGTTACAAAATGGCTTTTCGGGAATACTGTGTATTTATGAAGAGCTTCAAACTGTTTACCCGTTAGAGGGTCGAATCGTTTAATGGCCTCAATATCATCGCCAAAAAACTCCACCCTGATGGCAAAACCTTCAGCGTGTGCAGGAAATATTTCAAGCACATCACCCCTCAGTCTGAAACAACCACGATGAAAATCCGTGTCGTTGCGTTCGTACTGCAGCTCTATCAGTTTACGAATCGCGGTACGCTGATCCTGTGCTCTGCCCACTTCAAAATATTGCAGCATACCGGCATAGACCTCAGGACTGCCAAGACCATAAATACAGGAAACTGATGCCACAATGATCACGTCCTCGCGCTCCAGCAATGCCCGTGTAGCTGAATGCCGCATACGATCTATATGTTCATTAATAGAAGAGTCTTTCTCAATAAAAGTGTCCGAAGAAGGCACATAGGCTTCAGGCTGGTAATAATCATAGTAGGACACGAAGTACTCGACCGCATTATCGGGAAAGAATTGTTTAAATTCACCGTACAGTTGGGCTGCCAGTGTTTTGTTGGGGGCCATAATAAGCGTGGGCTTTTGGGCCTTTTCAATAACACAGGCAATGGTATAGGTCTTGCCGGACCCGGTAACACCAAGAAGGGTCTGATGCCGCTCGGCACTTTCCACGCCATCGACCAGTTCTGCAATCGCTTGTGGCTGGTCGCCCCGTGGCTTGAAATCTCCGGCAAGCTTGAAATACATCGGCCAAGTCTAACCCGAATTATTCACTAATGCTGCCGCAGCCTTGCTTGTTCCTTTGTCCGCAACGAATCCATCATCAGTAGTCCGTACGCGTGGTTACACACAATCTATTTGCTACCAAACGCCGCCTGTCTGCGTGCGACACGCACAGGCAGGCTCAATGATTACGGTGATTCATGAATAGTTCAGGATAAATATGAATCGTATGCTGTTAATTCGGCATGGTATCGAGCAGCCAAACTGCTACCATGCGCGCCCATTTCCCCTCTGAGGTATAATAATGTCCCGCAATCTTCGCAATATTGCCATCATCGCGCATGTTGACCATGGCAAGACCACTCTCGTTGATGAACTACTCAAACAATCCGGTACATTTACCGCGCATGAAGAAATATCCGAACGTGTTATGGATTCGAATGATCTTGAACGTGAACGCGGCATTACTATTCTGGCTAAAAATACCACTATTCAATACGGTGATACGACGATCAACATTGTGGACACGCCGGGTCATGCGGACTTTGGCGGTGAGGTCGAACGTATTCTGAATATGGTGGATGGTGTGCTTCTGCTGGTCGATGCAGCTGAAGGACCAATGCCCCAGACACGCTTTGTAACTTCTAAAGCCCTGATGCTTGGCCTGAAACCCATTGTTGTTGTAAATAAAATTGATCGTAACGGAGCAAATCCGGACGGATGCGTGGATGAAACATTTGATCTCTTTGCATCCCTGGGCGCCACTGATGAACAACTCGACTTTCCGGTAGTATATGCCTCGGCCAAAAACGGCTATGCCATGATCGCTCTTGACGAGGAGTCAACCACACTCACCTGCCTTTTTGACACCATTCTCAAGTATGTACCACCACCTTTAGGCAACCCTGAAACACCTTTACAGATGTTGGCTACGACGCTTAGCTGGGATGATTACATTGGCCGTATTGTCATTGGCCGTATCGCTAACGGTACTATCAAACAGGGTCAGGATGTGGCTGTAATGCATGCTGACGGCAGTCAGTCCGGTGCAATAATTACAAAACTGCTAGGTTTCCGTGGTTTGCAACGTGTTGAGATCGAATCAGCCGAAGCTGGCGATATTGTCGCCGTGGCCGGCATTGAAACCATTCATATCGGCGAAACAATCGCCGACAAAGATAAGCCAACCCCTCTCCCCATTATCAAGGTAGATGAACCGACCCTTTCCATGGAATTGCATGTAAACAATTCACCGCTGGCCGGAACTGAGGGTAAGCTCGTAACAACCCGTCAGATTCGTGACCGTCTGATGAAAGAGATACGTACCAATGTTGCCATGCGGGTAGAGGAAACTGACTCTGGTGACATTTACAATATCTCCGGACGTGGCGAATTGCATATAGCCATCCTTCTGGAGAATATGCGGCGTGAAGGCTTCGAGATGGCAGTATCCAGACCCACTGTGATCACCCGTGAAAAAGATGGCGTTAAGCAGGAACCCTATGAGCACGTTACCATTGATGTTGGTTC
The DNA here is from genome assembly GCA_964387725.1 of uncultured Zetaproteobacteria bacterium. GTDB lineage: Bacteria > Pseudomonadota > Zetaproteobacteria > Mariprofundales > Mariprofundaceae > CAYLYU01. The sequence continues at coordinate 37,465 of CAYLYU010000003.1, read as the reverse complement.
AGAGTATCAGGGTTCGGTGATCGAGAAGTTGGGTCAGCGTGGTGCTGAAATGATAAGCATGCAAAGCGATACAGATGGAATGACCCGACTTGAGCTGATTTGCCCAAGCAGAGGCTTGATCGGCTATACTTCCGAATTTTTGACAGACACCCGAGGCACGGGTGTTATGCATCATATATTTCACGATTATGGTAAATTTATCGGTGAGTTACCGGGGCGTAAGAATGGCGTGCTGATCTCAATGTCCGATGGCTATTCAGTAGCCTATGCGCTGTGGAAGCTTCAGGAACGAGGCAAAATGTTTATTGGTGCTGGGAATAAACTTTATGAAGGTATGATCATTGGAATCCATAGCCGTGATAATGATCTGGTAGTGAATGCGAACAAAGAGAAAAAGCTTACGAATGTCCGGGCTTCAGGTAAGGATGATGCGATTGACCTCGTGCCACCCCTCCAGTTAACGCTGGAGCGCGCTATAGAATTTGTTGGTGAGGATGAACTGGTAGAAATAACACCGAAGTCTATCCGACTTCGCAAGCGTTTCCTGATTGAGCATGAGCGCAAACGGGCAAGCAGATAGCCCTGATACCTTGGCTGACTATAAATTTGATATCATTGATTACTCTGGAGGAATGAACCATGCATACTATTTTTATTTTCCTGGTCGTGTTTTTCGTTGCTTTACCAGCTTTGGCACAACCTACATACGATCCTGAGAAAAATGCCGATGATCAAATGAAACACTGGGACTCAAATAAAGATGGTCAAGTCGAGTGGACGGAGTATTCACGCCCGGCTTCGTTTCGTTTCAGTAGAATGGATGCAAATGGTGACAATATTATTTCTATTCAGGAAATGGCTGGCTATCGAAAAACCAAAACCAAATATACTAAACATATCATGAAACGATGGGACGAAAACGACGACAAGGAAATAAGCAAGGATGAATACCTTCGCTCAGTAAAAGAAGAATTCGACCACCTTGACAAAGACTCGGATGGGATTCTCTCTCGTCAGGAGCTTATTGATGAATGGGCTCTAAAAAAGAAAGAGATAGACGATTATATGCAAAAGAAGTTTGAAGACAAAGAGTAACCTGGGACTCTGCTTACTGCGATAGTAATGTCAGCCTGCTCATTACGATTGGATATTCAAATAAAGCTCTGTTGAGAAGA
>CAYLYU010000003.1:22907-36190 GCA_964387725.1 uncultured Zetaproteobacteria bacterium | reverse complement strand
TGGATACTGCAGCAACCGCCTTTCGTGAGGTCCATCCTTCCGGTTTATCCAGAAAAATTACGCCTGATGTCAACTAGCGTCCTATCTAGCAGAAGATAACTGCTGCAATAATTTACTGACTTCATTTTTTACTCTCGATTGAACCCTTTCCAGAGTTCCCGTCAAAATGCAGCCAGAGGCATGGGAATGGCCACCTCCTCCCAGTCCAGAAGCGAGCATGGCAACATCGACAGCCTTCTTGTTCCTGAAGCTAACCTTCCAGCCCTGCCCTTCCTCCGGACGAATAAAAACCGCGATCTCTACGCCTTCGAGACTTCTTCCATATTCGATAAAACCTTCAGTGTCTTCCTGGTTGGCATGTGTTTGCTGGTACATTTCATCATCAACATACAACCATGCAGATTGGCCTTTATCAGCAATTTCCAGCGTTTTCAGACACAAACCAAGTAACTCGAGCCAGGCACATGAATGGCTCTCGTAAACACCTGTAGATATTTGCCAGGGGTCAGCGCCTGCATCAATTAAATCAGCAGCCATTCTATGAACCCGGGCATTTGCATTGGCCAGACGAAAACTGCAAGTGTCGGTAAGGACTGCGGTAAAGATAGCTGTGGCGGCTTCGGAGGAAAGAGGTAAATCAAGTCGCTTCATTAACTCAAGGACAATTTCACCAGTAGCAGAGGCTTCAGGAGCAACCAGATTGATATGGCCAAAACGTGTATTGTTTAGATGGTGGTCGATATTCAGCAAAGTTTTTCCCTGAAAGAAGGAATCCGGCAAGCCGAGCCGTTCGATATTGCCGCTATCAAGGCATATAATTAAATCTACTGTTCCTATATGCGAAAAGTCTTTCCCATCAGTAATCTGGTCCGTATCGGAAATAAAGCGGTACATTTGGGGCACCCCGTCACGATTATGGACATAGACGGTTTTACCTGCCTTGCGAAGAGAGTGGTAAAGTCCCATTTGCGCGCCGATACCATCACCATCAGGATGGCGGTGAGCACATAAAACGATGGCCCTGGCTTTTGTGATTGCCTCGCATGCCTGCTGCCAGTCACTCATTTTGAGTCCTCCAGTTCATGCAGCAAGTGCAATACCTTGTTGCCTTTTTCCAGCACTACATCCCAACGAAACTCTATCTTTGGCAGACGTTGCTTTGGCAAACTTTTACGCAGCAAATGCAAAAAGTGCGGGGCAAGTCTGTTTAGACCCTGCTCACATTCTCCGGAATTTTGTGCGTCCAATCGATGCACCCAGATAATCATGCCATGACCGGAAGGAGTGCCTTCCACTCGCGTAATATTAATATCAACGAGTCTGGGATCGCTGATATCCCGTTGCATCAGTTGGGTGAGCAGGCGGTGCATATCTGCCTGGAGCCGGCTCCGGCCTGGAGATCTATGACGCAAGGGATGCTTTACAGTGACGAAGCTATTTCCTCAATCAGATAGAACTCGAAGACATCACCAACTTTGACATCATTGAATTTCTCAATACCGATACCGCATTCGTAGCCACTTTTCACCTCTTTGACATCGTCCTTAAATCGCCTCAGAGAGGCAAGGTTTCCATCATAAATCAGAACCCCATCCCTGAGAACACGCACTCTGGCATGCCGGGTAATGTAACCATCCGTAACATAACAGCCGGCAACTTTGCCGGCCTTGGGCACAGAAAAGACATCACGAATCTCGGCAGCGCCGATAACCTTTTCTACTTCTTTCGGTGCAAGCAAGCCACTCAATGCCTGTTTAACATCATCGATTGCATCGTAAATGATCCTGTAAAAGCGAATATCCACGCCTTCAGCATCCGCCACACGTTTGGCCTTTGCCTCCGGACGAACATTAAAGCCAATAATAATGGCATTTGAGGCAGAGGCGAGCATGATATCGGTTTCCGTTATGCCCCCGATCCCCTTGTGAATGATATTGACCTGAACCTCTTCGGTGCCGACCTTGGTAAGTGCTTCTGCTATAGCCTCTACGGAACCGCCAACATCTGCCTTGATCACAACAGGAAGCTCCTTGATCCCCTCCTGCTGTATATTGTTGAACAATTCATCAAGGCTTAATTTCTTCTTGGCCTGTTCACTAATGCCAAACTGTCTGACCTTTTCCTTGCGGAAGGACATAATCTCACGAGCCTGCCTTTCGTTCTCAACAGCAACAATTTCCTGTCCTGCTTCCGGCAAATCATCCAGACCAAGTATCTCGGCAGGAATGGATGGGCCGGCAGTCTTGTGTTGAACACTGTTTTCATCCACAAGTGCACGTATACGACCCATTGCAGTGCCACTTACAACGATATCTCCCTGTTTAAAGGTGCCATCTCTTACAAGAACGGTAGCCACCGATCCCCGACCACGGTCCAGCCTGGATTCAACAATAACACCTCGACCCCGAAGATTCGGATTCGCCTTCAACTCCAGAACTTCTGTTTGCAATGAAAGCATTTCCAATAAATCATCCAGACCTTCGCCTGATACAGCGGAAACAGGGACAAAGATTGCATCCCCGCCCCACTCTTCTGGAACGAGGCCGTGTTCAGACATTTGACGTTTTACCTTCTCTACATCGGCTTCTGCTTTATCGATCTTGTTAATAGCCACAATAATCGGAACTTCAGCTGCCTTGGCATGACTTAGAGCCTCCAGCGTTTGAGGCTTCACGCCATCATCGGCTGCAACAACCAGAACAGCGACATCAGTTATTTTGGCTCCTCGTGCACGCAAACTGGTAAAAGCCTCGTGCCCGGGAGTGTCGAGGAACACAACCCGGTTGTCGTCATCCAATTTCACCATGTATGCACCGATATGCTGAGTAATGCCTCCGGCCTCGCCCTCAGCCACAGCACTTTTACGTAAAGCATCAAGTAGCGCAGTTTTACCATGATCAACATGGCCCATGATGACAACTATAGGAGGCCTGGGCTCAAGGTCCTCCTCATCTGCCGCTTCACTTCCCGTTAAAAGCACATCCTCAACAGCAGCTTCATTTAGCAACTTCGGCCGATGCCCGAATTCTTCAACGAGTAGCAGTGCTGTATCCGCATCGACGCTCTCATTGATCGTGCTGGTCATACCCATTTCAAAGAGCTTCTTAACTACTTGAGCGCCTTTAACGGCCATGCGACTGGCTAATTCGCCAACGGAGATAATTTCCGGAATTTCTACAGAACGCACAACGTTAGGAGCACCCGATTCATCCTCTGAATGTTTTTTTCCTCTGGGTTTGGTTCCCAAACGGGCTAAACGCTCTTCTTCTTCCTCTGTTAGCGGAGCAGCACGTCTCAATTCTTCGTAATGACGGCGAGCAGCACGCTCGGCAGGTGACAGTTTTCTCTGCGGGCGAATCTGTCCACCTCTCCTACGGTTTGGCCCAGCTGGAGGTGCAGAAGGCATTGGCGCGACAGCTACTGAAGGAGTACGCCTTGGCACGGCACGAGATTTTTGAGGCGCTGGTCTGGGTCGTTGAGCATCCCTTCGTGCAGCCCGTTCTGTTTTAATCTGGGTTTCCAATTGTTTAACTGATGATCTGGGCGCCTTTGCCGAAGCAATCTGGGCAGGTGTAAGCCCTTTTCGAAATGTAGTACGCGGGCCACGTGATTTATCGGATTTTCCAGTGGTGGCGGCTCGCCTTTCCGACCCCTTATCCTGTTGCTCCTGGACAGACGAGCTCACTGATGATTCCTCGACTGACTTTACTTCTTCCTGCACCTTGGGGGGAATCTTTTCTTCAGGTTTTTTTTCGGTTTTCAGAGTTTTGGAATCCGGCTCAACTGGCGATGATGTTTTTGTTCTACGTCTCCGCACTTCGACTGTTACAGTACGTCCTCGATCATCTCTACCACCCACGCGTGGCTGGCCAGCAATAGTTGGCCGATTCAGAGTTAATGTCTTGCCTAACGTTTTTTTCGTATTTATTTGTTTTCCCTTATTTTTTATTGATTCAATAATTTTATGTTTGTCTTCATCATCCAACATGCTGGTAGGGCCGTTTACTGCCAGACCACAACGAACAGCAATGCGTTGCAATTCAAGCACATCGACATGAAGTTCCTTTGCTAACTCAAGGATACGTATATTTGCCATCTAAAAATTCACCTCAGTTCTTTCCAACAGTCATACTCATCAAACCTTATCCTGAGCGTACCTACTTCATCCTTGCCTCATATCATTAAATGCAGGGGCCGGATTGTACACTTTCAACAAATTTCTTGCAGGCTTCAATCAAACCAACCGCATTTTTTTCTCGCGGCAATGATCAGGGCTTCCAATTGTTCCCGTGTTTGCCCTTCAATGCCTTCCAGATCATCGGTGGATGCATCTGCCAAGGCCTCAGGAGTGCCAATGCTCCGCTTCGCCAAAGCCTCAACAAGAGAGCTGGTAATGCCCGAAATATCAACAAGGGAGCTGGATTCATCCTTTTCGGAAACCCCGGGGTTTTCTTTGGCGAAAGCCTGACTGAGTAAGGAATCACGAGCTCTTTTTTGTAGCTCAAGTGCCAGGTCAGCATCAAGCCCCTCAATGGCGGAAAGCTCTTCCACAGAGCAATAGGCCAGATCATCCAGGCTAAGAAATCCCTCCGAAGCAAGGTATGACGCAAAATCCTCATCCATATCCAACACTTCATGAAATTGCAGTTTCACACGATCCACTTCGTCCTGGCGCCGCTTATGCTCCTCACCAGTGGTCATAATTTCAATATTCCAGCCACTTAACTCGGAGGCTAAACGAACATTTTGCCCTCGCTTGCCGATTGCAATCGCCAATTGATCTTCTGCCACAGCCACTTCAATGCATTGTTTTTCTTCGTCAACAAGCACCCGTACGATAGCTGCCGGTGCCATGGCATTGATTACGAAAGTGGCCGGATCAGGAGTCCACTCGATGATATCAATTTTCTCACCGTGCAACTCATTCACTACAGCCTGCACCCTTGAACCACGCATGCCAACACATGCCCCGACGGGGTCAACACTCGGATCATGAGAAATTACAGCGATTTTTGAGCGGGATCCGGGATCTCTGGCGATAGCCTGAATTTCGACAAGCCCATCCTGTATCTCAGGAACTTCCTGTTGAAACAAACGAAGAACCATGCCGGCATCTGCACGCGACATAATAAGAATCGGCCCTGCAGACTGCTTACGCACCTCCCTCAGATAGGCGCGAACCCGGTCTCCCTGCCGAAAGGTTTCTCTGGGAAGCAGATCTTCACGAAACATGACTGCCTCCCCCCGGCCAAGGTCAACGTACACATTCCCTCGCTCGACCCGCTTAACGATACCAGCGATTAATTCTCCAACACGGGGTTCATATTCAGCAACGACGCGGTCGCGTTCAGCCTCACGGATTTTCTGATTAATGACCTGCTTTGCAGTTTGGGCGGCAATTCGCCCAAGCTCAACGGGTTCAAGTTCTTCACGGAATTCTGTTCCCATCTTTGCACCGGAGTCGATTTTTTTGCCATCTTCCAGGCTCAGTTCATTTTCCTCATCTTCTACTTCCTCTACAACCAAACGTAGATGGTAAAGCTGAATCTGGCCTGTTTCACGATCAATAACGGCCTCTACATTTTTATCTCCATAAGTGCGGCGTGCAACTGTCTTCAAAGCCGATTCCATGGCCTCAAGAACAAGCTCTCGATCCACTGACTTTTCGCGTGCGACTGATTCGGCTACCTGCAACATTTCCGTGGCAATCATTCCATAAACTCCGTTTTCTATTTATCCTTTTTCGTCTTTCTGGATGGACGCATTTTCCAGTTAATACTTCGCACGCACTTTGCCACCATCTCCATAGAAACCACATGCTCAGTAGCGTCCCTTTCCCTGATTCGGAACCCATCACTGGCGGGGCCAAGGTTCATGCCCTCAACCAAGTGACCGTCAGAATATTGAACCTTCATCCATTCTCCCCGATGACGAAGGAAATCTGCCGGTGTGCTTAGTGGCCAATTCAGGCCCGGAGAAGTGACCTCCAGCTGATAACGCCCGTCAAACACAGATATGGCATCCAACTGCAGAGACAAGGCTCTGCTAAAATTGGCCAGGCAACTGCTGTCTACGCTCCCGACCGAATCGATTACGACCTTTACATACTTGCTACGATATCTCCCGCCTAACTCGACATGAAGAACGTCAACTCCAAGCTCGACTGCAATTGGTGCCGCCAGCTCCTCAACCTTCTTTTCCAAACAAACCCCCAAAAATAAAAAAGCGAGCCGCAGCTCACTTTCTCAAGTTCAGCATACTAAGCGGGCCGGACAGAATTACAAGCGAATTGGCTATACTTCCGGGTTAGCTAAAGAGAAAGCCATGTTAGCTACTTCTTTTGCCGGATCCCTCTTTCCCAATAAATTACGGAGATCTTCAAAAGCCTGTTTCTGACCAGAGGCAACCTTCCGGGACTGAATAAGTGGAAACAGCTTTTCCAAAATATTGGCCACAGTACACTGATTCTGGATTAACTCGGGCATAACTGAACGGTCGCCCATGATGATATTGGCAAGCCCGGCATGTTTAACCGTTGCCAACCAACGCCCGAGAATAACATGTGCAGGGGAAGAACGGTAAATGAGAACAGTTGGCACATTCCATAATGCCAGCTCCAGTGTAGCAGTCCCCGATACAGCTACTGCCGCATCCACTGGCAATGCAAATCCTCGAGCACTCCGGTCAATAAGTTTAGCTCCATACCTTGTCAAAGCAGAGAGAGTTGACGCATTTACACCAGCCGCTTTCGAAACGATAAATTGCAGCTGAGGCAGCACACTCCGCAACTCCTTCAGCACACTGGCCAGAAGGGGCACATGACGTCTCAGTTCGCCCGGCCTGCTTCCTGGAAGCAAGGCGACAATTGGACGGTGATCTTCAAGTTGAAGAATTTGACAAAGCTCTTTCCTGGTCCAGCCATCTGAACAGGATTGGACGCATGGATTGCCAACGTAAGAGGCATAAATACCCACACGAGTGAACCATTCCGACTCGAAAGGGAGAATACAGGCCAGCTGATCCTGGGACAGGCTTAGCCGACGTGATCGCCACTTTCCCCACGACCAGAGTTTAGGAGCTATGTATTGCAAGACGGGGACACCCATTCGGCGCAGCTGGCGACCCAGCCGCATATTAAAGCCGGGATAATCGACTAAAACAGCAACTGCCGGTTTGTTTTCTTTTGCCCATGAAAGAACAAGCTTCTCTATTTTTCGAATTCGTGGAATCGCTTTGATCACTTCACCAAAACCCATCACATTGAGTTCCTGCACAGTCGCCAAAGGCTTGCAGCCCGCATCCTGCATATATTCGCCGGCAATGCCGCTAAACAACAGCGCAGGATCGATCTCTCGCATTGATCGAATAACTTTCGAGGCATGCATATCCCCGGATACTTCGCCAGCACTTAAAAGGATGTGCATATTTTTATTCGGGCTAAAGGAGATATTATTCTATGCTGTTGGGGACTATTAAACCGAGGACAGTAACCCCAAGCTGATTCGCCTTTTGTACGAAACGCGGCTTATCAAGTATCAGCGTTTTACCAGCTTCTATTGCCAGCATCACGCATCCGGAACTGGCCATTGCTTGCAGCGTATCCGGACCAACAGCGGGCACATCAAAACGCAAGTCCTGATTTGGTTTGGCAATTTTCACAACAACAGCCTTACCGCTCCCCATCTGCCCTCCCCGGCAGATCGCTGCATCTGTTCCTTCAATAGCTTCAACAGCCAGGACACTCTGATTCTGGATAATAACCGCCTGACCTATATCAAGAGCAGCAATCCCCTTGGCCTGAGCAAGGCCAAATTCTGCATCTCTAATCATTTCCTTTTTAGGTTTGGGCCCATACAGGTGGCCGTCTCCAGCCAACATCTCGCCGGCGTAATTAGTCTGGGGAAGAATCTCGATCCCTTCTTTGGCCAGCAGACCAGCAATGGCATTCAGAATCGTATCATCCCGCCTATCCGAAAGCCTGGCCAGCGTTTGTATTGCCTTAAAATCAGGCCGGAAGTTCTTGAATAAATGAAGCTTTTTTACCTTCCCTGCCATGATTACACGGGTCACCTTCTGTTTTTTGAAGGCGTTGATCATGGCCTGAACCTGGCCAACCCTGAGCCAGCAGGTCGAAGCGCTGACATCTTCGATTTCCGATGAAGTTTCCTCGTTGATTGCTACGGTATGTATCTGAAAATTAAGCTTGTGAAGATTCTGTGCAATCTCCAGAGGAAAGGAGCCGTAACCTGCTATCAAACCAATGGTCGAATCAGGATGATTTTGATTCATTACCCTGATGCATGCACACTCCTCTCTTGGCTGTCCGCACAAAATCGCAAAGCTCAACAGCAACCGGATTATCCCCGGCAACAGCTTCCGCTTCTTCCAGTTTCAGTTTCAGGTTATCGTAGTTTTGAAAAAGGATGCGGTATAAAGCTTTCAGCAAACTGACTGTTTCTGCATCGATACCACGACGGCGCAAACCGACCAGGTTCAAACCGGAAAGTCCGGCCCGGTAACCCCCTGCAATCATACAATAAGGAGGAACATCTTTAACTACTCCCGTCATCCCTCCAAGCATTGCCATCTGACCAATGCGCGTTAGCTGATGCACTGCAGCCAAACCACCGATAATTGCGCCATCGCCTACCTCAACGTGACCTGCCAGTGTGGCGCAATTTGCCAGGACAATATCATTTCCCAGTGTACAGTCGTGGGCCACATGAGCGTAAGCCATAAAAAGATTCCTGTCCCCGACCCTGGTTAACATACCCCCACCCTCCGTGCCTGGATTGATGGTTACATTCTCTCGGATAATATTGCCATTACCAATTCGTAACTCTGACGTTTCACCTTGATATTTAAGATCCTGAGGCTCGCTGCCAACACTCGCAAATGAAAATATCCGATTGTTTTCTCCCATTGTTGTGTGGCCGGAAACAACTACATGGGATATTAGTTCGGTTTCAGCTCCAATATAGACATCTGGGCCGACAACGCAAAAAGGTCCGATTCTCGCATCCGGGTGAACCTCAGCATCCGCAGCAACAATAGCAGACGGGTGGATGTGAGCACTCACTCAAAATCTCCAGCTACTATGACTGCCATGAGTTCGCCCTCACAAACCAATTGGTCATCCACCTTCGCCTCACCGCTTAATTTCCAGAGGTCTCCCCTGTGACGCAGAACGACAAGATCAAAAATAAGCGTATCACCAGGCCGAACAGGTTTACGGAAACGCACTTTGTCAATTCCGGTAAAATAGACCAGTGAATCCTCTGAGCGTGGGGATGATTCAAAGGCCAGGATACCACCAGCCTGGGCCATGGCCTCGACGATAAGAACGCCTGGCATTACCGGATGACGGGGGAAGTGCCCCTGAAAAAACGGCTCATTAATTGTTACGTTCTTAAGCGCGCGAATTGATTTCTCGACATCAACTTCCAACACCTTGTCAACCATCAGAAATGGATACCTGTGTGGAAGTCGTTTCAGAATATAATCGATATTCATTTCTGACATTTTAGACCTCCCGTAAACATTTTCATTTCCTGCCTTTCACCAATGTCTTCCAGGATCCGGGCAAGCGTTGGAATAAGGCCGTGGCTTTAAGCCAAAGCCGATGCGGCATGACAGGAATGCCGGCGTAAGTTCCGCCGGCTTGTAAATCTCCCATAACCCCAGACTTGGCTGCAATTTTCACTCCGTCACCAATATTAACGTGACCTGCGATTCCCACCTGTCCACCAAACTGGCAGCCTTTTCCAACCACAGTAGAGCCTGAAATGCCAACCTGGCTTGCCATAATGCTAAATGCGCCTATCCTAACATTGTGGCCAACCTGAATAAGGTTATCGAGTTTCACACCTTCCTCGATCACAGTATCTCCAATCGCTCCCCGGTCAATGCAGGTGCTAGCACCGATTTCTACTCCATTGCCAATCAGCACCCTTCCCACCTGCGGGATTTTTAAATGCTCATTACCATTCCAGGCATAGCCAAACCCGTCTGTGCCAATTATAGCACCGGCTTGCAGAATACAGTGATCACCAATGACACAATCTGCAGACAGAACTGACCGAGGGTGAAGAACACAATTCGAACCAACTTTTGCATCCTTCCCGACGATACAACCCGCCCCAATGATCGACCCTTCCGCAATAGTCGCACCAGCCTCGATGACGGACAGGGGGCCGACCTCAACATCATCAGCCAGGCAGGAATTCAGATCAATACTGGCAGATGGGTGTCGGTAGCCGGAAGCAACTTTATGAGGATAAAAATGCCGCTGAAGCAAGGCAAAGGCAAGATAGGGATCCCTCACCCTGATAACGGTGCGGTTGGCTTCCGGAAAAACTTTTTCGTTTAATAAGACCACTGCAGCAAGGGAAGCATTAAATTCGGCTTTATACCGCATATTCGAAAGAAATGCTGCCTCATCACCCCCTGCTCCTTTTAGCGATTGGACACCATGTATCTCCGTATCAAATCTGGCGTTTTCCAGTTTCCCCGATACAAGTTCTTCCAGCTGGCTTAAGCGCACGAAGGATCTATCCCGAGCTATTTCTTCTTTTTATCTAAAGCCTTGGTAATGTCTCCAGTAATGTCAAAAGCATCAGACGCATGCAAAACGGCTGGTTGTTTTTGCAAAATCAGATCGTAAGAGTGGGTTTTGGCATAATTCTTCACTGTTGCATAAAAGTCCGAGAGAATTCCCTGGTCAAGACGGTTCTTCTCGCGCATTAATGACTCCTGGGAATCCTGTTGCTTCCGCTCAAAGAGCTTATTCATACTCTTCAGTTCTTCCTGCTTCTCCAATGCTCGCTCAGGCGACATAATCATTGACTGGGCACGAAGGCCCTCAGCAGCTTTAAGAATCTTGTCTTTCAGGGAATTTAACTCTTTTTGCTGTTTCTTTCTCATATCCTCAAGCCGATTGATTCCGGCGTGGTAGGCATTGGTGTTTTCAATCGCACTTCTGACATCCACGTAGCCCAGCTTGATATCTGCAGCACTAACTTCGCCAACTGCAAAAGCCCCAAGCACCAACAACCCTAACAACACCTGCTTTTTCATATTCACTCCTTCATTTTTTCTTTTTTCGGTGAGACAATTTATTAGAACTGGCTGCCAATGGCAAAGTTAAAGTTTTGCACACGGTCTTCAGGCTTTTTACGGACAGGGAATCCCCACACCAGGCCAATTGGCCCCACCGGTGACAGCCACTGGATGCCAAAGCCTAATGATACCCTCAAATCAGCAAATTGTAGCGACTGACTGCGATCAGCAACTGTGCCTGTATCAGCAAAAAACACACCACGAAAACCGGAAGTTTCTATATATGGTATTGGAAAGAACAAATCCAATGAAGCTGTAGCAGTTTTGTTCCCACCAATGATATCGCCCGAAACCGGATCCAGAATGGTAATTCCAAAATTGTCAAAGCCACGCATGGTCTGCAACCCGCCCATTGAATACCTTCTATAAACAGGAACTTCCCGCCCTGAATACCCATGAATAAATTGGCCCTTCACAGACGGACTCAAAGTCAACTCATTCCATACAGGGAAATAGAATTCCGACGAAAGTTTTGTTTCAACAAAGCGATTGCTTCCTCCCAGTCCGGCAACACCCAGACGAAGCGATTCAATGTGTCCGGATGAGGGGGTTATCGGATGATCCGTCGTATCCCATATGAGCGATTGAAGAACTTCTCCGGTAGTTTGTTTGCCCGCCTGAGACAAGAGAATTGCTGAGGCATCAGGTGGGATATCAAATAGATTTGTTCGAACAATTTGGTAGCCAACCCCATAACTCATATTTTCGGTAAGTGGAACTCCAAAATTGATGCCACCGCCAATATTATCTTGTTTGTATAAAACAAAGTCTTCCAATCTTGTCTGCTGCTTAAAGGCGTTCACTGAAACACTAAGATCCTTTTCCAGGAAGTAAGGTTCAGTAACCGATACACTAAGGTTCTTTGTTTTACTACCGATATCACCTGAAAGGTTCGTTTGCCAGCCCTTTCCAAGAAAGTTCTTTTCATCAACTTTAGCCGTGAAAAATATTTTCTCCAGCTGCGAGTAACCGCCTCCCAGAGAAAAAGACCCTGTCTTTTTCTCCTCGATGTCGACTTTCATGACAACCTTATCTGGCTCGCTTCCCTTTGGCAGTGAAACTCTGACATCTTCAAAGTAATCGAGTTTCTTGAGCCTTCTTTTACTCAGGTTTAATTTACTAGCTGAAAAAAGTTCGCCTTCTGCCAGCCGGATCTCTCTGCGAATGATACGGTCTTCCGTTTTCTGATTACCACCGATTTCTACCCGTTCAATATAAACCTTGCTCCCCTTTTCAACATCAAAGGTCAGGTCAACTATTCTTTCTTCAAGATGGCGTTGGAAAAGTGGAGTTACACTGGCAAAGGCATAGCCCTCATCACCCACCTTTTCATTCATTGCCTCAAGACTTTTCTGCAATTCCCCCTGAGAATAAATCTCCCCCGACTCCAGTGTGATAGAATCTGCCAAAGCATTCTTGCTTGGAACCATATCTCCCTGTAGGACAAGTTTACCCACCCTGTACTGAATTCCTTCATGGAGATTAAAAGTTATATAAAACCACTCCTTATCTGGCGATAATGTAAAAAGCATTGATTCAATGTTCACATCGAGAAACCCGTGGTTCCGATAAAATTGCTCAAGTAGCTGCCCATCGGCTCCCATTCGCTTTTTGTCAACAATATCTGTGTCCGAAAACCACGAAGGCAGGTTATTCGCCTCCCGGGAAGCGATTGCACCTCGAAGCTTACTATCGCTAAAAGTCTGATTTCCTACAAAACGAATGCGTTTGATGCGAGTGATCTCCCCCTCATGAACCTCAAAAGTGACATCAACACGACCATCCTTCAACGTTTTAGGGCTTAACTCTACTTCAACCTGATAATAACCCTTTTTCAAATATTCGCGTTGAATAGTTCTGATATCAGCAGCCACCCGAGCCTTGCTAAAGATTTGTCCCGATTTAAGTTTCAATTTAGGCTTCAAAGTTTTATCTGGAATTTCGTCGTTACCGAGGATGCTAATTTCGCCTACCAATGGATTTTCCTGAACGTCGAAAACCAGCACGATACCCGATTTTTTTGGTTCCCTGAGCACCCTGATGTCTTCAAAGAAACCCGTAGCATAAAGCCTTTTCAAATCCTCACTGACTGACCTTTGATCCAGGGGTTCCCTCATCCTGGTATGGATGGAAGCCAGTATGGTTTCCGTTTCAATATGGCGATT
>CAYLYU010000003.1:9031-22807 GCA_964387725.1 uncultured Zetaproteobacteria bacterium | reverse complement strand
ATTCAATAATTTTCCATCGCGTTGAATACCAAGGACAATTTGTTTACCAGCATTTTTTCTTATTTCCCGGATAAAATTACGCACACTATCAACAGGTAAACTTTCAAGCTGTACGACACTGTCCCCTTTCATCAGACCTGAACGATCAGCAGGCGAATCCGGAACAACTGAAGCGATCTTGACGAGCATGCCCGGGCCTGCACCTAGAGATTCAGCCGCCACATCGGTTAATAAAGGTTCTCCCTCAACCTCGGGCAGAAACACTTGCAGCTGCAGATCATTTTCATCACGTGATACCAGCAGATTAATCTTCTCACCCAAATGGGCCCTCAATGACTCATCCATCTCCCGCCACGAGTGGATAGCGGTGCCGTTAAAGCTCTTTACTTGATCGCCCAAACGTAACCCGGCCTGCTCTGCAGCAGAAGCAGGATATACTGAACCTACAACTGGCGGAATCACCTGTTGCCCCAGCCAGCCAACCAACATATAGGCCACAATAGCAAAAAACACATTAAAGGCTGGGCCGGCAACAGCTATGGATGCCCTCTTCCACACTGCCTGTACATCAAAGGCCCGCTTTCTTTCCTCTTCGGAAAGATCAACCTCACTTCCCTGTTCTCCCAGCATTTTGACGTAGCCGCCAAGCGGAACAGCAGCAATAACAAATTCCACCTCGCCATCCTGACTTCTCCATGAGAATAAGGAGCGACCAAAGCCAATGGAAAACTTTTCCACTTTTACGCCCAGCTTCCGGGCAACAATAAAATGTCCGAACTCATGAACTGTGATTAACAATGCCAAGGCGACAAGAAATGCCACCACTGTATACAAGGTTTCTATCAAATCTTCCCCCAATTGGCCGATGATGGCGCCACAAGCTTCAAGCCAGCCAGTCTCCTCGCGTCGGCATCAAGAAAAAAAACAGTTTCCAGATCAGCAGCATCCATATTTTCTGTTTCCTCCAGAACTTCATTGACAAGATGTACAATAGCAGTAAAAGGCAATTTATTCTCCAGAAAAGCCCGATTAGCTACTTCGTTGGCAGCGTTGAAGGCAATTGCAAGTGAGGCTTTACCACGCATGACGGTACGAACAAGCCTCATGGCTGGAAAACGATCCAAATCTACCGGAAAAAACTCAAGGCGTCCGTGTTTGCTTAAATCAAGCATGGCAGTTCCGGAATGTATCCGGGGGAAGGCCTGCAAGGCATAGGCAACAGGTGCACGCATATCCGGCTCGGCTAATTGCGCCATAACCGAGCCATCTCGATAGTGAACCAGAGCATGTATGATACTCTGGGGATGAATCAAGACTCCCAGTTGTTCGGGAAGTATATCAAACAGCCATTTGGCCTCAATCAATTCAAGCGCCTTGTTCATCATCGTGGCAGAATCGACGCTGATCTTTGCGCCCATATTCCAGTTTGGGTGGGCAATTGCCTCTGCCGGCTTGATAGAGTGCAAGCTCTTAATATCCCTGTCCAGAAACGGCCCACCCGAGGCTGTAAGCACAATCTTTTCAATTGAAGACCTGTCATGTCCCTGCAGGCACTGGGCAACACCCACATGCTCGGAATCCACCGGTATAATTTCTGCTCCTGATTCGGCTGCGGCTTGCATGACGATATGACCTGCAGTCACCAGGGTTTCCTTATTTGCCAAACAGACCTTTTTTCCTGCCCTGACAGCCGCAAGTGTAGCCGGAAGGCCTGCTGATCCTACCATCGCTGCCAAAACCACATCGGTTTCTTCAGCTTCAACTGCCGCTACGGCAGCATCCATCCCCGTATCCAGCCTGACATCAGGAGAAAGCTTTCCTTTCAGTTCAAGGGCAGCTTTCTCATCTGTCATAATAACCCATTCCGGGTCAAGTAATGCGACCAGTTCTTGCATACGTTGTACATTGCTATGACCGACCAGGGCAAAAGCGGTCATTAATTCAGGGTGTCTCAACATCACATCAACGGTGCTGGCACCGACTGATCCTGTCGCACCAAGAAGCGTCAAACGCATTAAATCGACACCCATGCCATGCAGGTAACAGGCAAGGCCACAATCAATGCATCAATACGGTCGAGAATACCTCCGTGGCCAGGTAGCAATGAGCCGCTATCCTTAACACCAACACATCTCTTTAATGCGGACTCGGCCAGATCTCCGACAACTCCGGCTGCGATAAGAAGCACGGCAAGCGTAAACGATTTCAAAATAGATATTGGCAGCAACCATGTCCACATCACTGCGGTCACGGGAGCCCCAATCGCGAAAGCAGCAAGCAAGCCTTCAACGGTCTTTCCCGGGCTGATTTGGGGGCAAAGCTTATGTTTGCCCATGCTCTTTCCGATTGCGTAGGCGCCAATATCTGCAGCCCAGATACCGGCGCAGGCAATGGCAATGAAGATATGTCCATTCGAATACGCATGAATTTCCGAAATAGTCCAGACACACAGAAATAGCCAGACAAACATCCATTGGGCATGGACCAATTGTCTGAAACGCTCAGGCAACCCGTTCTCCGCAATAGAAAATCCGGAAAGAAGTAGCCATATAAACAAAAGAAGAACAAGTGCACTTAAAGGTTGCTTACCCAGGATAAGCAAAGCCAGAGCAGCAAGGGCTGAAGCGGAAAATGCAAGCTGCCGGGGCAGGCCGAGCAAGCGAATCAACTCAACACTTGCCAGCATGGCAACAGCAAGCATAACCCACTCAAACCATGGTGAAGGCATATATAAAAGCCACCATACAGCCAGAGGGATCAAAGCCATAGCGGTAAGGATTCTCTTGGTCAGTGAACTCATCCGGTTTTTTCTAGCCCGTTCATTTGTCCGCTTGTCAGACCAAACCGCCTTTCTCGCCCGGCATAATCGGCCAGGGCAATGTGAAAATCATCCTCGGAAAAATCCGGCCAGAACTTTTCACAGAAATAGAGTTCTGCATAGGCAGCGTCCCAGAGGTAATAGTTTGAAATTCGCTTTTCTCCACCCGTTCGAATCAGAAGGTCTACCGGTTCCAATTCATTACACCAGAGAAATTTCCGCAATGTCTCAACATCCAGGCTTGCCAGCACTTGTTCAGGAGAGGGTTCTGCCATTGCCCATTTTGCCACTTTTCGCATACCTTCAACAATTTCCTGCTGGCCGCCATAGCTTAAACAGAGAATCAGATCGATACGACTATTATGCCTTGTTGCCTGACAGGCTCGCTCGATTGCCTTGCGTGCCATTAGCGGCAGCGCCTCGAGCAATCCTATGGTTCTCAAACGAACACCTTGTCGTTTCATCTCCGGTATTTGCGTGGTTAAAAGCGCTGTTAGAAGACTCATCAGGCCCTTGACTTCGGCCTTGGGCCTGGCCCAGTTCTCGGTGGAAAATGCAAAGAGAGAAATTTGTCTGATATTGCAATTTGCTGCCCACTCGACAACCTCTCGCGCCACCTTTGAGCCCCGGCGATGGCCCTCCAACCTTGGCAGACCATGGCTACTGGCCCAGCGCCCGTTACCATCCATGATGATAGCGACGTGGCCTGGCTTCCTTTCAAGCTCGGCCATTACACTGTTAAGATGTCTTGCTCTTTATGTTCAACTATCTTGTCAACTTCTCCAACGTAGCGGTCAGTCAAGCGTTGGATCTTTTCTTCCAAACGTTTGCCCTCGTCTTCTGGCAGGTCTTTATCCCGAACCTGGGCTCTTACCTTGTCGTTGGCATCACGTCGGATATTGCGAATTGCAACCTTGTCCTGCTCAGCCAGTTTCTTCACTTGCCTCACCAACTCATGCCTTCTTTCTTCAGTAAGTTCAGGAAGATTGAGACGGATCACTTCTCCATCATTGCCAGGGGTGATGCCCAGGTCAGATGTCATAATGGCCTTCTCAACAACGGGAATCAGGTTTTTCTCCCAGGGAGAAATAACAACTGTTCTTGCTTCAGGCACCGAAAGATTTGCTACCTGGTTAAGGGGCACATCTGCGCCATAATAGGGAACCATAACATGATCTAAAAGAGCTATGCTCGCCCTGCCCGTACGGATACAGGCAAGCTCTTCCTTCAGGGCCTGCAAACTTTTTTTCATCCTGTGTTCCGCATTATTTAACATCAGCAGATTCCTCTCGAATAAGCGTACCGATCGATTCTCCATTCATTAGCCGCATGATATTCCCCGGGGTGGCCACGTTGAAAACGATGATGGGCATATTATTGTCCCGGCATAATGACAGTGCAGTCGCATCCATAACGGCCAGTTTCTGATTCAAGGCCTCGCTGAAGCTGATAACTTCATAACGCCGGGCTTTCGGGTCAATGGCAGGGTCTGCCGAATAAACGCCATCTACCTTCGTGCCCTTGATAACCACCCCGGCATTAATCTCCATTGCACGCAGGCTTGCGGCTGTATCTGTTGTAAAATAGGGATTCCCAGTACCGGCAGCAAAAATAACGATACGGCCTTTTTCAAGGTGACGAACTGCCCGGCGGCGAATATAAGGCTCGGCTACCTCCTTAATCGTTAAAGCCGAAACTACCCTCACCGACTCTCCCAGACGCTCAATAGCATCCTGTATTGCGATGGCATTCATGATGGTAGCGAGCATCCCCATATAATCAGCGCTGGCCCGATCCATGCCTACAGTTGTGCCCTTGACACCTCGAAAAATGTTACCGCCGCCAATAACAACGGCCATTTCAATGCCCTGCTTGCGCACTTCAACCAACTCCGCTGACAGGGAATTTACAGTATCAACATCAATTCCATATCCACCTTTCCCCATCAAGACCTCACCGGACAGCTTCAGCAATATCCGCTTGCACTGCACCAGATCGGTTAACTGGAATGGAATAGAATCAGCCATGAATCTGGGCTGATACCTCTGCGGCAAAGTCGGACTCATTTTTCTCAATGCCTTCACCCAACTGATAGCGATACATAGCAGTCACCCTCGCTTTGGGGTCGACTGAAGTCAGCAGTTGGGAAACAGTCTGATCCGAATCCTTGACAAAGGGTTGTTCTACCAGACAATTTTCGGCGTAAAATTTATTTAATTGCCCGGTCACGATTCGTTCGATAATGTTATCGGGTTTGCCGCTTGCTGCAGCCCGCTCCGTTAATACATTTTTTTCCCGCTCAAGAGCATCTGAGGAAACACCTTCCCGGTTAATACACAAAGGATTAGAGGCAGCGACATGCATGGCAATATCTTTGCTAATTGTATCCACAGTATCCGGAACCAGAGTATGAACACCAACCATTGAGGCAATCTTGCCACCCGCGTGCACATAGCTGGCAACAACACTATCCTCTGTATGAATTTTCTCAAAACGTCGAATGGTAATTTTTTCTCCGATTTTGGCGATTAATTTTGTCAACACCAGGGAGACAGTCTGGCCCTGCTCATCAAATGGCTCTTCCATCAAGGCCTCAACCGAGTTGCAGTCCGACTTCACAATCAATTCAAGAATGTTATTAACAAATCTCTGAAACTCATTGTTTTTAGCGACAAAATCCGTTTCTGAATTAACTTCAAGAATGACACCAGTATCGTCGGAAACCTCTGCTGCAACCATTCCCTCTGCAGCAACCCGACCCGCTTTATTAGCCATGGCTGACAAGCCTTTTTTACGCAGATGATCTATGGCAGCATCTATATCACCATCCACTGCGGTCAATGCCTTTTTACAATCCATCATGCCTGCGCCGGAGCGCTCTCTTAATGCCTTTACATTCGCGGCTGTAATCTGAGCCATATGCTCCTCCAGGTTCTAAATTCTTTTGGTTCTCTGTAGTGGATATAAGAACTCAGGCTTTTTCAGCTTTGGATTCTACAGGGCTAGCCTCTTCTTCCTGCGCGGCCATAGCTTCAGAGTCATCATCAATCTCCCCGGGTTCTTCAGCCTGTTCCAGGTTCCAGGTTTCGGAACCTTCGATCAAGGCATCGGCCATTTTACTACAGAAAAGACGAATAGCTCTGATGGCATCATCATTTCCGGGAATAAGATAATCGATACCCGAGGGGTTACAGTTGGAATCCACAACAGCTACGACAGGAATGCCAAGGCGACGGGCCTCGGTGACCGCAAGATCTTCTTTGCCCGTATCAATTACAAACAGGCAGTCAGGCAATTGCACCATCTCTTTGATACCGCCCAAGGACCGCTCAAGCTTGGCAAGTTTTCGCTCTGCTTGCAGGGCTTCTTTCTTGGAAAGGAGTTCGAGCTTCCCCTCTTCTTTTTGACGCTGCAAAGCCTTCATCTTACGTACGGATTGCTGAACAGTACTGAAGTTGGTCAGGGTACCCCCCAGCCAACGATGATTGACAAAATATTGTCCGGCACGGCTGGCCTCTTCCCGAATGGAATCTCTAGCCTGTTTTTTGGTACCAACAAACAAAACCCGCCCACCGGCGGTCGCCAGCTCACGCATGAACTGAAATGACTCATTGGCCAGTTTCAGTGTCTTCTGCAAATCGATGATATGGATTCCGTTACGTTGCCCGAATAAATAAGGGGCCATCCTGGGATGCCAGCGTCGTGTTTGATGACCAAAGTGAACACCAGCTTCAAGCAGCTGTTTCATAGTAAATTGTGACATTTATGTCCTCCGATTGTTATTCCTCCGCCGCTCCAACCCTCAGAAGGGCACAATCGTTCAGGCGACGAGCGAAGTGGCGCGCTTTCTATCCAATACAGTGGGCTAAAGCAAGAAAAACGTTATCCCCCCAAAGCCCAGCTGATGAGAAAATTACTGCTTCCAAAAATCAAAGGCCCGAGGATGGCCTGAAACAGACCCAACAACAGCAATACAATGACAATGATGAAGCCGTAGGGCTCAAGCCTGGACAACTGATAGGCCATTGGCCCTGGTAATAGTCCTACGGCAATTCTGCCACCATCCAGAGGAGGAAGTGGCAGCAGGTTAAAGATACAAAGTACCATATTGATGAGAATGGATGCCTGACACATCAAGGCTACCGGCTCAATCAGCCAGTTCATAGCTGCTGGCATCTTGACAAGCAAGGCTAGCAACATTGTCGACAATACCGCCAGGACAAGGTTTGTAACCGGGCCTGCCAGTGCTACCCAGACCATATCCTGTTTAGGCCGTCTAAGCTTCCTGAAATCAACAGGCACGGGTTTGGCATAGCCAAAGATGAAGGGGGACTGAAGAACCAGCAGCATAAGAGGAATAAATATCGTTCCAAAGGGATCCACATGCTTCAGTGGATTGAGCGTAAGCCTTCCCATCCATCGGGCAGTATTGTCACCTAGCCTGTCCGCCACCCAGCCATGGGCCACCTCGTGCAAAACAATGGCCAGCATAACCGGAATGGCCCAGATGCTAATTCCACGAACAATCCCTTCAATATCCATTAAAAATACATCCCAGAAAAAGCAGTCGGCTACCTATGGCGACCAATTGAAAGCGGGTTTACGGAGAATGCCGGAAACTTTTGCCTGAGCCGGGTTGTGACTGGTAATTTGTTTAAGCAGAGACCCGCTTTGACCTTTTCCGGTCAGCTTAAGCTGACCACTTATCGGCCATTTTGTAACATCCGGAGAATTTGCTTTCAGGCTTCCCTTTCCATCAATCAACAGATTTTCCCCGCCAGTAGCCGACCAGATCCAGCCTGGTTCACCAGACAAAGCTCTGATTTCATAATTCCCCAAAGGTTGCGGAGTTTTACCCGATATTAGTCTGGCCTGTTTGATAGAAACCCTAATATCAGCCCGCTCGGGTTGCATGCTTGTCTTGTTCAAAGTAGTACTACCTTGCAACAAAATATGGCCCTGAACAGGGAACAGAGCCATTTGAGGTATATATAGGCTCAGGAATTTAGCATCAATATTAATATCTACATCCAGAAATTCGAGCTTATCTGCTGACAAGGACACAACCAAACTGAACGATTTTTGCAAGCTCTCACCGCTCAATTCCAGCGCAGGAGTTCCGAGAAAAAGACGCCACCAGACAGGGCTGACATCCAGATGTGATAATTTGATATCCGGCCCCTTCCGCAGCTTGACCGTAACTCCCTGTAAACGAAACCCGGGAAGCCAATGCTTGCCGACCGATTCAACGTGGAGAACCTTGTTAAGCTTAAGCCTGTTCATCGTTGAATAAACAAGCGGTTCGGGTTGCCAGCGAATCCACAGGAAAACCGGCAGCGACAGCACAAAGACAAGGAGGTAAATTAACCAGGAATGTTTCATTATTTGCTTCTCGCGGCCAGGAGATCAACATCCAGCATGCCGGGCTTGGCAGATGCCAGCATTTTAGCACGATCCAGACTGACTCCGGCCTGGGCCAGCTTGTAAAGAAAATAGATCAATGACTGATATGGAACGGATTGCATTCGGATCTGAAGTCGCTTTTTGCCGTCAAGATCTGGCTGGGGTTTGAGGCGCACTATAGATGATCGTACATGAGACACCTGTGCAGACTGTTCCACAGTCGTTAGCAAATCCTGATTTCCCTTTCTCTTACCGTCCCTTTTTAGCTTTTTAGCCAACAACTGAACCTCTAAGTATTGCTGCTCAAGAGCAGGAATGCTTTTCTGAGCGTCATGGGCCTGGCCTATTAGCGGTAGCCACAAGCCAAAAAGAAATAAGGCCACTGGCAATGCCACTGCTGCAGCAAGAACCATTCGCTGCTCTCTTTTTTGCAGTAATAGATATCTGGGTAGCAGTCTCGAATAAACAAGCTCCCTCAGGCGATCGAATCGACCCACAATGGCTTGCATTCCAGAAAAATGAATCTTTTTCATTGCCACCTCAACCTGAAGCGAACCTGCTTTTTCTCCTTCTCCAACTCCGTATCATCTACTTTCACTTCACTTCTCACCAATTCTTCCAGCTTGTCTCGAACCCGGTTCACCATGGCAAAGTCGGTAATACTCCCGCTTAGAAGCATACCTCCATCAACCAAACTCACTTCTCCAAGCTTCATTGCAGAAAACTCTTTCTTAAGCTTGGCAACAGCTTCCAGTTGTCTGAGATAATACCAGCCATTGCTTTCGTTGCTCACGGAACCAGCCACATTCCTGAGTTGGGCAACCGGGTCAATAATGACTTTTTCACTCGGCAACGCCTGATGAAAAACCTGTCTGATATTTTGCTGGAGGCTTTCCCTGTGATTATTCAGAGAAGCCAAAGAATAAACATCCATGAAAAATGAAGACGCGATAACAATAAGGGTCAATATGGCCACGCGACGCCAGGGAGAAAGTTGCTTTAACCAGTCGGCCCTGGCTGACCAGGTTGTATGCCTGAAATTTGGACCTGACGTGTCTGGCAGGTGCAAAGTCGCGCTAATATTTGTTTCGACACGCGAGGAAAGGTACGAAGTTGTTTCCCCCTGCCAATTTATTATTGATTCAAGCGATTCAAGCAAAAGATCGTTCAACCGACCATAAACAGGCATATCACTCGAACAACCCATGGCCTCAAGACTTAAGCGAATATCCTCAACAAGTTCTTCAACTGGCCTTGCGGATACGAAGTTTAAACGTCGCAAGCCCGTCCAACCCTGATTTCTATATACACCGAGAAACAATCCCTCTTCATCTGCATCAAGCACAGCCGCATGCGGCCCTTCAAATTCTGACGGTAAACCTGATGTCAACCGCACCCAGCCGTCCGGCCAAACAAATTTACAATGACTTAAATACGGGTGAGAAGACAAGGCATCCTTTGCCGATTTCGGAAGAGCAAACATAAGCCCTTCAATTTTATCTTCGACTTTTTCAGCCTGCCAGGCAAGCCACCACTCTTCAGCAGGCTCCCCGCATTGGTCTTCCAGCTCTTGACCGAGAATGTTGGCATCAAGCAGGCGTAGACTTGGTAAAGGAAGCGAAAACGATCGGACGACCAGGTCTTCCAATGGCCAAAGCAGAGTTTGAGCAGATGCATGTGTATCCGGAAGGTCTGGAAAGAAAGCTTCCTCTTCATTTTCTTGCAGAAGAAACCCTTCACAAAACACTTTTGAATCTTCATCCAGAGAGCCAATGCTGAGGGCGGACTTATCCCAGTTGGCGACTATTGTCTCCATCCAAGCCTCTGCCGGTAAATGATCTCCAGCTTGTTTTGTTTTCTTGCAAGAAGCATTTCTTCACCCCAGCGTACCCTGCCAAATTTCGCCCGGGATCGTACAATAAAGACATCACTCTTCACAGTAATTCCTGCAGCAGTTAATTGCCCGACCATAGCTGCCATCTGAGGTTGACCTGTTAATTGACCAACAGAGGTAAAGGGTTGAGCTTTTCTCAGCATAAGAATCGAGTCAACAGCAGGCGGTGTCATTTGTTGTGATAATGACAACAGGACTTCTCTGGGTGCAGTATTGATATTGACAGGGGTTTTTCCATTGCTTTTGCCAACAATAACCAAGCCTCGCAATTCATCAACTATATCAGAATCAAATCCGGCGATTAGTTTTAATTCTTCCAATCGATCTAGAGGCATATTCTTCGGACTATATGACTTCCCTGAATAAGCCGAAGACTCAGCACCACCGGGGCCGGATGGGGAATCTCCTGCATCCATCCAGTCCACCAGAGCATTAACGAGATTGGGGGATAGCTCAAGTATTGTGAAGAGGCGTTTTATTATAGCTACCCTGGCAGGCTGAGCCACACCCTGCACATTCACCAAATCATTCAGGTTCAGAAACCGGTTGAAATCTTCAATAGAGACAGAAACCTCGCCTTCATCAACAGGGAATGCAGGTGCTGGCTGTGCCCAGTCTTCCGTAAAATCATCCGTCTGTGAATTCTTGGAATCTTCCTGTAAAAGCAGCCGGCTTAATTCAAGTCCCGATTCCGCCGCCATCCAGGCTCGGGATGAAAGCTCCATATTTTCAGCCTGCCTCAGGCTGATCCAGTCCTCATAGGCAGCTGTAATAGCCCATACCGAGACCATTGATAGCAGGCCCAGAACGAGAACCAGCGCCACGCCACGTTCGTTAATAAGGGGCATCAACCAAAACCAGGAAGCAATGTCTGAGTTGGCATTTCCACAAAGACAGGAAACATAAGCTCTCTTTCTCCTTCAGCATCTTTCCAGCGCACAACCAGAGCTGAGGGAAGTTGTTTTTTCTCCGTTGCATTCCAGGCATCGAACGTCCGGCCATCCTTATCCATTGCCTGCACTTCAAGAGACTCAACTATACCCATATTCCAGTGCAGAGACTCTTGATCTGAAGAGCTTGACAAAGAAGATGCCACCTCCCTGACAAGCTGAGGTTCATCGCCATCCTCATCCAGGTAATATCTGACCAGGCTCAGGCTGGGCCGATCCGGTTCGCGAATCAGCAAAGTAAGCTGATCATAGCCCAGGCCACTTCTCGCATCGTGTTCAAGGCTAAGGGAGTTCAGCCTTGTATCCTGAGAAACTGCCAAGGAAGTAACATCCAGGCGCATTTGCCTGCCAAGCGCATAAGCCTGCACATATTGTTTGCGAACTTTTTGCAATTCCTGAAAGCCCTCTCCTGCCGGCACGGCAGCTGCGTAAGTAAACGCCGCTATCATGGCGAAAACTGCCAGTGCTACTAGCAGCTCAAGCAAAGTAAATCCTGCCGTGTCTTTCATCGCTCGGCTCGATACAGAAACAGCTGAACATCCGGTTCACCCTTTATTGACACGTTCATATTTTGTCGGACAAATCCGGGAATTGCAGTTTCCTCAACTTTACTTTTCCAATGAAGAAGTTGATCCAGGGCGTGAACCTCACCACTCTCTTCAAAACGCAGAACATTTGGCTTTAAACGTTCACGGGCAAGCAAATCCATAGATGTTTCAATTGCCAGGGCATGTGCGCGTAAACCATACTGGATGTCAGCCGAATTTCCCAAACGGGATAACAATACGACCAGCGCAGTGGCCGCGATGGTCAGGGCCACCAACACTTCAAGCAGCGTAAAACCATGGCACTTTTTACTCATCCGGAATCTCCGCGAGTACACCATCCAACCCGGGTCGAACTTGAATCGTTTTAATAGCGCCTTTGCTGTCACTGGCTATTAACACGATATCTGCAAGGGTTAACATGCCATCCGGATAGATGATAATTTGTCCAAGGGCAGGCTTCGCTTCTCCCCTCTTGATTGGACGATCCCCGGTAACTTCCAGTGCTTCAATACGCACCTCCGCAATGCGAATAGATGCTGACAGTTCGTGATTGCTGAAAACCTTTCCATCTATGGCCTGCCAGCCGCCTTCCTCATCAGCTTGCTCGAACCTGTAGCTATCAAGATATCCGCTCCAGCGGATGGGCGAACCGGTCAGGGAAGACTCCTGGACAGCGAGACGCAAACTTTGCTGTAATCGCTGACTCTCATTATTTAGCTGATCCAAAGAGCCATAAAACATTCTGGGAACTATCAAAGCTGCCATTATTGCAATAATGAGCAGCACCAGCATAATCTCGAGGAGTGTAAAGCCGCGATGAAGAAAGTTCGGTTTTGTAGTTATCTTGCTTTACTCCCAGTTGCCGATATCGCTATCGAAACCTGTTCCTCCAGGCCGTCCATCGGCACCGTATGAAACCAGATCGAAATCACTATGAACGCCTGGAGACAGATAGATAAAATGATTGCCCCAGGCATCTTTAGGAACACGATCCATGTAACGCTTGCCACCGGAACTTGGCTGTACCAACGCTTCAATTCCCTCCGATGTCGATGGATAATGATGATTATGCAAGCGATATAATTTGAGTGCCTGTGCCAGATTTCCCATCTGGGCCTTGCTTGCCTCAACTTTTGCCTCATCGGCACGTTCAACCAGACGCGGCGCAATAATCGCCACCAGAGTACCGATGATGACCAGCACCACCATAATCTCCAGTAATGTAAAACCTGCCTGTTTCCTACCACGCATTACGTTCTCCTTTTTTTAGCCAGAAATCATTTCTAGTGAGTGGGTCGTGCAGCCTTTGCTGACTATCAACGATAACCCGGGGGCCAACTCTCACGTCATCTGCCTCATGAATCAACCGATCCAGGATGAACCAGCTTCCCAGCAACAACCCATGTTTTTCCACAGCCTGGCGCGCATAGAATGAACAAACAGGATAGGACGGACAGCTTCGGCCATCCAGATCGCCAACAATTCTTTGGTAAAAATACAGGGGAAACTTCTCAGGCGAATGGGCCGGCAGAGAAAAGCTCCGCAATCCTGTTGTTGCTATCAAGCTTCCCACAGCCAGGAGAAGGATGAGCTTGAGTGTGCTCAGGGCATCCTGTGATCGTATTACCACGGCCTTCCCTGCAAACCGCTGGCAAGCCAGAGTTCTTGCCACCACAAAATGTACTGCTCACCATTTCCTCGTTCTACTAGCGAAACAGCGGAGAAAATGGTTCCGGACCAGAGCCACAAAGTAATCAGTGAAAAAAATACGGTTACAGGCCCCATTCGCCTCCTTGCTGCCCATAAAGTTAAAATCAGCATAGGCCAAACCATGAATGCTGCTACTCCGGCATCACGCCAGCGCCCCTGCCAGGCATGCCCAGACCCGGGAATGAGGGTTGCCATGAGTCCGACGAGCCACTCACCTTGTTCGGCAGGAGCCGGATGTTGTCGCAAGTGAGCTTCCACAAGGATCTGATGCATCTCTGCATTTTTGAATCTGGGATATACTGATCGTTGCCAGCGCATTTCAAGCATGGAGGCAGCTGCAGCCATACGTGCACGCCATGGGTCTGCCATAGCTAAAATATCTATAGCGTTTCGCAAACTCCGAATAGCTGTAACATCATCTCCTTTCGTAGCCATCGAAATAGCTTCAAAATA
>CAYLYU010000003.1:0-8931 GCA_964387725.1 uncultured Zetaproteobacteria bacterium | reverse complement strand
TCCGAATAGCTGTAACATCATCTCCTTTCGTAGCCATCGAAATAGCTTCAAAATAGGTATCCTCCGAATCGGCCTGTGCTGCATGTGGAAATAAAACAAAGCAAAAGCACCAGAAAACAACAAACAACCGTAAGTGCCATCTGATAAGGTTCCTGTTTTTCAACGTACTAATTCATTCATTTCCATGATCGGAAGAAGGATGGCCATAGCCAATACTCCGACCATGACAGCCATCAACATGACCAGCAGCGGTTCGAGTATGGTAACCAGGCGCTGCAGGCTCCGTCTTGCTTCTTCATCATAGGAATCGGCGACTTTCAGTAACAAGGAATCAAGTTTTCCGCTTTGTTCACCAACCGCAATCATGCGAACCGCCAAATGAGGAAAGTACTTCCCTTTTTTTAGTCGCTCAGCCAGGCTTCCACCTTCACGGAGGGTTTCTGAGGCCTCCTGGGCGACTTGGCGCATCGGTAATATAGTCAGGCTTTCATTGGCGATGCGCAACGCTATCAATACCGGTACCCCGCCATTTAACAGCATCCCCAATGTACGCGAAAATCTTGCAGTCTGAATCTTGGTAAGAAGCCCGGCTGAAACAGGAAGGCGTAACAACAATTCATCACGCCAATATCGGACAGACGGTTTTCGCATAGCCATATGAAAACCAAATATAGTCGCTACAATAAAAACAAGAAACCATAGTCCGCTTTCCCTCAGCCAGTCTGAAACAGCTATCAGCATTTGAGTCAGCCATGGAAGCTGGCCTTCAGTCTGCTCAAAAACACCAACAATTTGCGGTACGACAACAGTGAGCATAAAAATCATTACCAACAAACCAAAACCCGAGACAATCAGTGGATATAATACTGAAGAAAGGATTTCCTGCTGCATACGCTGGCGATGCTCAAGCACATCGGCAAGTCTGGCAGCAACCGCTTGCAATTGTCCGGTCTGTTCACCTGCCGAGACCATATTATAAACGTCCTCGGAAAAGCCGCTTTCCTGCAAGGCATCAGCTACCGACTCACCCTCCAGAACTCGTTGACGCACCGTTGACACTGTTCGCCGCGAGCGCCGGCCTTCCATACCTTCGGCAATGGACTGCAAGGCCTCGGACAGCGGCATGCCGGCGTCCAGAAGCGTTCCAAGCTGTTGAAGGAATGAAATAGTTTCGTTATTGCGCAAACTTTTTCCCGAAGTGTGCTTTTCCAGCTTAGGGGCATGATTTGCAGCGGCCAGATCACGAACAACCCAACCCTTGTTTTTTAAAAGTCGCCTTGCATCCCGGTCTGAATCAGCCTCAATTTCACCTCTGCTACGCTTGCCCCGAGCATCCATCACCTCATAGGCAAACAAACTCATCCTTCAACCACTACGCTATCCCTCTGCGTTACCCGCAAAACTTCATCCACTGTAGTTATGCCGGCTGCGATATGTCTGGCTCCATCTTGTCTCAGGCTGAACATACCGCTGCGTATAGCAATTTTCCGAAGAGTGGCCAACGGTTTTCGGTCATGGATAGCTGCCCGCATATCCTGATCTACTGTGGCCATCTCAAACAAGCCGATTCGTCCCAGAAAACCTGTTTGCATACAGGCATCACACCCATTCGCAACGTAAATGTTCTCGACCCGATCATATTCAGGCCCCGAAACCCCAAGCGTTTTCCAGATGTCAGTCTCGACCGGCATGCCCTGTTTGCATTGCGGGCAGAGAATACGAATCAAACGTTGTGCCTGAACCATCAACAGTGAGGAAGCGAGCAGATAAGGCTCCACGCCCATATCAGTCAACCGGGCAACGGCTGAAAGTGCATCGTTGGTATGCAATGTTGAAAATACGAGGTGACCGGTAAGGCTGGCCTGAATAGCAATCTCAGCAGTCTGTAGATCCCTTATTTCACCGATCATGATGATATCCGGGTCCTGGCGCAGGATAGAGCGAAGCCCCTCGGCAAAACTTACACCAATTTTCGGTTGAACCTGCATCTGTCCAACCCCTTCAAGCTGGTATTCGATGGGGTCTTCGATCGTAAGTACATTACGATTCTGCCTGTCCACCATCATCAAACCGGCATAAAGGGTTGTTGTTTTACCTGACCCTGTCGGGCCGGTAACCAAAACAATGCCATGTGCTGAATTGACAACTTCGTTCATATGGTCCAGATGAGAATCATTCATACCCAGTTCTTTCAAAGTCAGCATCTGTTTACCACGATCAAGAAGCCGCATAACAATCCGTTCACCAAAAGCTGTAGGTAACACGGAGACACGAATATCGACTTCCCTACCCGCAATACGCAACCTGATACGGCCATCTTGAGGATGTCGTTTTTCGGCGATGTCCAGATCTGCCATAACCTTGATGCGGGAAGCTATTGCTGCCTGCACTCCTCTGGGTGGCTTCACCACGGTGTGCAATACACCATCAACACGAAAGCGAACCAGAACCTCGCGCTCAAAAGGTTCAATATGAATGTCACTGGCACGTTCCTTCAAGGCCTGGCTGATTAATGTATTAACCAGCCTGATAACAGGTGCTTCATCCTCACTGTCAAGAAGATCCTGAACTTCTTCTATTTCCCGTGACAGTTCATTTTGTTCATCGAGATCTTCCAGCATTTGTTCAGCCGAAGTTGAGGCCATATCAAAAATCCGGTTAAGTTCAACAAGAATTGCTTCCCGGGGAGCACGAATGATTTGCGTCTCAGACCCAAAAACACGCCTCATGTCGTCCAAAAGCGCATAAGGCCAGTCACCATCACTGGGGACAAGTACGGGATTTAACATATCCTCATTTGGTTTCATGGGCAGTAATGGCCCCTGCTTAAGTACGGCTAGTGGAAAACGCAAAGCCCGTTCCGTATCAACCTCATCACTGGGAATACGTGCGTAATGCTGCATCAGGGTGCTTGGGACTCCGGTTTTGATTGGTTGTTTGCAGGCTCTTCCAACGGTTCAGTCTGATTGGCTGGATTTATTTGATCAGGTAACTTCGGATTGTCACGCGGAAAGAGCAAAGTCGCGTCACTGCTCTGCTCATCCTGAATTTTCTTCATATTCAGGTATTTCTCCTGAGTGATGGTCTCAATATCCCTCGCAGTGTTAATGATATGTGGGCGCAAGAAAAGCATCAGATTTTTCTTGTCCTTTGATAGCTCCGTATATTTGAACGGCTCTCCCAGTAATGGAATGCTACCTAAGCACGGAACCTTCTGGACTTTTTCGGTGTCTTGCTCCTCGATCAGTCCTCCTAGAACAATCATCTGCTTATCACGAGCCAGCACCACCGTCTTTACCGAGCGTTTGTTGGTGATGATATCGCTTGCTCCAGTTACACCGGGGGCAATACTGGAAATTTCCTGATAGATTTCCAGACGAACGGTGTCACCCTCGGAAATCTGAGGCGTCACCCTCAAAGTCAGACCAATATCCTGACGTTGAATAGTTTGGAATGGATTTACCGTACCACCCGTACCTGTGGATTGAGAAAAACTACCCGTGAGAAAAGGCACATTCTGACCAATAATGATTTCCGCTTCCTCATTATCCATGGTTAATAGATTTGGCGTGGACAAGACATTTGTATTGGTATCAGACTCAAGCGCTCTGAGCAGGGCGCCAAGGTTAGCAAATTCTACGCCACCGAACGTGATAGTTCCATCAACAACGCCAACCAGTAGGCCGCTTCCTGCTCCGGTTATCGGATTCGCCGCAACCGTATTGATATTGACTCCCGCCTGATTGGTAAAAGACGTACCACCTATGGCTTTCCTGCCGGGTTGGGTAAAATCACTTAAAGCGCTCCATTCAACACCGAAATCCTGCGCCCGGGAAGCACTTACTTCGACGAGAAGGGCCTCCATAAATATCTGAAGACGACGAATATCAAGCTTATCAATTATTTTATTCAACGACTCCCGGTCGCTCGGATCAGCCGTAATTAAAAGAGCATTCGTTGCCGGGTCTGCCACAATCTTCACTTTGCCGGTAAACAGGACCTTGCTGGCCGCCTTTTTCCCAACAGCTGATTGTCCCGCAAGTGGTGATGTCTGCTGGGCAGTGCCAGAAACCATTTCGTTAAGAACCTTGGCTACATCTTCAGCATTAGCATTCTTCAGGTACCGAACCTGAAGAAGACCAGCGTCGGCCTGAGGGGGAAGATCCAGCTTCTTAATCAGGGAGGCAATAGCAGCAATTTCAGCATTTGGTGCCACTATGATAAGCATATTTTCCGGACTGTACGCCGTAACTTTGACGGCAGAGGCTCCTCCAGCACTTCCTAAACCGGCTAACTGTCCGGCTCTCGGAGCAGTTGGGGACGAACTACCCGCAAACATTTCTGTCAGAATTTTTGCCAGTTTATCCGCCGACGCATATTTGAGACGAATCAGTTTAACGCCCACTGCCTCGCTTATGTCCAGGGCCGAAATGATATCAAGGATGCGACGGATATTTGAAGCACTATCAGTGATTAACAGCATATTGGCAGGGGCATAAGCGGTTATGTTTCCTGTGGTCGCTACAATCGGTCTCAGAACAGCAACGAGTTGCTGTGCCTGGGCAAATTTCAAGGGAACAACCTGCGTTACAAGTTCATCACCACTGGCAAAGTCTCCGTTGAACTTGACCTTGATTCCTTTCTGCTTACTCAACGCCAGCGGTATGATTTTAGTGACATTCTCGCCCGGGACGGCGGCAAAACCATTGACTTCGAGAATGGATAAAAAAACCTGATAAGCTGCTTCGGAAGGTAAAGCCCTCGGGGAAATAATAGTCACCTTTCCCTTCACCCTGTTATCTACCAAAAAATTCTTGCCAGTAAAGTCGGAAACAAACTTGATCACGCTACGAATGTCTGCATTATTGAAGTTAAAGGTCACTTCATCTTCTGCCATTGCCTGACAGGGTAGAAGAAAAGCAAAAAATAGCATGCATACACTTAATTTCCATCTGGAAGACTGTTTCATAAATTCCTCTGGCCTTTTATCGAATCTCATACTGGAGTTCGAGTGGTCGCTTTTTTCGCTGTACTGACATTTGCAGGCTTTGACTTTCTTTGAGAGTCTGAATTATCGATGCTACCTGATCCATTCTGGAAGGGCTCAGACCATTGATGCTTCCTATAACATCACCATTACGCAAACCTATACGCTGATATATGCTGCCCGGAACAATTTCACTAATTTGAAAACCGTTAGACTTACCCTTCTCAAAATACGGGGTAAGGCGCGCCTGGGTCATCAATTTTGTCATGTCTTGCATTTCCTTGTCCAATACGCTCCGGCTTAACCTCAAACGTTGTACAGGCACTTGCGCTTGAGCTAATAATTTTTCCGCTTTCCCTTGAGCACTCTTTTTTCGCAATAACCTGGTATTAACAGGAGCAGAGGGATCAAGCATGATGATTTCACGACGACCAGACGCTTCAATAACAATTCGCGAGGCTTCAATTTCAATAAGGAGAATTCCAGGGCTAATTGCTTCTCCAATATAAAAAACTTCTTCAGCACTTCCAGGCTTTGCCTTGATTAAAGCCGCTGACTGTTCTCCAGCCACGATCGTACCCAGAAGCTTAATCGCCAGCCTGCTTTTAATAGCAGCTTTGTTTGGTTTAAGCACAGCAGTCTTACCAAAAGGTGCCGCGGCAATCAATCCCTGGACATTCACCGAATAATTTTCTTCCTTTGGCTGTAACGGTTGCAAATCGCCCGATGATGGCAGCATGGGTTTAACAACCAGCCCAGCCAACATCCACGACAGAGCTAAAATTAACAGCACCTCTACCCAACCGGGTACTGACGGTGCCAAGGCTTTTAAAGAAGCAAAGTTTAGCGTCATGGCCTGGTTTCCTAGCATTGCCTTACAATCAGGCTAAGGCTCAAAGAATTTGAGGCGGAGATTAGCACTGAAATTAATAATTTCCAGCAGCTATTTGATAAAAAAACGTTAACGAAATTAGACGTCGCCTTCCCCCAATGCCGTTCTCAGATGAGCTAATCGCTTGGACTTGTCGCATGTCTCTTCCTCCATTTCCAGATTACCACACCTCGCCAGAACAGCCGCATACCTGCATAACCAAGCACAGCACTTATGAAGGCCAGAACTGAGCTACCTACAAAAAGAGGTTGCCAAACATCTACCAAGCCCGTCATCAACCAGTCAATGGATAGTTCAACATGAAAGTCGCCCACAGGTTGACTGATAATCCAGCAACCGAGTCGGTACGCAAAGTAAAAAATCGGCGGCATGGTAAACGGATTGGTAACCCAGACAAGTCCGACCGAAATAGGCAGGTGAACCTGAAAGGCTATCGCAAAAAGTGCAGCCAGGACCATTTGGAAGGGAATGGGTATGAAGGCCACAAACAAACCCACGAAACAGGCACCGGCAACAGAATGACGGTTTAGATGCCACAGGTTACGATCATGCAGCAATGTCCCCAAAAACTTCAGGTGACGATGGTCACGGATCATCTGATGATCCGGCATATACCTTTGTATAAAACGCCTCGGCATTTTCCTATGCTGACCGATTTCTCTCCAGTTTGCCAACGCATGGGAAGCATAGAGGAAAATATACGCCAGCCGTGACATCTTTTTACCTTGAACATGGAGTTTAAAAGGCTATTCTTGTTCAACTGAGAAGCCTTGGCTTGATCCTCGCATAGGAGATGATATGAAAAGAATTATTTATACTGTTACCCTTGGACTAGTTTTACTTCCATTGACTGCCTGTGAAAACAAACAGCAGACCGGGACATTGGGTGGAGCCGTTGTCGGTGGTCTTGTTGGCTCCACTATCGGGCAGGGGGGCGGCAAGACAGCTGCTATTATCGGGGGCGCTGTCCTTGGTGGTCTGATTGGAGGGCATGTTGGCAAACAAATGGATGCAAACGATCGCAGACAGGCCCAGCAAGCTCTGGAGTCCACACCTACCGGCCAGGCTGCGTCCTGGCACAATCCGGATACTGGCCGTAATTATACCATGACGCCGACCAAAACCTATAAGGAACCAGACAGCGGCCAATATTGCCGTGAATACCAAACCGAAGTGATCGTCGGCGGTAAAACCGAGAACGCTTACGGAACTGCCTGTCGACAGCCAGATGGCTCCTGGAAGGTTGCTGACTCTTAAATATTCGGATTTTTAGTAAAAAAGGAGAGGTTCGCCTCTCCTTTTTTACTCCATCCGAGGAAATACGGGTTCCGGACGATTACAGACATGTCCCTTCTTCAAGTAACCCCAACCGCCATGGACGTGCATGGAGAATATCTCCCCCCTCTCCTGATTCATGACCTGAGCAAGCATCTGACCAGCCTTTGTTGGCATAAACGGAAGCAATTGCAGTGAAATTAAACGCAGTGCTTCTATCAGGTGATAGAGCACTGTATCCAGCCGTAAATCCTCACCATGTTTTGCCAGTTTCCAGGGCGCATTAGAGTCCACATAACGATTCCCGTGCCGAATCACCCTGTTGATCTGTTCCAGAGCAAGATGGAAGAGTTGTTGATTCATCGCCTCCGCAACTCCCCTCTGCATAGTCTCGACATCAGCAATCAGGGCTAGATCAGTATCTTCCCCGGCCTGGGGCGCTGCCAAATAACCATCTCGATATTTATGCAACATGGACAAGCTGCGATTCAGCAGATTGCCAAGGTCATTGGCCAATTCGGTATTGTAGCGCTGTTTCAGCATCTGGATAGAAAAATCACCATCCTGGCCAAAGGGAACTTCCCGTAACAGGAAGTAACGTATGGCATCGACATCAAAACGGGATAACAACTCATCCGGGTGAAGGACATTACCCCTGGACTTGCTCATCTTTTCCCCCTCCACCGTCCACCAGCCATGAGCAAAGATCCGTTCGGGCAAAGGAAGACCAACGGCCATCAACATGCAGGGCCAGTAGACCGCATGAAATCGCAAAATATCCTTTCCTATCAGGTGCAGACTAGCTGGCCAGAATCGCATCTCATCGCCATCGGGAAACCCGAGTGCTGTCAGATAATTGGTCAAGGCATCAACCCAGACATAAATCACATGTTTGGGATCGTTCGGAACAGGAATACCCCACTCAAAAGTAGTGCGTGAAATCGATAAGGGTCTCAAGCCGCTCTCAACAAATCGAATAACCTCATTGCGTCTTGATTCGGGAGCTATAAAATCAGGGTTGGTATGGATATGCGCCAGCAAGCGTTCCTGGTAGTCATCCATGCGAAAGAAATAAGACTCTTCTTCAACCCGATCAATAGGACGTCGACAGTCAGGGCATGTTTTTCCATCAATCGTCTCATCTTCTTTTAATTGTCTTTCTGTCCAGAAAGACTCACAGGGCACACAATACCAGTCTTCATATTTCCCTTTATAAATTGCCCCTGCATCATCCAGCATCTGCCACATCTTCTGTACTGATTTCCTGTGACGATCCTCTGTTGTCCTGATAAAATCATCATTGCTAATAGATAGTTGCGGGCAGAGCTTACTGTACCGCTCCACTACCTTGTCAGCTAGTTCAATAGGCTCTATCCCGCGAATTTCAGCTGCCTGCTGAACCTTCTGACCATGTTCATCAACGCCGGTCAGAAAAAAGACTTCCTTGCCAGTCATACGCTGGAAGCGTGCCAGCACATCAGCTGCAATAGTCGTATAGATGTGCCCCAGATGCGGCTCATCATTGACGTAATAAATAGGTGTAGTCACATAATAGTGTTGCATATTAGGGCCTGATAACACTAATCATGGTTGTAGCGACGAGGCCATTTTTGTTGCTATGCAAGACATTTCGAGCACCGTGTGCCCGTGGCACATCAGCGAGAAATAACGTGGCAGAGCACAACAATAGCCCGTCCCGCAGGGCTGCGCCCCAAATGAAAACATTCAGCGTTGCTCGTCGTTCATTTGGATTTACCAAACTTCTCTCCTCGCGCCT
>CAYLYU010000002.1:28929-44494 GCA_964387725.1 uncultured Zetaproteobacteria bacterium | reverse complement strand
ATTATCCCTCTGTAGGCGGGGCAATATGTTTCAAAAAATTCTTATTGCCAATCGTGGTGAAATTGCGGTGCGTATCATTCGTGCCTGCAAGGAGTTAGGGGTTGGTACCGTGGCCGTCTATTCCGAAGCAGATAAGGATGCCATGCACACCCGACTAGCGGATGAGGCTGTTTGTATCGGCCCTGCAGCTGGCGCCCTGTCATACCTCAATATTCCTTCCATTATGGCTGCTGCAGAGGTTTCCGATGCAGAAGCAATTCATCCTGGCTATGGTTTTCTGGCCGAAAATGCAGACTTTGCGGAAATCTGTGGCGCATCAGGATATACCTGGATCGGTCCCACACCGGAATCTATGCGCACAATGGGCGACAAAGTTGCCGCCAAGAAGTCTATGGAGAAAGCAGGCATTCCCCTGGTTACTGGCTCAGATGGTGCTGTAACAAGTGTTGAAGAAGCTCAACGGGCAGCAAAAACTGCCGGGTTTCCGGTTATCATCAAGGCAGCTGCCGGGGGCGGTGGGCGTGGTATGAAAGTTGTGCATTCAGAGCCTGCTCTACCAGCCGCATTTTCCATGTGCCAGGTAGAAGCAGGCACTGCATTTGGCAACGACACCGTATTCATTGAAAAATTCCTTGAAGAGCCGCGCCATATTGAAGTACAGGTCTTGGGTGATACGCATGGCAATATCATTCATCTGTACGAGCGTGAATGCTCTATTCAGCGTAATAATCAGAAGGTGCTCGAAGAGGCCCCAAGTCCGTTTCTGGATGAGAAAACACGTCAGGAAATTTGCGAAGCCGGTGTAGCTGCGGCCAGGGCTGTGGATTATGTTGGCGCAGGCACGATTGAGTTTCTGATGAATCCGGATAAATCATTCTATTTCATGGAGATGAACACACGAATTCAGGTCGAACACCCGGTAAGCGAATGGATTACCGGCGTTGATCTGGTTGAGTGGCAGATTCGCGTTGCCGCAGGCGAAAAACTTGCTTTTACACAGAAGCAGATAAAAAAGAAGGGGCACGCCATTGAATGTCGAATCAATGCGGAGCATCCCTTCACCTTCATCCCCTCACCCGGCAAGGTGGAGCTATATCATGCTCCGGGCGGCCGCAGTGTGCGTGTGGATTCGGCGATATTCAGTGGATATGTTGTTCCACCGTTTTACGACTCCATGATAGCCAAGGTGATCACGCATGCCAGAGACCGGAAAAAATGCATCCGGCGCATGCAACGCGCTATTGATGAGCTTGCTATTCTGGGCGTGACCACCAACCGCGAATTACACATGCGATTGCTGGCCAATCCCGGTTTTCAGTCTGCCGATTTCAATATCCACTTTCTTGAGCGCTGGCTAAAACAGATTCATTTGTAATAATCCTGGAAATCTCAGTTGGAAGCACCCACATGGCACAAGCTCTTGATTCGCTTTGCTAAACGGAAAAAACGCTTATCACCAGTGAGGTGACGACGATATTTTCCGTTGCGCCTTGCACGCACTCCCTACTGGTTTCTAGGATTATTTCGTCGAAGGGCTTATACGGTTCAGATATAGCTTAACCAGTTCGTATGCTTGTCACTGCGACCATGAACCACATCAAAATATTTCTGTTGAAGTTTGGCGGTGACGGGGCCGCGTGAGCCGCAGCCGATCTGACGCCCGTCCACCTCACGGATGGGCGTTACCTCGGCAGCCGTGCCGGTAAAGAAAGCCTCGTCAGCGACATATACCTCATCGCGTGTGATACGTTTGACGACCACTTCAAAACCTTCTTCTTCAGCCAGTTGCATTACTGTGGCGCGAGTAATGCCATCAAGTGCGCTAGTCAAATCAGGCGTATAAATCACACCGTCACGTACGATAAAGACATTCTCGCCGCTGCCTTCGGCTACAAAGCCGTCAACATCGAGCAGCAAGGCCTCGTCATAGCCGTCACGCAAGGCATCAGACAGTGCCAGCATTGAATTAATATACTGCCCGTTGGCTTTAGCCTTACACATCGAGATATTGACGTGATGTCGGGTGAATGATGAGGTACGGATACGAATACCGTTCTCCATACCGTCCTTGCCAAGGTATGAGCCCCACTCCCAGGCAGCAACAATCACATGTGTTTTCAGGCCATCGGCACGCAGGCCCATGCCCTCGGAACCATAAAAAGCCATTGGCCTCAGATAGGCCGAGTCCAGTTTATTTTTACGCACGGCAGCGAGTTGTGCGGCAATGAGCGTATTCTTTTCGAATGGCATGGACATCTGCATAATGTGAGCGGAGCGGAACAGACGGTCAGTATGATCCTGCAAGCGAAAAATAGCTGTGCCCTGATCTGTTTTATAGGCGCGGACACCTTCAAACACACCCATGCCGTAATGCAGCGTATGCGTTAAAACATGCACCCTGGCCTCACGCCACGCCACCATTTCGCCATCAAACCAGATCAGGCCATCACGGTCTGCAAAATCATTCACCATTTCAGATCTCCTCATCTTCATTCAAGAGCAGTAAAAACTGTTCATGCGCCCAGCGCATACGTTCATGCAACACAATCGGGGACTTGATTGGCGCATGCCTGCGCATGGTTTCCCACTCGTTTGCACTTTCGCTGGCAGATAATCTGCCGATGGATTGCCACAATTGCACGCGCAGCACATTCTCCATCTGCCGGTAATCCAGGTAGGTTTGCGCCAGTTGTTGACTTCGTTCCTGCC
Source organism: uncultured Zetaproteobacteria bacterium (assembly GCA_964387725.1). Lineage (GTDB taxonomy): Bacteria > Pseudomonadota > Zetaproteobacteria > Mariprofundales > Mariprofundaceae > CAYLYU01. The sequence continues at coordinate 41,785 of CAYLYU010000002.1, read as the reverse complement.
AGGGTTCGGGAGTCGCCTCCGGAAGATCTCGCAGGATTTGTACCGTGCCCGTATGCGAACCTCCGAAACGAAGGCGTGCATATTGGGCTAGAAACTCAAGGTCGACAAGCCCTCCCGCATCGTGTTTCAGGTTGATGGTTAACTGATCCTTGCTTTGCAGATGCTCAAGCATTCTGGCGCGCATTTCCACTACGTCGTGGGTCAGTTTATCAACCTTGCGAGGTTTTGAAATGATGCTATCTACAAGTCCTCTGACCATGCTTTGGGCTGTTTTCGGGCCAGCTACGGTTCTCGACCGGCAAAGGGCCTGATGTTCCCACGTTTGGGCCTCATTATGCTGGTAGTCGCTAAATGCCTCAATGGTTGTAACCAGTACGCCCGCCCTGCCGGACGGTCTGAGTCGCGCATCAAAATCGTAAGCAGCGCCATACGGAGCGGGCGTTGTCAGATGCTGAATAATGCGTCTGCCCAGACGTTGCGACCATTCCCGCTTGCTCCTGTTCTCCGGTCCAATACTGGCCGGATCCTCGTGTACAAGGATGAAAACAAGGTCGAGATCCGAGACCAGCCCCATTTCGCAGCTGCCATGTTTCCCCAGAGCCAGGCAGACAAGTGGAAAGTCGGGAGGCAATTTCAGCTGTCTCAGACTGAGTTGCAGGGCAATCATGACGGCCTGATCAGCTGTTGCGGCCAGCCAGCTACCAACACTTAAAGGATCTGCCTTATCTGTGGCAATGGCCATTGCTGTCGTGATTCGGGCCTGATCGACCAGTCTTGCCATATCTGCCAGGCAATCCTCATCGGCAAGCTCGGAACTGAAAATTTCTTTGAACCTTTTCTCGATATGTTCAATGCGATCCTTGCCGTGTTCATTTTCTATAGGCCATTCCAGCCAGCCCGGGTTCCTGATCAGGTGATCCCGGATATAAGCGCTAGCTGCAAGTACATCCAACAACCATGCAAGCACTGCCTTGTGGGAGGATAAAAGGTCAATCCATGTGGTCCGACCACTGATTTGTCTGAATAATTTTGTCAGAGCCTCAAGGGCCTGAACCCGGTTGGCATCACCTTGCCAGGAGAGCATGGCCTGATCGACGATTTGGCTTATCTGATTTCGACCTCTTTCGGGTAACAGGTCACGCTTGGCATCGTTCCTGATTTCCTGTAGCGCCAGCTTGAGCCTGCGTTTGTTATCGTTGTCTTCTGTCAGTAGACGCTGATCCCATTCGGATTCACTTGCCTCCAGCCAGGGGAGTTCAACTCCGGAGCCGGCTTTGTGCTCTGGAAAGCGGCTACGGAAATGAGCTTGTACGACTGTTGCCTGTTCCTGCATGAGCGTTTGCACCCCGGGCAGGCTTAAGGCCTGGCTCAGGTACTGTTCGTAGCCCTCAAACAACAGATGCGTTTGTTCGCCGCAACGCGCTTGCAGGGCATGTTCGATTTTTCTCCAGAAGATATAGGCATGTTGTAATTCATCAGCCTGTCGGACATCGATCATTTCAGTAAGCAGTAATTTTTTCAGGGCTGACATGCTTGGCTGCGCACGAAGTTCGGGGTAGCGTCCTCCAAACAGGAGTTGCAGTGATTGAATGAGGAATTCAATTTCGCGGATGCCTCCCCTGCTCCGCTTGACATCGAAACCAGCCTCAATGCCTTTCTTTCCCGCTTCTACATCAATGCGCCGCTTCATATCACCAAGGGCATGAACAGTGGTGTAATCCAGGTAACGACGAAAGATGAAAGGAACCAGCCCTCCGATAAACTTATGACCAAGACTCAGATTGCCAGCCACGGGCCTGGCCTTAATCAGCATCGCCCGTTCCCAAGTTTGACCATAGTTTTGAAAATGTTGAAGCGTTGCATCCAGGCTCAGGCAGAGTGGTGTTCCATCTCCACCCGGCCTCAAACGCATGTCAGTAATCCAGGCCCGTCCGTCTTTGGTATACTCTGACATTAGCTTGAGAAGAAGACGGCTTAAACGCTGAAAATATTCGCCGGCTTCAAGCGACCGTGTTCCGTCCGATTGCCTGGCTCTGGCCTGCCAGAGGAAGAGCAGATCAATGTCCGAGCCCAGATTTAGCTCCGAGCCTCCAAGCTTGCCCAAGCCTATGATGCAGAATTTACCTCCATCAATCTGTCCGTGCCTGAGCCCGATCAGGTTTTTGGCCATCTGAAGCCCTGCCTCCAGCAGATTACTGGCTAAACAGGATAAGCTGAAGGCAGAAGCCAGAACATCCGATTGCAATCCCATCTCCCACCACAGAATATGTCTCATCCCTTTTCGCTTGATGCGCCTGAGCTCAGCCATACCCGCATCCATCCCTTCGCAGTCAATGGATGGTTGCCATATTGATGATGTGTTGGGTAGATAGTCCGAAGCTGCAACTTCAAAAACAGCTCGGCATTCAGCTTCTTCGGTATCCCGCATAAGCTCAGCAAAGAAGGGGGAAAATTCGAATAGCCTGCGAATGTTAGTCTCATGATGACTGCTCTGTTGCAGGCAGCGTTGCAGTGTTTGGTCATGCATTTGTGCATCATAGCTCGATTAGGAACTGTTAACAGGCCCTGGCGTTCTATCCAGCCAGAACTCGCAGATAGTGGGCTCTTCTATGGGATAGAACACTTGTATAATTGATACATGTGCACAGCCGACAATCAATTGGCCAGTTTCAACTGTATGTAGAATTTCTTGCGGGTGAACGGCAGGATGCTGTGAATATTTTGAGATAAGAGGTGCTGGAGTAAAGGTGATACGCTGCGAACAGGTCAGCAAAAGTTATAATGGTCAACTTGTCCTGGATCACGTAGATCTTCAGGTAAGGGAAAATGGCGTTACAGTGATTATGGGTGGTTCCGGTTCAGGAAAAACCACTTTATTGAGACTTATTTCCGGTCTCGCCAGACCCAGTTCGGGGCATATCTGGTTTGATGATGAGGATATTTCTGAAATATCCCGTAAACGTCTTTACGAAATGCGCCAGAGTGTGGGCATGGTTTTTCAATATTCGGCACTGCTGAATTCACTTAATGTGTACGATAATGTTGCCTTTCCCTTGCATGAGCACAGTGACCTGGACGAGTCGGTTGTCCACACTATTGTGACCATGAAACTCGAGCAGGTTGGGCTCAGAGGTATGAACCATTTGATGCCATCAGAACTTTCAGGTGGCATGGCAAAGCGGGTGGCCCTGGCCAGGGCACTGGCTATGGATCCCAAAGTTGTATTTTTTGATGAACCCACGTCCGGCCTGGATCCAATATCTGCGGGAGTGATTACCTCTTTGATTGATCGTCTGACCAGGAAGACCCATATGACCTCGGTTGTAGTAACACACGATGTGCAGGCTACCCTCTCGATTGCCGATCACGTTATTTTATTATGGCAGGGTAAAGTGATTGCCCGGGGTTCAGCCGAAAGTATCCGCAGCAGCAATGATTCGCGTGTGCACCAGTTTATTGAGGGAAGGCCTGACGGGCCCATTCCCTTTTCCCGTAGCAGCAGCAGTTATGTTGATGATCTGGTCCACAGTCCAGGTACGGTCAGGCTATAGTCATGGATATATTGCTGAATATGTTTGGCCGACTGGGTAACAGGTTTCTTTATGTTCTTCAGCGCTTAGGAGATGCGGCCACAATAAGCGCCACTTCCCTGCGCTTGCTGGTTTCACCGCCATGGCAGGGGAAACACATCATCACTCAGATATATATGATTGGTGTGGGTTCCCTGACCATTATCATCATTACTGGCGCATTTACAGGTATGGTCTTGAGTTTGCAGGGTTACTATACCCTGGCCAAGTTCGGATCCGAGACTTTGCTGGGTTCGGCAGTGGCCATGTCAATTATTCGCGAACTTGGCCCTGTGCTGGCTGCACTGATGCTGACTGGCCGGGCCGGTTCAGCCATAGCCGCTGAGATCGGTATTATGCGGGTGACCGAGCAGGTTGATGCACTGGAGATGATGGGCGTCAATCCTCGTGCGCGTATCATCATGCCGCGTATTATTGCGGCGACCCTTTCCCTGCCGATATTGGTAGCTATCTTCGACCTCGTTGGCATTGCTTCAGGATATGTGATCGGTGTCGATCTTCTGGGCGTGAGTTCCGGATCATTTGTGGCTGAGATGGAGGCCAAGGTGACGTTGCATGATTTGAATGCCGGTTGGGTAAAGGCAGTAGGCTTCGGGTTTCTTGTTGGTGTCATCTGTACCTACATAGGCTATCGTGCCAAACCCACGACGGAGGGTGTGGGACAGGCGACCACACAGGCCGTAGTTGCATCATCAGTAGGTATTCTGGCACTGGATTACATATTAACATCGTTTTTTCTTTAGGAGCTTGCCCATGGCATTGGATAAAAGAGTAGAAATCGGCGTTGGCCTGTTTGTCTTTATAGGGATCGTTGGCATAGCTTATTTGACGCTTAAGTTGGGAGAAGTGGGCGGTTTGGGTCAAAGTGGCTATTCGCTTCAGGCCAGCTTTGACGATGTAGGTGGTATCCGAGCAGGTGCGGATGTAATGATAGCAGGCGTTTCGGTTGGTCGGGTTCTGGCAGTGGAGTTGTCTGATGAGGATGAGGCCATGCTCAATATTCATATCAATGAAGGTGTACATATTACCGAGGATGCTATCGCATCTGTGCGCACCAAGGGGATTATCGGGGATCGTTACGTTCGAATCTCTCAGGGCGGAGATGACCAGTTTCTCAAGTCAGGAGACAGTATTGAGGAAACAGAATCGATACTTAATATCGAAGATTTAATAGCGAAGTTTATTTATTCCGGCAATGATTCATCCAAGTGATATGTGCTGCTCCAATGCCGACACCAATAATGGTTTGGACAAGAAGTTCGGCGCTTGATTAAAGAGGTTGCGTTCAGGATTTATTCATGTATCCGGTAGTACAAGATAAAAGTGTTAGCTGGAGGCGTATAAGATGAAGGGTTTTTTTAGTATAATGGTAGCAATATTCATGTTACTTCCGGTGAATGCCGAGGCCAGTTCCGATCCCGGGGCTGTAGTTCAGTCTGCTGTGGATGGCGTGATTCAGGTCCTGAATTCCCGACCTGACGAGGATCGGTTACGTTTGGAAGACAGGCAGGCTATCCGGGCAGCTATAGATAAACAGTTTGATTTCAGAGAGATGGGAAAACGAAGCCTGGGTAAAGGTTGGAAGAAATTTGACTCCGGGCAAAGAGATCATTTTGTAGATGTCTTTCGTGAATTGCTGGAGCGGTCGTATGGCAACAACCTGGCCAGTTATAAGGGTCAGACTGTGGAATATGGAGATGTCCGGATTAAAGGCAAGAAAGCTCGAGTAAATACCAAAATTAAGGATGAGTCGATCTCAATTCCGGTTCAATATTCCCTGAAGTTGAAGAATGATCAATGGCGGGTCTATGACATAAGAATCGAAGGACTCAGTCTTGTGTCTGCATTTCGAACTGACTTCAAGACAATTTATAAAAAAGAAGGCTATGACGGTCTGATCCTGCAACTTGAAACCAAGATAAAAAAGCTGAAGAAGCAAGACCAACAATAATACTGGCTGGAAGATTAGGCCTGGGATCCCGGGAATATGCAGAAATTGATGGCATTTGGCGCTTCAACCAGGCGCATCCTGCTGCTTTTGAGCTTTGTCCTTGTGGCCTCAGCTGCCTGGTTGCATTTGTATGGCCCTGATCTGGATGAATTCCAACCCGAAATTCAAAGTCTGTTGCGCAATAACCTTGATCTCAAGGAGCTTTCATTTGGCCGACTTTCCTGGTCATGGACCGGTCATACCTGGATACGGGCTGAAAACTTAAGCCTGACAACCAGTGATGAAACCCTCCATGTTGAGGGAGCAGACCTGGCAGTGCGCGTGGCAATCTGGAGCTTGTTATCCGGAGAGGTTCAGGTGAAAGCCGTACGCATCATTCATCCCAAAATACGTATTCATATTCCGGAACAATGGAAAGAAGGAGCTGCTGCATCACCCGTATTTGTAAGTCTCGAGGATGCGGAAGTGAGTTGGCAGTACGGCAGTGAGTCCGGTGTTTTTTCGAATCTGGATGTCTTTCTGGATGCTGATGATGGAGAGCTGATTGTTCAGGTTCCCGATGCCCGGCTAAGGCTTGTGCTGACCGAAGATAAACTTCTCCGTTTAATGGAGTTGCAATGGCAGGGTTTTGACTGGCTGCCAAAGAAATTTCACCCTTCTGTAAAGGGAGCCATTGCTGGCGAAGCACGGTTGACCCGTACAAAGGCCGAACACTGGAACTTCGAAGCAAGTATTAGCGGCAGGCAAAAGGCCAGCCTGGTAGATGGACAGGGTGATGTGCTTCTTCCTGTCAAAAGTATGCATGTTCTGGCAGACGTATTCTGGCCGGAAGCGGAAGATGGGCCAAAATTAGCTCACTTTCGCGAGTTAAGCTGGAAATCTGGACGTAGCCACCTTCAATTGGGAGGCCAGTGGGAAAACGGAAGGTTTCAGCTGAAACTTAAGGATGGAGTTCTCTCCATGCCGATCATGTGGCCTTGGCTAAAAGGCCTGGGCGATGAGGAGTGGCATGCCTGGCTTGCCGACATGCATACGGGTATAGCGAGCAATATGCAGGGAGATTTCAGAGTTGATTTGCCTGCATTGTGGCCCTTGCCTGAAGTGTCCATCTTGAAGGAAGCCAGCTTTTCATTGCAGGCGACAGTCGCTGAGGCGCAGATCAGTTTGATCCCTGGGAAAAGTCTTTTGACAAATGTCCATGGCAGCGTTCAGTTAAATCAGAAGGGAATCAGGGCCCAGGTGTCAGAAGCTACCTTGCCCGGGAAGTCTGGTGAAATAAAAGGCGACTTTCTGATACAGGACTGGGATCAGATTGTGATGAATATAAAAGGCGATGCCAGAATTGATTTTATTGCCTTCAAAAGCTGGTTGGGAATCAACAAGATTATCCCCGGCCTTACAATTCAGGAAGCACCTGCCAGCGGCAGATTTGCTTTGGAATGGTTGCCAGGAGATGCTGAACCGCGCAAGGGATCAGCTCATGCCAAAATGGATTCCGCCTGGAAGGTGAAGCTGGCAGGTATAAATATGCTGTTGACGGGTGGTAAGATTAGCTGGGACTCTGAGAAGGGGATTGGCATTAAGGGTGTGAATGCGGGCAGCGATGGAATCAGTGGAAAAATAAACATTATGGCAGCTCCTTATGCAGAACACTGGAAACTTCTCCAGCTCGATGCAGACATACGGGCAAACATGGCCTTTCTGGTAGGGAAGTACCATTTACCCATTGTGGAGCCGGGGGGTGAGGTTGCTGCCAGCCTTCACTTTGACGGGGTCTGGAAAGGCATGGTCAACTTTCAGGATGCAAGTTGGAAGCACTGGCTGGGATCCATGAAGGCCCCGGGAGATGTTTTTAACGTTACCGGCAGAGGAAATGAGCTGGCAAAAGGGTTTCAACTGACAACATTTTCAAGCTCAGGAAGTGTTATGCAGTTCTCGGGACACGGTGAGTACAGTCATTCCCAAAAGTTTCTTATGCTGGACAGGTTGATTAGCCCTGCCATTGATGCGCGAGTCAATTTGACGCTGGGTGCTGAAGATGTGCCAATGGAGCTGACAATAGACGGGAAATACCTTACACGAGGTTTTTTGCCTGAAGCAACACCATCCATGCGTGAGGTGACCGGCAGGAAAATGTTGATCCGCTTATTTCTGGATCAAATGAACTGGGGAGGTGCCCGTTTAACTGGTGTGCAGGCGAAAATATCTTCGACAGGCAAGGGTGAGGATCATATCCGGGCAAAAAGCCTGGAAATAGGCAGATTAAAGGCTGTAGATGTTGATGCGCTTTTTCGTCGACCAAGGCCGAATATGCTGGATGTTCGTCGGTTGTCCGCAAGACTTTGGGAGCAGTCCTTTCTTATCAGTGCCAATGTTACACAGTATCAAAATGGAGACATAGGATGGGAAGGGTTTACGCAACTTCAGGGGGATGATTTCAGTCGACTGCTTACGCAAATGAACTGGTCAAGTCGGTTCAAGGGCGGGATGTTTCGAGGGCTGTTTCTGGGTCAGGGGCTAATTACAGAAGATAAACCATGGTGGAATGGTATGAAGGGCAGGTTAAGGCTTCGGGTGGATGATGGTCGCATTCTTGAAGGAGGAACATTTACCAGGTTGTTAGCGGCAGCAAGCCTTGCAGATCTTCCCAAACTTTTGATTGGCCAACGTGGGGATCTGATCGGTTCGGGGATGCAATACAAACGTTTTCAGGTGGAGGCAACAGTTTCAGGAAAAGACGTGCGCATTCAAAAGACAGCGCTTCGCTCTTCAGCCTTTGACCTTGCCGGTCGCGGAGGCATGGATTTGCAAGCGGGCACAGTGGACCTGATGCTGGTTATGAGGCCATTCCAGAATATTGATGCTGTAATTGGCAAGATACCCCTGCTCAGAGATGTGCTTGGGGGAGGCTCGCACAGCGTCATGCGGAAGGTTTACCATGCCCATGGCCCGTTCTCCAACGCGAGGGTTGACAGCATTGACCCTGGGCAAGCCGGGCTGGATTCTCCCGGCCTGCTGGAATCTTTGTTTTCATTACCGGGAAGCTGGTTCGGGAAAGAAGAGGAGGCAGCACGGTAAGGGTTAAACATTCGCTCTTGGTGTTCGTGCATCGGAGGGATACAATTTGCTGATGCGTTTGGTCGTGCTTGATACGGAGACAACAGGACTTTATCCTCTCAATGGTGATCGTATAGTCGAAATCGGAGCCATTGAAGTGGTGAACCGCAAGGTGCTTTCAGGCAAGAAGCATGTTTTCCATCATTATATCAATCCTGAACGCGATATACCGCTTGAAGTGGTACGTATTCACGGTATCGATAACGCCAGAGTGGAAAACGAACCAACTTTCCAAGAAATAGCCCGGAGTTTCCTGGATTTTATTGAAGGCGCTACGCTGGTGATTCATAATGCATCCTTTGACCTTGGCTTTATTATGAATGAATTGCGGCTGAACGGGTTTCCGAATATTCAGGATACAGCGGTCATTGACACCCTGACCTTTGCACGCAAAAAACATCCCCGCCAGAGGAATAATCTCGATGTCCTGTGCGATCGTTACAATGTAGAACGCGGCCAGCGTAAATTGCATGGCGCCCTGCTCGATTCAGAGCTGCTGGCTGAGGTTTATCTGGGTATGACCGGCGGTCGACAGTTCTCGCTTGGTATGGATATCCCGAGTCAACCTGCGTCCGGTTTTGTACAGTTGCCCGAGACAGTATCCAGTCGGGATGAACAGGCAGAAACTGCAACGATGATGCGTCGCCCCAGCCCTCCTCTTCCGGATGAGGATCTGGCTGCCCATGAGGCCATGGTGACGCGCATCCACCATGAAAGTGGCAAAGCTATCTGGCTGATACCGTCAAGACCTTCGGGGAATAAACCAGTCCGGGTCTGATTCCGATTGCACTGCTTCATGAGAACTACGGACTGAGAACTATTCCGGCCAGACCAGAATAGGTTTGCGTGCTGCTGCCGTTTCGTCCAGACGACCACGAACAGAGAGGGTTGGAGCTGCAGGAAAGTCCCCGGTTTCTCCCGCTTCGATTTCCTTGGTGATTTGCAACATGGCCTCACAGAAGGCATCCAGCGTTTGTCTGGACTCTGTTTCCGTTGGCTCAATGAGCATGGCTCCATGTACAATGAGGGGAAAATAGACAGTCATGGGATGGTAGCCAAAATCGATCAGACGTTTGGCGATATCAAGGGTCTTGATGCCATGCCGCTGTTGTTTTTCATCGGTTAACAGGCACTCATGCTTGCACAGGCCCGGAAACGGGACATGGTAGGCATCTTTCAAGCGGTTGAGTACATAATTTGCGTTCAGTACAGCATCTTCGGCAATGGTATGGATGTGTTCCCGGCCAAAGGCAGCGATATAGGCGGCTGCACGGATGAGCACGCCTGTTTGTCCAATGCTGCCAAGCACAGAGCCGATGCTATGTTTGGTTTCATGTATTAGTCGGTACTCTCCGCCTTTCTCCGTGATTTGCGGAACTGGAAGAAAGGGGGCCAGTGTTTCATTCACGGCCACGGGGCCACTGCCCGGGCCGCCACCTCCGTGCGGTGTGGAAAAGGTTTTATGGACATTGATATGCAGACAATCAATACCCATGTCTCCGGGGCGGGCAATCCCTGCCAGGGCATTAAGGTTTGCGCCATCTCCGTACACCAGCCCACCTGCTGCATGCACCAGAGAGCAAATTTCAGCAATATCGGATTCAAACATACCGGTAGTATTTGGATTTGTGAGCATCAGGGCTGCCACCCTGTCATTCAGATTTGCCTTGAGCGCTTCCAGATTGATGCGACCGTCCGAGCCTGACTTAAGCTCTACGGTGCGCATGCCACAAATGGCTGCCGAAGCGGGATTCGTACCGTGTGCTGAATCAGGAATCAGAATCAGGCAGCGCTTTGTGTCTTTGCGGGCATCATGCCAGGCACGGATCATCATTAGCCCGGTAAGTTCGCCATGCGCACCTGCGGCGGGTTGCAGGGTAACATGGGGCAGGCCTGCTATTTCTCCAAGCCAGTGCTGTAAATCATACAGAATACCCAACAGGCCCTGTACGGAATCGACCGGTTGCTCGGGATGTACAGCGGAAAGTCCGGGAATCCGGGCGATGGCTTCATTTACTCGCGGGTTGTATTTCATGGTGCATGAACCCAGGGGGTAGAAGCCTGTTTCTATGCTGTGATTCCACTGGCTTAGTCGGACAAAGTGGCGAACACATTCCGGTTCGGACAATGCGGGAATACCTGCCTGTTTCTGACGTGAAAAAACAGCTAGTTCAGAAGATAATTCAGTCTCCACCCCGGGCAGGCTGATACTTGTTGATTGTCCGTGAGTCCGTTCGAAAAGAAGTGGTTCTTCATGCATCAGACCGGATGTACCGGAAAAGTGGACATCTTTCACAGGGATTCCCCCAAAACTTGCAAATAGGTGGTGATGTCTGCTTCTTCAATCATTTCGGTAGTGGCAAGCAATAGATGTTTCGGCGCATATCCTTGTTCCAGTTGTTCCAGGGGGATCCCTGCAAAGATATCCTGTTGTCGCGCATTGTTAAGAAAACGATCCCGTGTTTTCTGATCGGTAAAGCTGAGTACCGTCTCGTTGTAATGTGCACCGGTAGCAGGTCGCACTTCTTGTGGCAGGCCGGAAACAAGTTTTTGCAGGGCTGCGGCGGAGCGCTTCGCCACGGTACGCAGGCCTGCATCACCGAGCAGGGACATATAAACAGCGGCTGCGGTACACATCAGGCCCTGATTGGTACAAATATTGGATGTTGCCCTGTCCCGGCGGATATGTTGTTCACGGGTGGAAATCGTCAGGACAAACCCTCGCTGATCGTTACTGTCCGTGGCTATGCCGCATAGCCTTCCTGGCATTTGTCGCAAGTATTTCTCTTTGCAGGCAAACAGGCCAAGGTGCGGGCCGCCAAAACCCATGGGAATGCCCAGAGACTGACCGGAGCCGACAGCAATGTCTGCACCAAATGCTCCCGGGGGGTTGATCAGGCCAAATGCAGATGCATCGGAGAAGGCAACGATAAGCAGACAGCCGCTGGCATCACAAGCAGCACGTACCGGCGCTAAGTCGTATACGGAACCAAAAAAGTCCGGGTATTGCACAATAACGCATGCGGTTTGTGCATCCGCAGCTTGAATCACCGCGTCAACATCCGTGGCAAATCCGGAGAAGGGTACCTCTACAACACTACCTTCCAGTCGCTTGAGATAATTCCGGCTTACTTCCCTGTAACGGGAATTTACAGACCCGGAAATAACTACTCTGGTTCGTCTGGTGATACGTCTTGCCATCAGAGCAGCTTCGGCCAGAGCTGTTGCTGCTTCATACATGGAGGCATTGGCTATATCCATACCGGTCAGACGGGCAATCATTGTCTGGAACTCAAACAGGGTTTGAAGGGTTCCCTGGGCAATCTCCGGTTGATAAGGTGTGTACGCCGTCAAAAATTCACCTCTGGAGATAATATAGTCTACGACAGCCGGGATGAAATGATGGTAGGTGCCTCCTCCCAGGAAACAGCGGCTATTGCCGGTATGTCGGTTTTGTTCAGCAGCAGCATTGAAGTGACGTACAATTTCGGCCTCGGATCTGGCTGCCGGCAAATCCAGTTTTCCCGGTTCCTGCAAAAATGCAACGGGTATATCGGCAAACAGATCGCGAATCGAGTCATGGCCAATATCTTCCAGCATCGAGGCACGATCAGCATTAGTATGGGGAAGAAATCTCATATTCAGAACCCTGTAGTCACAGATAGGTGCAGACTAAAAGGCAAAAGTAATAAAGCCGAGTCCATCTATGCTAACCTGCTTCTAACGTTAAATGGGTTTATTCCTCCAGAAAAGTTGCATAGGCATCAGCATTCATTAGAGAGGAAAGGTCTACATCTTTGTCAAACCTGATTATAGCAATCCAGCCTTCGCCGTAGGGATCCGTATTTACCAGTTCAGGAAATGAATCCAGGGCTTCATTGACCTCGATAATTTCTCCCGCAGCAGGGGCATATACATCAGATACTGCTTTCACCGATTCCACGACAGCACAGGGTTCCTGAGCCTTCAGTTGTTGACCGGTTTCGGGCACTTCCACGAAGACGATATCGCCCAGTGCTTCCTGAGCGTGATCGCTGATGCCAAAAGTGGCTGTATCATTATCCAGCCGCAACCATTCATGTTCTTTGGTAAAGATTAAATCAGCCGGAATATTCATGTTTTTCCTCGTTCCCAATGCAGATGACAGAAAAATCACTCATTTATCATCTGCAAAGGTCTGCGTTAGTTTATTTTCGAA
>CAYLYU010000002.1:23433-28829 GCA_964387725.1 uncultured Zetaproteobacteria bacterium | reverse complement strand
ATCATTGCTGCAAACGTATTGCAAAAATTTCTGAGCCTGACTGCCAATAACGCGAATCTGGCCCATATGGGAGATGTCGAAGATACCGGCACCACCATTGCGAACCGCCTGATACTCCCTTAGCGCGCCGCCGGGGTATTGCACAGGCATATCAAATCCGGCAAAAGGTACCATTTTTGCAGCAAGCCGGATGTGCTCCTTATACAGTGGAGTTTTAGCAAGCCCGGTCATGCGCTAATATGCATATTGTATGCTTGAACAGTATTGGCGAGCAGCATCGTGATCGTCATGGGGCCCACCCCTCCCGGCACGGGTGTAATCCAGGCCGCTCGCCCGGCAGCCTCTTCAAATTCCACATCACCGCATAGTTTGCCGTCATCCCCTCTGGTAATGCCTACATCGAGTACGATTGCGCCTTTTTTAATCCATTCTCCCTTGATAAGGCCTGGTTTGCCGGCGGCGGCAACGACGATCTCCGCACGTCTGATATGATCGGCAAGGTCTCTGGAGAATTTGTGCACGATAGTTGGCGTGGCTCCAGCCAGAAGCAGTTCCAGGGCCATGGGCCTGCCAACAATATTGGAGGCCCCGACCACACAGGCCTCCATGCCATAGAGATTGCAGTCGATTTCTTTCAGCAGTTTTATGCAGCCATAGGGGGTGCATGGGCGTAGTAGCGGCATGCGGACGGCAAGCCTGCCTACATTATAGGGGTGGAAGCCGTCTACATCTTTATTGGGGAGGATTGCTTCAATGACGACTTCCGGATCAATATGCTCCGGCAAGGGGAGTTGCACCAGAATGCCATCCACCAGCGGATCGCTGTTTAGTTCTGAAATCAGGCCGAGCAGGTACTTCTGGCTGGTGGATGCGGGGAGGTTGTGGGCAATAGATACGATGCCAGCAGTTTGACAGGCTTTTTTCTTGTTTCGCACATACACTTGTGAAGGCGCGTGGCTGCCAACAAGAATAACAGCCAGACCGGGTGCGCGTTCGTATGTGCTGGAAAGCATTTCCACTTCTTTTTGCAAGCTCTGCCGAATGCGGGCGGAAATGGTTTTGCCGTCAATGATGTTTGCAGTCATAAGTCTGAATTGTTGCAGGAATAGCTGCGCCGGTAAATCATGTTTCCCGGATCAGGGGTGCGTAGCTTCAACGAAGATGGCATCAATATCTTCATGCCAGCGGCCAGTATAGGCCTCCAGCCAGATTTCTGCCTGGGTCCTTCCGGATACAACAGTTTCCTGAAGAGGTTTAAGAAAAATGGTTTCGTTTTGTCCTATACTGTTTTGTATGTTTTGGTGTGTGAGGCCTTCTTCGGCTATATCCAGCATTTCCTTACAAAGAGAAAGCACCGTTGTATCCCTGAACGGTGTTTGCAGGGCAGACTTTGCTGCGGCCTGACTCAGGCAGGTCACTTCCTTATGCGTCCAGCTTGAAATCATCTCCCATGCTTTGTCCAGGGACTCCTTGCTGTAGAGTAAGCCTTTCCAGAGTGCCGGCAGAGAGCAGATCCAGGCCCTGGGCCCGGCATCTGCACCGCGCATTTCTATGTACTGCTTCAGGCGCACGTCCGGGTAAACAGTAGTGAGATGCAGTTCCCAGTCTGCCAGGGTGGGGAGTTCGCCGGGCAGGGCGGGAAGCCTGCCTTTCAGAAAATCATGAAAACTTTGTCCCGAGCAATCAATGTATCGGCCATCGCGGATAACAAAGTACATGGGGGCATCGAGGGCCCAGTCGGCGTACTGTTCAAAACCAAAGTCATCTTTGAATATCGCAGCAGGAATGCCGGTTCGTGCAGGGTCTGTGTCTTGCCAGCACAAGGCCCGATAGGAAAGATAGCCGCTGGGCCTGCCGTTGACAAAGGGGGAAGCGGCATAAAGTGCTGTGACCAGCGGTTGCAGGCAGACACCAACACGCATCTTTCTGGCCATGTCCTGTTCGGAAGAGAAATCCAGGTTCACCTGTACCGTAGCGGTGCGCAGCATCATATCCAGCCCTGATTGCCCAACCTTTGGCATATAGCTACGCATTACCCGATACCGTTCCTTGGGCATCCAGGGTATATCTTCTTGTGGCCATTTTGGCTGGGAGCCCAGACTTAAGAAACCGATACCGAGCTGTGTCATTGCCCGGCGGAGAAACTTCAGGTGTTCACCTGTTTCTTGACAGGTGTCATGGGCGGAAGCGAGTGGGGCACCGCTTAACTCAAGCTGACCGCCCGGTTCCAGCGTAATGCTGGCTCCATTCCGCCTCAGGGCGATGGGATGATCACCTTCCCGTATCAGTTCCCAGCCTTCCGTCGCCAGCGATTCCAGTAGCTGTCGTATACTTCGCTTCCCTTCATAGGGGATTGGCTTAAACGTATCCACGCAGAAGCCGATTTTTTCATGCTCGGTTCCGATTTTCCAGGCATCTTTCGATTTGCATCCGGAGGAAAAATAATCAATAAGTTGTCTTCTGCTCAGGCCAGGGTTGAGGTTCATAAGCCCCATTTGCAGGCCATTATTCACCTTTCCAGATTTTTATACTTATTTTCATAAAGCAAACGGTGAGCCAAGTTCCCTGTCTCTGCAAGCATAAAAGCCGCAATAACAGAAGAGAGCTGAATTTGCGTATCATCATGATCTCTGCTATAGGTGTAGCTATCAAGTAGACAGGAGGAGAATTAATGATGAAATTTAAATTATCGTGGGCGTTGCTTGCTCTCATGGCGATGCTGGCAGGCTGGCAGGCTCCGGCGACAGCAGCAGATCAGGTCAATGTGAATACGGCCAGTGCAGAGGAGTTGCAGGCAGTAAAAGGTATTGGTGAAAAAACCGCAGCTACCATTGTGGCCTACCGTACTGAACATGGTTCATTCAAGAACCTGGATGATCTGGTCAGTGTCAAGGGTATAGGCGAGAAATCGCTGGAAAAAATCCGCCCGCATCTGACGGTTGGTGAAGAGAATCCCTGTGCGGCGGGGAATCCCTGCAGTCCATGAGCGGCTAAGTGATAGAAGCAATATTCTGAAAAAGGTGCGGAAATTATTCCCGCACCTTTTTTTGTAACTTGCTCCTTATGTGACGAAATGACACAGAGACTCTTCATTGCATTGACTCTGTGATAGCCCTCACACATATTTCGGCAACTGCTCCCGATTTTTGGAAGCGAATATATTTGGAGGAAAACAACTTATGAAGAAGATTCTTCTTTCTGCTGCTGCCTTCGCTCTTGTTGCTGTCTCGACTGTTGCCGTTGCACCCAACACAGCTGAAGCTGTTCCAGCATTTGCACGCCAGACCGGCGCTGCTTGCACAAGCTGCCATTTCAAGCGTATCCCTAAACTTGCCGCTTTTGGCCGTAATTTCAAAATTAATGCATTCCGTGACGTTGGCGAGCAGGCTCTGCTCGAGGACGAGGGCCTGTCCCTGCCTGCAGTATTCAACGCATCTTTGCTGTTCAAGATGGACATCAAGAACCAGACCGGCCTTGTAAATCCCGGTATCCCTGGTACCGCGGCCAGCCTTGGCATTCGTTATTTTGACGAAGCTGCCCTCCTGATTGGTGGTCGTTATGGCGAGCACTTCGGTGGTTTGACCGAGTGGAACGGTGGTCCGCTGTCCTACAAATTCTATTTTGTAGCTGACACCGATATGGGTCCAATCGGCCTTGGCATATACTCTACTGATGCCCTGGGCATGGGTTGGGCTTTGAATGATGGTTCTAACACCATCACCCGTAACACACGTTCTTCCCAGCACCGTTTCGATGCCTATCGTACCTTCATGCACAATGGTGTTACCGGTATTGGCGCCTATGCGCTGTTGGCCGACTCTTTCTATCTCGGCGCTTCCGCCGTTGTGCCTCAGGGTGGTGTTAACCCGGCTGGTTTCTATGTAGAACTCAAGCCTGCTGCCTACCTGCGTGGCGCTTACATTGGCGAGATCGGCGGCCTTGACGTCGTAGCTGGTCTTCACTATGCCACTGGTGATCTCGGCATTACCAATGCCGCCTTGCTTGGCGTAGTTGGCGTGCCTGATACCTGGACCGACTGGGGCCTTGATATTCAGGTTCAGGGTGATATGGGCGACGTAGGCGTTGGCTTCTACATGCCTATTCAGCTCAAGGGTCAGGATCCGCTTGCAACCACTGCTCTTGGCAGCACCAATAACCGCACCGGTTATTTTCCGTTGCTTGAGGTTGCCATTGGTCACCTGGGCCTGCGCGCTGGTTATGACTATACCAAGATCAAGAACGATACTCTGGCTCAGTCCAGCACCCTCAAGACCTTTGTGCTTGGCGGTTACTGGTCCCTAGCTCAGAACGTCGAGCTGGATCTGGAGTACAACAACACCAAGTCCACACCTATTGGCGGTGTTTCTACCACTGTAAGTGCGACCACACTTGCGGTCGAGTACGTTTACTAAGAAAAAGCATCCCCGTGATGTGCAAGAGGGGGCCTTCGGGCCCCCTCTTTTTTTGTTTGCTGAGAGCTGAAAGCTATAAGCTGTTAGCTCCCGGTCAGGGTAATAGTTTGGCCAGGGCCAGACCCGGATCGGGCTGACGTATGAGGGACTCACCTACAAGAAAGCCGTAAATGTTTGCTGCCTGCATCTTTTCGATATCAGATCGCGTCCGGATACCGGACTCGGTAATAACAATCCGGTTTTCCGATATAGATGGCAGCAGATTCAGGCTGGTCTCAAGGCTGGTCTGGAATGTGTGCAAGTCACGGTTGTTGATGCCAAGCAGGCAGGTATCAAGTCTCAGCGCCCTGTTTAGTTCATCCTGGTTATGAACTTCCGGCAGAACAGCAAGTTCATGTTCTTTGGCTGCCGCGCAAAGATCATTGGCCAGTTCATCGTCCACCATAGCCAGAATAACTAGTATTGCATCGGCGCCCAACGCCTTTGCCTCCAAAACCTGGTAGGGATCAAGCATAAAATCTTTACGCAGGACAGGGATGCTTACGTTGTGGCTAATGTCTTCCAGGTAACGGTCTGAACCCTGAAAATAGGGGATGTCAGTCAGCACGGAAAGGCATGCTGCGCCCGCTCGCTGGTAGGAAAGCGCAATAGCAACCGGATCGAAATCGGCCCGTATCACTCCTCTGGAAGGTGACGCCTTTTTGACCTCAGCAATAATCGCGGTCTGATTGTTTGATGTTCGAGAAGATAAGGCTGCGATAAAATCTCGCGTATCAAATCTTTGTTTACAGAGAGCAAGCAGACTCTGTTCGGAAATTCGTTGTTTCTGCCGGCTGATATGCTTGCGCTTGTCAATAGCAATAGTATCAAGAATAGAGGTCATGCCAGGCGACTGAAATCAATCAGTGCTTGCAGCTTTTTCCGGGTCTTGCCGGAATCAATGCATGACGCTGCCAGCTTGATACCCTGTGGAATACCTTCAAC
>CAYLYU010000002.1:8429-23333 GCA_964387725.1 uncultured Zetaproteobacteria bacterium | reverse complement strand
TGCCGGAATCAATGCATGACGCTGCCAGCTTGATACCCTGTGGAATACCTTCAACCTTCTCACCCAGCCAGAGGGCAGCGGCTGCATTGAGCAGAATGATATCCCGTCTCGGGCCTTTCTTACCTGCCAGGATTTCCATAATGATTTGAGCGTTATCATCGGCGCTGCCACCGCTTAGATCTTCCGCACTGGCATACGGTATTCCGAAGGCCTTTGGGTCAATTTCAAACTGGCGCAAGGGCCAGCCTTTTTCCACCCAGACGGCATCACTGATAGTAGATGTGGTGATTTCATCCATGCCATCACGGCCATGCACAACCAGGGCTCGCGCCGAGCCTAGTTGGAGCAGGGCGTTTGCCATTAATTCCAGCTTGTCTTTGGAAAAAACACCGAGCACCTGATAATCGGCATCAGCCGGGTTGCTTAACGGGCCAAGCAGGTTAAAGATACTTCGGATGCCAAGCTCTCGCCTTGGTCCGGCGGCATGTTTCATGGCCGGATGGTGACCGGGCGCAAACAGAAAACCGATGCCTACCTCATCTATGCATGAAGCTACCCTATCCGGAGCAAGTGCTATATTTACTCCCAGAGCCTCCAGAACATCTGCACTGCCGGATCTGGAAGAAACAGCCCGGTTACCGTGTTTGGCAACTGCCTGACCGGCTGAAGCCACAACGAGAGCGACTGTTGTGCTGATATTAAATGTTGCAGCGCCATCGCCACCGGTGCCGCAAGTATCAAGTAAACCCTTGCTCGACGGTTGAATACGGGTAGCTGCGGAACGCATAGCCCGGGCAGCTCCCGTGATGATGTCTGCTGTTTCCCCTTGAATGGTCAGGCCCATCAGGAGCGCTCCTATTTGTGCCTGAGTTGCTTCTCCCCGCATGATTTCAGAAAAGATGCGTTCAGATTCAGGTTCAGATATCGACTCTCCAACTTGCAGTGAACGAATGGCTCGCCGGATGTTTGTGCTCATGCCTGAATTTCCAGAAAGTTGCCTAACAGCCTGTGCCCATACTCGGTCAGGATAGATTCAGGGTGAAACTGCACGCCAAAGGTTGGATGTTGAACATGATCCAGGCCCATCAATTCGTTCTCAACTGTCCAGGCTGTGCGCTTAAGACAATCGGGTAAAGGTTCGGAGACAGTCAGTGAATGGTAGCGTGTCGCTGTGAAGGGTGATGGCAAATTGTCGAACAATATTGAGCCGTCATGATGGATGGGGCTGGTCTTTCCGTGCATGAGCCGCGGTGCCATGACCACATTTCCGCCAAACGCGGCAGCAATGGACTGATGACCAAGGCAGACACCAAGAATTGGAATGCGACCGGAGAATGCCTGTACCAGGGGGACAGAAATACCCGCTTCATTCGGTGTACATGGGCCGGGTGAGATGACGATATGGCTGGGATGAAGTTTCCGGATGGAGTCAATGCTGATTTGATCATTTCGATGTACCAAGATTTGTTTGCCAAGCTCACCCAGGTATTGAACCAGATTGAAAGTAAACGAATCGTAGTTATCGATGACGAGAATCATATTTTTTCCTGCTGTGTCTCAGCCAGAGCTACAGCGCGAAACATGGCCGTGGCTTTGTTCACGCACTCCTGATGTTCTCTGGAGGGAACTGAATCAGCTACGATGCCAGCCCCTGCCTGTACCTGAACTCTCCCCTCCTGAATGACTGCTGTTCGAATCGAAATGGCGGTATCCATACGTTCACCGCCAAAGGAGATATAGCCTACGGCTCCGGCGTAGGGACCACGAGCCATGGGTTCAAGCTCGTTGATAATTTGCATAGCGCGGATTTTCGGAGCCCCTGATACCGTGCCAGCTGGAAAAGTGGCGGCCAGCAGGTCAAGGCATCCCACTTCATCAGCTAAAATTCCTTCCACGTTGGAAACAATGTGCATCACATGTGAGTAGCGTTCGACCTGTGTCGATTCAGTAAGCCGGACGCTGCCGTACTGGCAAACACGGCCAAGATCATTACGCCCAAGGTCAACCAGCATGACATGTTCAGCCAGTTCTTTGTTGTCAGACAGCAAATCCTTTTCAAAGGCTTCATCTTCTTCCTGCGTGCGGCCACGGGGGCGAGTTCCTGCAATCGGCCTGACCACGGCCTTGCGGCCATCCTTGCGCACCAGAATTTCAGGCGAAGAGCCGATCAGCAATGTGTCATCAACATGGAGGTAAAAGAGATAGGGAGAGGGGTTGATATGACGGACAGCGCGGTAGATCTGGATAGGGTCACATGAAAGCGGGGCGCTGAAACGTTGTGACAACACTACCTGGAAGATATCTCCGGCCAGAATGTATTCCTTGGCAAGTTCGACATTTGCCTCAAACTCCCGTGGTGTCATCTCGGCTTGTGGCCCGGGACACGCATCCAGGTTTGCATCCAGATGCATTGGTGCAAGTCCGGGGCCCGTTAGTCTGGATTCAATGCTGTCCAGAAGCGCATCAACATGACTATCTTCCGGTGCCCGGATACACAAAAACAGGGAGCCGCGCAGGTTGTCGAATACAACAAAGCGGTCGACGAGCAGAAAGGCAGCTAGTGGTTGATCAGATAACTGGTGCCTGTTCTGCAGAGATTCAAACCGGTGTATGATGTCATAAGAGAAGAATCCGACAGCACCGCCGCTAAAGGGGAAATCATCAGAGTTCAACGGTTCGGCCAGCTCAACCTCGTGTTTAAGCCACTCCAGAATGTCTATGTCAGGGAGAATCGTATCTTTACCATCACGGTGGTTCAGGTGAAGTTTCCTGTTTCTTTCCACAGCGATACAGGCTGGCTCAAAGCCAATGATGCTGTATCTGCCCCAACTTTCTCCGCCTTCAGCACTTTCAAGTAAGAAACAGTTTCCCGAACCCCGGAGCCGGGCAAAGACGGATAATGGCGTTTCGCAATCGGCTGAAAGCTCACGTCGGAAAAGACGCAAAGGTGGAGCGGCATTTTTCATTCGGATACGGTTGACAGTCCCATGGGAGCATGGCTAAATGCGCGGTCTTTAAAGGGGCCGTAGCTCAGTTGGGAGAGCGCTACAATGGCATTGTAGAGGTCGTCGGTTCGATCCCGTCCGGCTCCACCAGTCATAAGTTTAGTAACGATCCAAAGCCGTTTCGTTGATGTTTATCTCATGGCGATCGCGTACCGATGCAATCCAGCGGGCAAAGCGGGAGGCACCGTTTGCCTTCCTGATTTCCTGGCGGATACCATCGGCCTGTTTGATAAATTCATCTTCTGTCGCCGAGATTACATCACGCACCTGCACTACAGCAAAACCTTTTGGTATTTCAATCACCCTGGCCAGTGTTCCACCCATAGGCGTAAGGAATGCCTGCTCAAGCAGGGTTGTGGTCAGCCATTCGGCTTCGTCACCTACACCACTTTTTCGTACCGGTTTGGAAAGGAATATGCCCTGACTGTATTCGGCAGCGAGCATGTCCAGAGAAGTAGAAGTGCTTGCAGCCTTCTCCCGGGCCTCTTCGGCTTTCTCCCGGGCCAGGCGCCTGGCCTCCTCAGCTTTGACATTGGCGTAAACTCTGGAAGCTACCTTTTCAAAAGGAAGGATATCGGGCTTTTGCCGTGATTTGATTTCGACAGCTATATAACTGCCATCGTCCAACTCATGGATATTAATCGGATCATCCTTTCCGGCATTGAATATTTTTCCGCGAAATTCAATATTGTTGGCAAAAAGAGGGTCGGCAATGGCTTCTTCCAGGCTTAGGGGGCCGAGTTTCCGAACGGGGAGGTCAAGTGTGTCCGCCGCAGCAGACAGGCTTTCTTCCTTGCCAAGTGCATCGTCGAGATCCTGCGAAAGGTTGTAAGCTTCATCGCTGGCCTTTTCCTGACGCAGCTGGTCTTCCAGTTGTGCCCGCACCTTGTCCAGAGATTGGGAACTTTCCGGTCGAATTTCAATCAGTTTGATAAGGTGAAAGCCAAACGGGGACTCTACTATCCCACTGACTTCACCGGTTTGCAGGGAGAATGCGGCCTGCTCAAACGATGGCACCATAGCGCCACGGGCGAAAAACCCCAGATCCCCTCCATCTTTAGCTGTTACATCCTCCGAGTCTGAGATGGCGACCTTGGAAAAATCCTCCCCGGATTGAATACGTTGCAAAAGCTTTTCAATCCTGGTTCTGGCCAGCTGCCGTTCATCATCACTTTCCTTGTCGGATACACGTACAAGAATATGTCGGGCATGGCGCTGTTCCGGTTCAGTGAATTTATCTTTTTCCGCCTCATAGGCCGTTAATATATCAGCCTCTTCCAGGGCAATATCCTGTCCCAGTTTTGCAGGGCTGATTTCAACAATAGCCAAATTAAGGCGCAGCGGCGAACGGTAGCTGTTTTTATGAGTCTCATAGTATTCCCTTGCCTGCTCATCACTTACCTTAACTTTCCCCTCAAGGCTTCCGGGTTCGATAATCAGGCTGGCCAGAACCCTCTTTTCGTACTCTGCATTAAAGCGTTGACGAATTTCCTTGTCACTAACAGATGAGCTTCCAACGATGGCTTGTTGCAATGCGTCGGCCATCATGTCCAGACTTAATTCCCTCTCGAAATCCGCAGGGCTGCGATAACCCAGATTGCGTGTCAGGATTCGGTAACGGGAAGGATCAAAAGTACCGGCAGTCTGAAAGGAAGGGTTGGAATGAACCCGCTGAATCAGGGCTGGATTTGGTGCAGTAAGACCCATACGGCTGGCTTCGCTGAGGATAATTCTGCGGTTAATGATCGTCTGTAGTGTTTGATCTTTCAGGCCAAGCTGGCGAGCCATGTCCTTTGAAAAGTCCTTGCCAACAGAAGCGCGCAGGTTGTTTAGCTGGCGCTCGTAGGACTGATAAAATTCAGTCTCCGGGATGGGATTCCCATCTACCTCTGCTACTTCCTGCATTTGCGGCCCGAGGAAGTAGTCACCTACACCCCACAGAACAAAGGAAAGAGCAATGCCTCCCAAAATGATTTTGGAAATCCAGGACTGGGCGTGGTTACGCATTGATTCGAGCATAATATCCTCTGCTTACGATAGGGTGTGTGCATGCATGAGTCGACAAAGAATCGGGACGCTACCGAAGCAAAAAAAAGCGTGCAAGTCAAAGCAGCCATTTCCCGGACTTCTTTACACGCTGGCACCGTCATAAAACTTGCCATATGACTCTTTACAGCGTGGAATACAAGCATGCAAAAAGATAAGACATCCGGCTTAAGCTGCACGCTGAATAGCCAGTGTGATTGTATCAATGTTTTGAGATCAATAGTCGAGGTTATTGCATCCAGGGCGGAGCTAGATCTTATTGAAGTCAACCGCATGGTTCTGGCTGTTGATGAACTATTTGCCAATATAAGTGAGCATGGATACGGGGATAAGCCGGGTATCATCGAGATGAGCGCAGCGATGGAGAAATCAAAACTATGTTTCGAATTTCGGGACTTCGCACCTCCTATTCTGGATAAAGACTGTTTGCAGGGGAGATGTCTGGATGATATTCGACCCGGCGGATTGGGCTTGCATCTGATCCGATCGGTGATGGATGAGACTTTTCACGAGGCTTTAAACGATGGCAACCGTTGGGTTTTGACCCGTTATCTTTCAGCAAAGGAGCACGATCTTGCTTGATATTCAACTTCAATCAGATAAGGAAAACGCCACAGTGACAGTTTGCGGAAAAGTGGATATTCACTCATCGCCACAATTGCGACAGGCGCTGAAGCCTTTATTAACTGCAAAGAGAAAGCGTATCTCCATTGACCTGAAGCAGGTCAGTTTCATGGATTCATCCGGAATAGCCACCCTTGTTGAAGGGCTCCAGTGGAGTCGGGAGCATGGCGGACATTTTATCCTTTCCGGCTTGTCACAGAATGTACAGGACGTGTTTGAACTGGCCAAACTGGATACGGTTTTTGAAATCGAAAGCTCCTGATATTTCGCACTTTTTGTTTTCCTCAGAGTAAAAAGGCCATGGACGTTGCAGGGAATTATTGAATACATGAGTAACTTTCAAAAGTACGGACGTGCAATTGAGTTGTACTGATTTGCGGGGTTTTATCCGGCAACTGGAAGATGCCCATTTGTTGAAACGTATTCAAATCGAGGTGGATCCCAGGCTTGAAATAACAGAGATATCCCGGCGCGTACTGTCTCAGGGCGGGCCGACCCTATTGTTTGAGAATATCAAGGGGCATGACCTGCCGGTTCTGACTAATCTTTTTGGCACTCAGGAGCGGATTGCGATGGCTCTGGGTCGGTCATCGGTTGACGAATTACGTGATATTGGCGAGTTGTTGGCCTATCTGAAGGAACCGGATCCTCCCCGGGGGGTTCGTGATATCTGGGAAAAGTTGCCGGCTCTGAAAAAAGCAATGCTTATGGCACCAAAGACGGTAAAAAAGGCACCCTGGATGCAAAAAAGCTGGACCGGTGATGACGTTGATCTGGCCCGTTTACCTATCCAGACATGCTGGCCTGATGATGCTGCGCCTCTAGTTACCTGGGGTCTGGTGGTAAGTAAGGGGCCAAATAAAGAACGGCATAATCTGGGTATCTACCGTCAGCAACTCCTTGGCAGGAACAAGCTGATCATGCGCTGGTTGAAACATCGTGGTGGTGCCCAGGATCACCGAGAGGCGAGAGCCGCCGGGGCTGACAGCTTTCCGGTAGCCGTGGTAATTGGTGCTGATCCGGCAACTATTCTTGCTGCTGTCACTCCCATTCCAGACACGCTTTCCGAATATCAGTTCGCCGGGCTGCTCAGGGATGAAAAAAGCGTACTTTGCGATTGTATTGATGTGCCGCTCCAGGTTCCCGCCTCAAGCGAGATTGTATTGGAAGGACATGTTTCACTCGATGAATATGCCGAGGAAGGCCCGTTTGGGGATCACACAGGTTATTACAACGAGGTGGAACAATTCCCTGTTTTTACTGTGGAACGTATGAGTATGAGACAGGATGCCATCTACCATTCTACCTATACTGGCAAACCTCCCGACGAGCCAGCTGTGCTTGGCATGGCCTTCAATGAAATTTTTGTGCCCATCCTGAGAAAACAGTTTCCCGAAATCGTTGATTTCTACCTGCCCATGGAAGGGTGTTCCTACCGGGTAGCCGTAGTATCCATTAAAAAAGCATATGCCGGGCATGCCAAAAGGGTGATGTTTGGTATCTGGAGTTATCTGCGCCAGTTTATGTATACGAAGTTTATTATTGTGGTGGACGAAGATATTAACTGCCGTTCCTGGCAGGAGGTGATATGGGCTGTTTCCACACGGTGTGACCCGGTTCGGGATTTCACGCTTGTCGAGAACACACCCATTGACTACCTCGATTTTGCCTCTCCTGTATCCGGCCTCGGCTCAAAAGTCGGTATTGATGCGACAGGCAAACAGGATGGAGAGACCTCCCGGGAATGGGGACGGACTATTGTCATGGATCAGAAAACCATCGCCAGGGTGGATGCTATCTGGAAGGAACTTGGCATTGGTTAGGGGAGCGCGGCATACGCCACATATTGATGTCGAATTCTGGACTTAGGCCAGGGGATTCGCTAGCTTAAAAAGCACTTTATGAAAGCAGTTATCCTAGCAGGGGGACAAGGTTCCCGCCTGCGTCCTCTGACGGAAAAAATTCCCAAGCCAATGGTGCGCTTGCTCGGTATCCCGATCATGGAGCACATTGTTCATCATCTGGTCGCTTCCGGCGTTCAGGAGATTATTTCGACACTGCACTACCGACCACGAACCATTCAGGATCACTTTGTTGATGGTGCTGAATTTGGTGTTCGTATGCGCTACACACTGGAGAAGCAGCCATTGGGAACGGCCGGTTCCGTTCGTCTGGGAAAAAAATATCTTGATGAGACATTTATGGTTATCGCCGGTGATGCGCTGGTGGATTTTGATTTCAATGCTTTTCTGGATTTTCATCGCCGCAAGAAAGCAAAGGTCAGCCTTTGCCTGACCCGTGTACTTGAACCCGGGGAATTCGGCATCGTGATCACAGATGAAGAGGGCAGGGTTCAGCGGTTTCTTGAGAAGCCCGGCCCGGCCGAGGTATTCAGTGATACCATCAATACAGGTATTTACCTGATTGAACCGGATGTGCTGAATCATGTCCCGGCTCGACGCCCGTTTGATTTCGCCAATGATCTGTTTCCGGCTCTGATGGAAAAGGATGTCCCGATATATGGCTACGTCGCCGAGGGTTACTGGAGTGACATCGGTTCACTCGATCAGTTACGGCAGGCACACTGGGATTTTCTTGACGGGAAAGTAAGCCTTCCGGTTACTGGAACACGGATTAAGGAACAGGTTTGGGTGGGCAAGGATGTAAAAATCGCTTCAGCCGAAGATATAACAGCTCCGTGCTGGATTGGTAACAATGTTCAGCTGCGTAAAGGGGCAAGGGTCGGGCCCCATAGCGTGCTGGATCAGAATGTAGAGGTAGATCGTTTTGCCAGCGTAAACCGAAGTATTGTTATGCGTAACAGTTTTGTCGGTGAACGCAGCTCACTTAGAAATGTCATCGTGGCACCAAAGAACCTGATCGAAGCAGAATGTGAACTGGAAGATGCATCCGTGCTTGGTTCGGGTTGTCATCTTGGACGGCATGTAATTATAAAATCTTCGGTTTTGGTCTGGCCGGATAAAGAGATTGATAGCGGTGCCACAATCACCGAAAATCTTGTCTGGGAATCCCTGAACAGGCCATCTATCTTTGGTTCGCGAGGCATTTCCGGCCTGGCCAATCTTCATATCACGCCGGAATATGTTGCCGTTATCGGCAAGGCCTTTGGCTCCTGGGCAAAAAAGGGCAGGCGTGTAGCGGTCAGTCGTGATGGACATCCGTTTTCCCGACTCATCAAGCGAGCCGTGGTTTCAGGGCTGCTGGCCGTTGGTGTGGATGTGGACGATCTGGAAGATGGCCCGATACCTGTTACCCGCTATGTCACCGGCTATGCACGGGATCTGAGTGGAGGGATGCACGTTTGCATGTCTTCCGATCACGCTGAAGTGACACGTATTGAAATGTATGATGCGGCGGGTATTCCTCTGTCACGGGATGCCCGGCGCAAGGTTGAGGCGACGTTTTACCGGGCCGATTTCCCAAAGATTTCTATTGATGCTGTAGGCGTACTCCGTTATCCGGGACGCGTCTATGACCGCTATGTGGATCACCTGACTGATCAGATTGACCTGCCGTCTCTTAAGCGGGCGGCAGACAGTCTTATCTACCATGCCGGAGATGAAATCAGCAATCGTGTTTTGTCCAGTTTGCTGGAGCACTGCGGTGCCAATGCCCTGCAGCTTGGTGTGCTGGCGGAGGACCTTGAGAAACAACAGTCGGAACTGGCAGAGATGGCGAAAATGAACCGGCGTCTTGGGATGTTCATCTTCCGGAACGCAGAAGCCCTGCTTCTGGTGGATGAAACTGGCAGGGTTATCTCACCGGAGCGGGCGCAGGAGTTGCTCACTGTTGCCTACATACGTTCCATACCGAAAGGCGGCAAGGTGTTTCTGCCCGCTGACCATTCCGCCTTTCTCTGGGAAATGGCTATGGAACTTGGACACAAGGTGCATGTAACCCGCATGGAGCCGGCTGCACGGCTTGCAGAAGTGAATGACCTGGCGGATTCGGAATCTGAATGGCAGGAGTTTACGCATTTTTATCTCAATTTTGATGCCCTTGCCGGAGCCTTGAGGCTATTGGAATTTCTTGGCAAACAGGAATGCAGCCTGCATGAATTTGACGCGAGTGTACCAACCAGCAGTCGTTCCAGTTTTGTGCTGGCCTGCCCCTGGGATCAGATGGGCAGAGTCATGCGTGAAATAGCAAAACTTCCCGAGGCTGATCTGAGTGCGGTTCCGGAAGGTGTCCGCTTAACCTTTGACACCGGTTCGGTCTTTGTTCTTCCCAGCGCGGATCACCCGGAAATGCGCGTCACAGTGGAAACCGGCATGTTAACCGCCCTTGGCGAACTTGAAGAGGAGGCGCATCAGCGGCTGCAACGGCTGGTTTCTTGAGCTTGTCGAGCCCCTTCCTTTTTGCCGCAGACATGGATGGTACGCTTTTGCCCAATACAGCCCGGAAGCCACCTGAAGGTTGTCTGAAACGCACACAAACCCTGTTGAAAAATCTGTTGCAGGCCGATTGCCCGGTAGCCTATATTAGCGGACGCCATCTTAGCCTGGCCAGGGTGGGCCAGCAGGAATTCGGTTTGCCCGAGCCGACTTACTGGGTATGCAATGTCGGCACGGAAATCTATAACCGGAAAGGTATTCAGGATGTTCAGTGGCAGGGTTTTCTGGGGCCTGTTTTTGATCGGAAGGCAATGTGTCGGGCTCTGGAGGATATCAGGGCATTAACATTGCAGGAGGAGGAGAAACAGGGACCGCATAAGCTCAGCTTTTATACTCAGGGGAAAGCTGACAAAAATCTTCCGGGTCTTGTTCTTGAGAGGATGAGAATACTCAGGTCGGATCTGCGTCTAGTGGATAGTGTGGAAGAAGCCAGCAATCGCGGTTTGCTGGATATTCTGCCTGCCAACTCAGGAAAATCCGCAGCACTTCATTATCTGGCTGAAAGACTCGATTTTTCCCAGTCCAGGGTGTTTTTTGCCGGTGATTCGGGCAATGATCGGGATGCGCTTCTGTCCGGGGTCTGTGGTACGCTGGTAGGAAACGCACCGGCTGAGGTGCGCTCCGACTTGCAAAAAAAACTGAGCAGCGGAAACATAATGAACACAATCCACTTTTCCAGGGCATGCTATGGCGATGGTATTATTGAAGGGTTGAGACATTTTGAGCTTCTTGAATAGGTTGGGTTGGGGAGAGGTGCATCCATGCAAATAGGTTTCTTTTGTCCACACAGTGATCCGCTGGCAGAGCTTGGCGAGCCAGATGCAGGTGGTCAATGTCTATATGAAGCCAAAGTGGCTGCAGCGTTAGTGGCAGAAAAAAATAATGACGTTCGCTGCTTCAGTCGGATTGACACAGGGAAAAAGAGACAGGAGGCCATCAGTCCCGGAGCGGATGTGTATCGCTTTCCCATGGGGCCGGAAGGATTTCTGCGCAAGGAAGATATGGGTCCATATCTTGGGGGGTTTTCCCACCATGTGATGGCGGATCAGAATGGCTGGCTTGCACAGGCGGATATTTTTCATGGCCATTACTGGGATGGAGGTGTCAGCGCCCTTGCCGCCAGCCTTGCTCACGGCAAGCCTCTTGCCTTCACCAGCCATTCTCTTGGTGTCCTTAAGCAGGATCGATTGTCGGATAATGCTATCTACCGTTATAACATCCGTATTCCGGCTGAGCGCAGGGTGATGCAGGCGGCAGATGGCATCATTGCGCTTAGCAGTGTGGAAGAGGCGGCCATTATTCAGCGCTACGGCGTTGATAAAGAAAAGATCCACATTGTGCCGGGTGGCGTCGATGTGGGAAGTTTTAGCCCCAAAGGCAGCAAGGCAGATAACAAACAGGCACTGGGTATCACCTCCGATTTGATGGTATTCACGGTCGGTAGACTGGATGCACGCAAGGGATTCTCCGAGCTGTTGCAGGCCCTGCTCGATGTCATTCGGGAGGTGGAAGGTGGGGGGCGGAGTATCACCATTATGATGCCTTCCGGTCCGGAAGACGCTTCCGGCTCCGAAGCTGAACTGGCGCAGCATTTGCGGGAAGAATCCGAAAGACTCGGAATTCAGGGGCGGATTCGCTGGTTCTCACACTTATCCGATGAGGAACTACAACGCTGCTATGCCGCAGCAGATGTGTTCGTATGCCCCTCGCTCTATGAACCCTTCGGCCTGGTTCTGGTGGAGGCTATGGCGGCAGCCACACCTGTCGTTGCTACTTGCCATGGCGGGCCGGTGGATATTGTTGATGAAGGCATTGATGGTTATCTGGCCGATCCCGGTGATGCTTCTCAGTTAGCCGCACGGCTTCTTGATGTTCTGATGTGTGATGAGGGTCGACGTGCCAACATGGGAAAAGCCGCGCAGAAAAAGGCTCAAAATCGCTATGCCTGGCCGGCGGTGGCAAGGCAGGTTGAGGCGGTGTATGTTAGTCTGATTGCATCACACGGGAAAAACACGCAATGGGACTAATCTCCCGGCCTTAACGTGCGGTAGGTTTCACAAAAGCCCGACAGGCCCTAGTTCTGAGAGTTAAATCGGTAACCGCGACCGCGGGATGTTTCGATGGGGTGAAATTTGTCTTCAGGATCAAGTTTTCTCCGCAGGCGACCAACCATTACCTCGATTACATTACTGTCTCGATCTTCATCGTGCGGATACAAATAATCTGAAAGCCGGCTCTTGGAGATGATTTTATCGCCATTACGCATCAGGTATTCCAGCAACCGGTATTCAAAGGCTGTAAGTTCGATTTCTTTTTTTTGGACAAGTACTTCCTGAGTTTCGGGATTGATGGTGATCAATCCACTACTGAGTTCCTGAGGGCTATGGCTGGCTGACCGGCGCAACAATGCCTTGAGTCGCGCCAGCAATTCTTCCATGTGAAAAGGCTTAGCCATGTAATCATCTGCCCCCGCTTCCAGACCTTCAACTTTATCCTGCCAACGGCCACGGGCAGTCAAAATAAGAATGGGGAGCTTACTGCCCTGAAGTCGCAATCGGCGAATCACCTCGATGCCGGACATTTCCGGAAGGCCAAGGTCTACTATCGCAGCGTCAAACGGAAACTCGGAAGCAAAATACAACCCCTCTTCGCCATTGCCGCTTGAATCAACCATATAGCCATCCTGTGTTAACTGGCGTTCAATTTGAGATTGAAGGGTTACCTCATCTTCAATAACGAGAACACGCATGGGTCAGTAGGTTGGTTTCATGGCGCCGGTTCTGGCATCAATATAAATGAATCGGATATTTCTCTCCTGAGTAAGCACCTTGATGCGGTAACCTTTTTGACCATGAGAATGAACTTCGCTTACTGAAAGCACACGTCCACCCATCTGCTGCTCGGCCATGCGGATCGCCTGATGTTCAGAGATATGATGTCCCCTATTGTTCTTTGCCAACAGGAAATGTGGCATTCCGTGCCGTTCAATATCTCTTGCCTCTGCATAAGAAACAGCTAGCAGCAGTGAGAGTATCGTTATGGTGATAAGCGTGTATTTCATATGAACTATCCCTCGTTCAGAGCATCATGAACCATGCTGCCGCATGAATCCAGTCTGATTCTTTCGCAGGCAGACGGTACCTGAGCGCCGCCTGCCTGACTCTGGAATGGCTAAATCAATATCTGTAATAAACGTAACCATCCGGGCCGCGATAGGTGATACTCCAGCGCGGATGTCTCGGATAGTGATGGCGATAGCTATGGCGGGGCTGATAACTCCTTACATGACCTCGTTTGTACCCGTTATGGCGTTTGTGATTGCAGTAGGAGTGTTTGTTGTAGTGTCCGCGCCTGTCATGATGCCTGTAAGCATTTCGGGGGTGCTGGGCATAGGAATGAAGTTGAAGGCCGGACTGGTAGCCATGATGCCGATGATGGCCAGCCTGTGCTGTGCCTGGCACGGAAAGACCAAGAGCTAGTACTGCGGCGATAGATATAGTGGAAAGCCATTGTTTGTTTCTCATTGTATGCCTCCGTTCAAGTTAAAGTAGTCCCGGGTATTGCCCGGTGTTCGCTACTTTACGAGTAAGGCCTGAACAGGGGCTGAACGAGTGAGTTTGATCAGAGAGTGGATGCCTTGGCCTGATGCTTTGCTGCGATGAAGGCTCTGTGTGAAACCCCGATCAGGTCTGCAACCTTGCGTACCAGATACTCTTCATGTTTATCCAGACTATTGTCTGCGTAGGCAATCTCCCAAAGGTATTCCACTATCTTCTCTTTTTCAGCCATGGAAAAATGAAGGTTGATGAGGGAAGTGAACTGATGATAGTCCGCTGACTTGTCGGTTTCCTGCTCTGCAAGTTTCATTAAGTCATTGGTTTCCGTTTCTGACAGGCTAAATTTTGCTTGCATGATTCGGGATGCTTTCTGCCGTTCCGGTTGACTAATTTCATCATCCATACGCATCATTTCGATCATGAGTGCTGCTGTAGCCAATTGTAGTGCGTGTTCAGGATCATTGCCCCTACCATCCTGGGGCATAAGACTTTTTTCAAAAAACTGTTTGATAGCACTGATCATCGGCATCCTTTAACCTGCATTATTCATGAGTTGCTGTGATGATTGCGCCTGCCTTTGGTTGCAACGGATTTCGGAGAAAGAGTGCGTAGCCGGCATACGGACGAAGAGTGAGAGGTTTGTTGCGGGCAGAGGAACAAGCTAGGGCTCAGCAGCATTTGTTTATCATGCAGGTTAGTGGCTCATGTCCAGAGAGGCCAGATCATCGAGAAATGTAGCATAGATTTTTTCCAGAGCATGGTTCATGGCCACAACTGTAGCAATAACCGTCTGGTTGTCTGCTTTGACCTTCTGATGGTAGACTCGGTGTAGAATCATTTGTCTCGAGGTTGCTCGCATCAAGATCAGATCCAATTCGATCAAACCTTCTGAGACGGGTCCCGCAATACGTTCCAAGCGTTTAATCCTGCCTTTGATAAGATAATCGGGATTTATATCACTATCTCCGGCGATGACATCCGGGGCAGTATTGGCTGCTCTCAGGTAGTCAAGCAATTCTTCCTGAAGCATGAGCGGGGGGATATCAACCCAGTGATGGTAATGATAGTTCTTCACCTCGGACGGATTGCCAGGCTGGCTATAGGCGATACTTCTTCCCTGCAGCATACCATCGGCTGCAAAACGTTTCACAGCAAGTATTCCTGGCAAAGGCGGCAGGGACATTTTAACTGGCGCGGTCAGATTCAGGCGATAATAGTGATCCTGAGGCACCGGGCCACCTTTTCCGCAGCTTGTTA
>CAYLYU010000002.1:5638-8329 GCA_964387725.1 uncultured Zetaproteobacteria bacterium | reverse complement strand
TTCAGGCGATAATAGTGATCCTGAGGCACCGGGCCACCTTTTCCGCAGCTTGTTAGCAGGAGTACACCAAGAATAAGAGTGATCGGAAAATAATATGATTTACTCATGCGCAGAATCATTTCTCAGCTTCATCGGTTGGAGGTTTGTCGTTTAATAGCACTCCGGGGTTGGCGCGAATCTGATGGCTAAATTCGCTCATATTGCGACTGGTTATTTCCAAATTGTGAGAAATTGCATCGATGTGCCTGGACATTGATGCCATGGTATGACGCAGGTCATCAACTGCATCCCTGATGCCGTCTTTGTTCTCACTGGCGAGTTGTGAAAAGTCATCCAGAAGCATATCGAGCTTTTTATCAGTCTTTTGCAGATTTTGGGACAGATCGGAAAAATTCCTCAGTGCTATAGACAGGTTCTCCGAGTTCTCCTTTTTCAACATTTCCTGTAGTTGGTTCCCACTCGCATTCAGCTTGGCGGTAAACTCCGTAAGATTGCCGGTAATCTCCGGTGCGGTCTCGGCAAAGTGATTGGCGATATCACGCAGGCGCTGGATCAGGCCGGTGGTTTCCCCGGCTACGGAAGAGATCGCCTCGAACATGCTCTTCTGGCCACTGGCAGGAATCTCGTCGCCGGGTTCAAGCATGACCTTGCTTCTCCCGGCCTGGATAACGATGGTGATGGCTGAAAGCAGCCCGGGTGATATCACCTGGGCAATACTGTCGTCCGGTATCTGCCAGCCTTGCGAGACGCTCATGTCGATGCGGAAGCGCATTTTCCCTTCTTCCTGTACCGGCTGGATTTCCTCTACCTGTCCTACGGGATAACCCTCGAACATCACCTGGGTACCGTATTTAATACTGGTGACGTTATCGTATACGGCAAAATAGGTGTCGGTTGCGCCAGTACGGCCGGTCAGCATGGCCACCGATATGACCAGTCCGACAAGAATTGCAAGCACAAAGCTGCCGACCACTACATAATTGACCTTGTTACTTTTCATCGCTTACGCCGCCTTTGCCAGGGTGTCTTCTCCGGTCAGCCGCCTGAGGTAGGCCTCCGGATCGAGCTCTTCCTCGCCGCTCTGTCGGTTCAGAAGATTCTGGATTCGCTGATTGTCACTCCCCTTTAATTCATCCACAGTACCGATAAACAGAATATCGCCCCGATCCAGTACGGTGATGCGATCCGCGATCTTGAAGGCGCTGTCGAGCTCGTGGGTTACAACCACGATACTCATACCCATCGTATCACGAAGCTTCAGAATCAGGTCGTCGATTGCATTCGATACCACCGGATCCAGGCCAGCTGAAGGCTCGTCGCAAAATAGCAACTTCGGATCCATGACAATGGCCCGCGCCAGAGCCGCCCGTTTAATCATACCACCGGAAAGTTCGGACGGCATCAGGTTTTCAAATCCCGCCAGATCGACAACCTCCAGCTTGAGGCGTTCCATGATTTTCATGGTCATTTGATCCAGTTTCGTGTGCTCGTTCAGCGGCAACATGATGTTTTCGCCTACCGTCATCGAACTGAACAGGGCTCCGCCCTGAAAGGCGACCCCCATCTTCAGGCGAAGCTCGTACATCTCCTCAGCGCTGGCAGCACAGATATCCACGCCCGACAGTCTGATGCTGCCGGAAGTTGCCTGTTCCAGGCCGAGCAGATGGCGCAGCAGGGTGCTCTTGCCGGAACCGCTGCCGCCCATGATGACCATGATCTCGCCTTCGTGCACATCCATGTTCACGCCCTTGAGAATCATGCGCTCGCCGTAGTGGGTGACGAGATCGCGAACCTCAATAGCAGCCTGGGAAGCCATCAGTGGGTTACCAGGAAGGCAAACAGCATATCGGTAATGACAATGGCCGTAATTGCATGCACAACCGAGCGTGTTGTCACCCGGCCTACACCTTCAGCCCCGCCGGTCACGGCGGCTCCGTTCACCACAGCTACCAGTGCGATCAGCAAGGCAAACAGGCCGCTCTTGCCCAAGCCATGCATCAGATCATCCACCGACAGGATATCCAGCGTCTGGTCAGCGTAGGCGGCAAGGCTCAGGCCAAGATCAAGATTGACGTAAATGCCTGCTGCAAACAGGGAAATCAGGTCAGAGAAAAAGGTCAGCGCCGGCAACATGATAAGCATGGCGAGAAGCGCCGGCACCACCAGAAAGCGCACCGGGTTGATGCCCATGGATGTCAGGGCATCGACCTCTTCGTTGATCGTCATGGTGCCAAGGCGGGCCGCAAGTGCCGAGCCGGATCGACCGGCTACCAGAATGCCTGTAATCAGTGGTGCGAACTCTCGCACCACCGAAAAGGCGATGCCGATAACCACACGCGATTCAGCTCCGAATATCTTCAGCGTGTGGATACCCTGAATGGCGAGCATGATGCCAATGGCAGCAGACAGAACCGTCACAATCGGAATTGCGCGGATGCCGATTTCCATCATTTCGGAGAAAACAGACGGAAGACGCACCGGCTGATTCCGGCGCCAGCCAAGGCATAACCAGTACAGCGATTCGCTCAACAGGGATGCACCATGACCAATGCCTTCGATTCCACGTACTGTGCCGCGGCCCACCTGCTCGGCCAGCCGTACAGCGGGGTTTCCACTCATTGCTTACACACCACTACTGTAGCCATTGTTGCGCCTGATAAGACCTCCCCTATCCTTTAGGGCCTGTTAACA
>CAYLYU010000002.1:0-5538 GCA_964387725.1 uncultured Zetaproteobacteria bacterium | reverse complement strand
TGTTAACAGGCTCTAGGACGCATCAGTCAAAACACTGAATGCGCCGATGTCAATGCTTCGTGCTGGCGGTAACTGATTTTGCCGCGCCTTCACCCCTTGAGTCGACAAGGCCAATGTATGTGCCTTTGAGCCGGCTCCAGACAATGGCCTGCATATTTCCGTAGTCGCGGATTTGTTTGAGTTGATGCCCGCGCCTGGCAAGTTCGTCAATAGCTTCGGGGGAAAATGCGCCTTTTTCGTGCTGTACCACATCAGGCAGGAACTGATGGTGGAAACGAGGTGCATTCACCCAGTTGGCGGGCGCTGTTTCATCAAGCATGAAGCCGAGGCTAGCCAGCAACACCATCGAGATGATTCGCGAGCCGCCGGGTGTGCCGACAATAAAGGTGCGCTTCGGACCGATCACGAATGTTGGCGTCATGCTGGATAGCATACGCTTGCCAGGAGCCACGGCATTGGCCTTTCCCTGTATCAGTCCATATACATTTGGTTTTCCCGGTCTGGTAGCAAAATCATCCATTTCATCATTGAGTAGTATGCCGGTAGAGGGGGATACATATCCTGATCCGAATCCAAAATTGATTGAAAGCGTGGCCGAAACCATATTGCCTTCGTGGTCAATGACCGAGAAATGCGTTGTATCAATACTTGCACCCGTTGGTTCAGCCAGTCCCCTGATAGCATCTGATCTGCTGGCTTGATCCATATGGATGCTTTGGCGCAGGGAGTGAAGGCGTCTGGGGTCAAGGTAATCTTCCGGAATGGAAATAAAATCCGCATCACCTAAATGTGCATTGCGATCGCGATAGGCTCGTTTCATTACCTCAACCAACAGATGTATCCGGTCGGCTTCAGTCAGCTGTGTTAATTGATCAGATTTGAGTTGCCCTAAGATATGGGCAAGTGTCATGCCGCCTGATGATGGCAAAGCAGCTGAAACAATATGGAAGCCCTGCCAGTCGAAGCTCACCGGCGGACGTTCAATGACTCGGTAACGGGCGAGATCATCCAGTCGAATCAAACCACCATCGCGCTTTATATCGGCTACCAGTCGTCCGGCCGTTTCGCCACGGTAGAAATCTTCAGATCCCCTGTTGGCAAATCGCGATAAGGTGTCGGCCAGTGCGGGTTGGCGAATGATTGCACCTTGCGCTTTGTCAAAGATACGGCGTGCAGTATTGTTAAAGATTTTGCTGCGACGCTGAACCATGCCGGCAAGCCTGGGCGATACCATGAAACCTTCTTTTGCCAAACGAATGGCAGGAACGCTAACGTCTTCACGCTTCAATTTTCCATAGCGGCTTACTAGATGATCTACGCCAGCCGGGATACCGGGCACGCCTGAGGATGGGGGTCCGTTGATACTGGATTTTGATGCATACACCTCACCGTGACCGGCGAGTGAGGGTGATGTCTCACGGGCATCCAGCATGACATAACGTTTTTCTTTCGCGATGTAGAGCAGAAAAAAACCACCACCGCCAAACCCGGAAGATGCTGGCTCCACCACTCCGAGAGCCAGGGTTATCGCTGCAGCGGCATCAAAGGCGTTACCGCCTTTCTTGAGCATGGATAAGCCCGCTTCGGACGCTGAAGGGTGAGCTGCTACTGCCATACCAATATTCAGTTCTTCAGCATTAGCTGCAAATGATAATAGAAGAAGCGGAAGGGCAAACAGTTGTCTTGTGAAAAAGCAGCAGATGCTCTTTCTGCATCTCGCGAGGCTGTGGTCAGGGTTCATAAACTGAGCCCGTGTTTTCCGGCAGTTGTTCCATTCTGATACTGTATCGCTACGAGACCTCTGCGTCCAAACTGCATTCGAGGCAAGGGTTTCCGCAGGGGGTGGTTTTAACTTTTGCGGTTGGTATTTTCTGCTTCCCGGGCGGCAATAATTTCCTGTCCAAAAAATTAAATCCTCAGGATTAACTCACATTATTGGTGACCGCCATCATTCCGGAACAGGTGATTGTGATGTATGATTTCTGGCCTGATAAATGCTGGTTAGAAAGATATGTTGTTATCTGTATTGCCAACAGGCAGGGGCATGATTCGGACCATATTTAAAATATGGCTCGGGGCTGCCGTAGTTATGACAATGTTGATTCCACTTATGGCAATGTCTGCGCATGCAGAAGCGGTTAGCGGCAGTTTCTTCTATATTCAGGAAGGTGACGGGAGTGTTATTCAGTATCATGTGAATGCCGTTGACTATAAGGGCACGCCCGCCTGGCGTATTGCCTGGGATTGTGATCAGATGAAAGCGGAACATTACATTCGACGCGGTGATGGTATTCCTCTGTATGTCAAGCGTACCATATATTCCCTGAACATTAGCATTGAAATCGTTTACAGTGTAAATGGCAAACAGCCAAGTATTTACCGCAGGCGTAGTGTGAACGAATATATTGAACGTAAAATCTGGGATGCTGGTTTGCGTGATCTGGGGGCCCTGCCTCAATTCCTGCTGGGCGCATCACAGCGAGAATTAAGGCAAGATATTGTGTTTTCAGCTATTAATTATGATGACGGCAAAGTGTACCCCCTGATTGCAAAACGGACAGGTTTCAGGAATGTGATGACTGACGGGAAGAGAGTGCGCTGCGCAATCTATGAAGTAAAAGTGGATTCATGGTTGTCCGTCTTTGTTGGCAAGACACGCTTGTTAATTCCGATTAACGGACAAAACAGTAACTTTGTTGCTTACAGCGGGCCGGGACTAGATGGAGTAACAGATTTCTGGTCTCTTCGTTTGACAGGCAGAGATAAAACTGTGGCGATGCTGAAGGCAGCGAGCGGAATCCCATAATGTTCAGGCTCCCGTCTGGCTAAGGAACCGCTGAATAAAGCTGGCTCGATGAGGCTGCAAATCAAAATGAGTGAGTTCAAGGCAAATATTGCAGGTAATAGCACCGCTATTGCTCAAATCTTTAACGCAGAAATCGCTTGTTTTGATCGCAGTACCGCGAATCATGGTTTGTTCAGCGGCTCCCTAAGGCCATGTATTGCAAGCAGACGATGAATACCGGTGGGCAGGGCAAGCTGTGAAATATCTGAAACCCATTGCCCACAACCTGTCGGAGTTGTTTTCTGTTCGCATGCATAAAGATGCAGGCGGCGGTGTGTGAGTAGATGGATGTAGCAGGGCGAATTGTCCGGTTTTGAATGTAACTCTGTGATTGGCGGAGACCACAGGCCGGCCCAGATGCCAGTGCTTGACCGTCTAGTCAGCCAAATACCCTTATCAGGGCAAGTGTGCAGGTGTACCCGCCAGTGAACATCGCGGACTGAAGTCGCCTTCTTATTCTCGTCAGAGGCATCAGGTAGAAAGAGTGAGGCACAGTGTTTCGATACAGGGCAGGAATTGCAGTCTGCTTTCCCCGGTGAGCAGACTATTGCACCAAGTTCCATCATGGCCTGGTTCCATGTGGCAACATTGCCTGATGCATCAATTGCCTGCTGAGCCATTTGCCATAGTTGCTTGCTGCTCGCCTTTGGTTCTCCGTACCACCGTTTCAACACGCGCTTCACATTGCTATCCAGCACTGGCGAGTTCGCAGCAAAACAAAAGGATGCGATTGCCCCTGCTGTAGAGCGGCCAATGCCGGGCAGTTTCAGAATATCTTCAAGGGATTCGGGGAATTTTCCATCGTGTTCTGAAACAATACGTTGTGCAGCAAGATGGATAAAACGGGCGCGGCGGTAGTATCCCAAACCTTCCCACGCCTTAAATATGCTATCAAGGGTTGATGAGGCAATAGACTGTATATTCGGAAACCGACTGAACCATGCTGTGTAGCGCGGTAGAACAGTTGCCACTTGAGTCTGTTGCAACATCATCTCGGATATCCAGATTGCGTAAGGATCACGGGTTTGCCGCCAGGGAAGATCGCGAGCGTTTGTCTTATACCATGCCAATAGTTGAGCAGACAGTTTATTGTGTGCGGAAAACAAACTTGTCTTCGACCACTTCAAAGGTAAGGTGAAAAGTCACGCGATCCAGACCCCATGAGCTTGGCAAAGGTTTGAAAGGGCTGGCTGCATGAATGGCTTCGACTGCGCTTTTATTCAGGCTTGAAATCGGGCTTGGCCGGATCATTTCCAGTTTGCCAAGGTCCCCATTGCCCTCAATAGTCATTTTCATCAACACCTGTCGTT
Source organism: uncultured Zetaproteobacteria bacterium (assembly GCA_964387725.1). Classification (GTDB taxonomy): domain Bacteria; phylum Pseudomonadota; class Zetaproteobacteria; order Mariprofundales; family Mariprofundaceae; genus CAYLYU01. The sequence goes on along the minus strand of CAYLYU010000002.1, from coordinate 1,383 downwards.
CGTGTTCCGGATGTGCAGAATAATTGGCCTGGCCTGGCCGCCATTGCTCCTCCAGGGCGCGAACGACTGCGTGCGCGTAAGGAGCATATTTAACCTCGCGTGTATTGATGGGTATTTCTGCCTCACGAGACATAAGTTTTTTAAGCTGTCGTTTACGGTCTATTTTGCTGGATAGCTGTGCTAGGCTTGTGCTGCTAGGCATCAGGTTTCTCAGTAGCGGCTTCTCTATTGTTTTCTTGTCTTTTTTCTTTATGGGTGGCTTGGCGCTGCTTGTATCCCGCGTAAGTTTACGTTTGCTCAGAGTTTCCAACCGGTGTTCTTTTGTCGCTGGTGCAGCTGGGGGTCTTTTCTGCACCTTGGGCACGGGAGGTTGAGGCAAGTGTTGCGTGCTGACAGCAGGGCTTCTTGCGTGGCGTGTGAGGAGGTCTTGACCCGTAGTGTTTCCGCCCTGGGCAGTCTTGTTTGAGATGGCATCGGCCTTGTCCGGAAGGGCTTTGGAAGGCTTCTTCTCTGGATCCAATAAGACTACATCCATGTTCTCAGGCGGTTTTGGTTTGGGCAAATTCTGATCCGCTACTTTCCAAATAAGCAATACAGCAAGCAGCAAGTGGCAAAGTATTGAAGCTGTGAGGCTGACAGACCAGCGCCAGCGCATTTCTCCTTGATTAGAATACGTGCCTTTCAAATGCTTGCTAGCCATTCAGGAATGGAAACCGGTGCCCATGCCGTATGAAGGTATTAGTAAACTGTGTTATCATCTTTCGGCAGTGTAGCAGGATGAGCGATTAGAAAAACATGAAGAAATAGCATAATTATTTTCCGGAGACGTTCATATGAAGGTTCAGCTTGGGTAACCCAGTCAGAGTGGCCCCTTTGTTATTCAAGTGTGGGTTAATGCAGTGATGGCTTCCACGGCAGATCCCGGATGATCTCTGCTTCCTTCTCAGCCAGTTCATGCAGACGGGAGTAGACAGCATTTTCATCAAAGTATTGCAGGGCCATGTCAGCGAAAACGTGACCGTGCCTTGCCTCTGTCGCCCAAAGGTCGCGATAGAATCGCTTCAGGATTTCATCTTTCAGTGATTCAGAGATCAGACGAAAACGCTCGGCACCCCGGTTCTCGATGATGGAAGCTATCAGTAGCCTGTCGAGAAAACGCTCATGTCTGCCATGACGTGCCAGCTTGACCAGTTGATTAACATATGGATCCGGGCTATCGGTAATCATGGTGATCCCTCTGGCACTCATGAGGCGGTAGACCTGCTCGAAATGCTCAAGCTCCTCCATGGCCAGGTCAATCAGGGCTGGAATAATTCTGGTTCGGTCGGGATAGCGTACAATCATGCTCATGGCCAATGCCGAGGCCTTGCGTTCACAATTGGC
>CAYLYU010000001.1:2670-44699 GCA_964387725.1 uncultured Zetaproteobacteria bacterium | reverse complement strand
GGCCTTTGAGACTCTCGCTCTTGCTGCGCACTGACGTGTCGTGGGCCGAGTACACACACAAGAAGAACGAAAAAAAAACCCGGATAAAGAAAGAGAAACCAAACCCCCCCCCCCCCCCCTTCTCTCTCTTTTTTATGGAAAACAGTGCTAAATGTATTGCCTTCTTGCAAGATAATCAAGCAGATACGTTCATATAGTTAATCTTATCCTAAAGCTTAAGGTTGTATCTCCTTTGATCGTTTATGATACATTGCCTGATATTTCTATTGCTTTCTTGTTTTTGCAAGGCAATCTGTTCACTGTTTGAGGCTGGCTAGGCTAATTATTTTTAGTTAGAGATCAGACTGGGTCGTGCTTTCCAGTTGATTTTTATGATAGATGGTTTCTATAGTTGCGACTTTAGGGAGGTGTGGAGATGTCATTTAGCGGTTGGCGGCTAACCTATGCGGGGCTTGTATATGGCCTGGTAATTGCCACTTTTGTGTGGTTGTTGGGCTGGTTAGGTGCATTCGGTTTTATCAACGGTTGGGCTTATGATGCTTTTGTTCGTTCTCAACAGGGGCAGATTTCTGCCAGGCAAATATTGTTGATTGAAGCTGATTCCGCGCAGGCTCAGTCGGGCGATAATGTTTGGGGAAACCTGTTGGATATTCTTGAAAAGAAAGGCGCAAGGCAAATTGCTTTTTCGTTTTCCCCCGGTGGGACTTCGAGCACCTTCTACAAGCAGGCCAAAAGTTATGGCAATGTTATTTTCGGTCAGAAGCTTATTGCTGATCCGACCAATCCCGATGCGATCATGCTTGAGCCTGTTCCTCTGGCTGCCGAGGGTATCAAGGTTTCCTATGGCGTTGTCGCAGTTCCTCCTGACGATTACGGGGTATATCGTAGTCAATATCTGAATTATGAAATTGACGGGAAACCTTATCCGTCTGTTGAAACAATAACTGCTCAGGCTGTCCTCGGTCATCCGGTTTCTGTGACCTCCCCCACCTATCTGGTTAATTTTGAAATGGGTTCGGACCGACTTCCAAAAGTGTCACTTGATCGCGTATTAAAGGGTGGTCTTGTTGATGAGATGATAAAAGACCGCAGTGTTTTAATTGGTTTTAAACGGGGTAGCGACACTCCCGGGCTTCGTACACCCGTAACTTCCGCTGATATAAGAATGTCTATCCTGGAATATCGAGGCGCAGCCCTTTACAGCTTACTGACCAAGCGAACGGTGACCGAACCGAATCTAATTGTGCAGCTTGCTATTTTGCTTGCGCTGGTGGCAGCAAGTTTGCTCGCATTTCAATGGTTGAATATTCGTCAGTCCACTTGGTTAAGCTTGGTAATGTTCGTCGCCTATGTAGCTGCGGCCTGGTTATTGCTTGCCAATGCCAGAGTCTGGATTCCTCTTGCGGAAATGACTATTACACAACTGGCCTTCTTTGTTCTTTTCTTCAGGAAAAGGGCAATTATTGAGGATCAGGCTTTGCACCGCATGATTCTCAACTTGTCAGCAAAATTGGAAGAGAGGTTGTTTCCGGCAAGTTTCTACGATTCTCAGGAACACTGGTCTCAGGCTGCCAATATGGTTAACCAGATGCTTCACCTGAATCGCCTTATCTTTCTTGAGCGTGTCCCGGGGGATCACCGTGTGCGAGAAGTCAAGGCTCTCTATTGCACGGTTGAGGATATTGATGAGATGCGTCGCGATTACGAAAGGACACCATATAGCACAGCTATCAAAGAAAACGGGCCAATTCACATCGAAAGCAAGCGAGTGTATTTGAAAAATCCGGCGGAAAATGAACGTCAATATATTGCGCCATTGGTGTTCGGTGGAGATGTTCTGGGTTTCTGGGTGTTTGGAGTGGATGCTGAGGCGGTGAATCTAAACCCGGAATTTACTCAGACAGTAAAAGATTTTTCCAATCAAATTGCTGAACTCCTGTATCATCGCCAACGTTGGGCAGCAAGAAAAGAGGAAGAATTAGACAGTTACCGCGATATTTTCGGTGTGGAAGGCAAGGATGTTCCATGCAAGCAGCTGGGAAAATCTATTGAATTGCTGGATCGCCGCCTTACGAATCTAGAGGATGTTATGAATGGTATGGGGACGGCAACCATCCTTTATGATTTGTTTGGCAATGTCGTCCAGGTTAACAGACATATGGAAGAGCTTGCCAAGTCGATGGGCTTTGTGCCGTACGAGATGACAGCCCTTGATTTTATGACTGCAGTCAGTGGTGTTGATACCCAAAAAGCCAGGGGTTACTTCCAGCACATAGTTCTGGAACATGGGGGTATGTCTCTTCCGGTGAAGAAGCTGCCCGACTCGGATAGATCGTTTATCCTGAATGTAAGGGCTCTGGTTCAGCAGGAGGGGACTGTTGATCCTTTGGCTACAGGTGAGGCCCATCCTTTTGAAATGCATGGCATCTTGTATGAACTGGTGGATATTTCTGAAATGAAATCACTGTATCAACTGAAGGAGCGGTTGGCAGAAAGGTTAGTTTTCCAGTTTCGCAATGATTTGCAGTCTATTATCGCGGCTTCTTCCCTATTGACGCATACAGAGATTACTCATAAGCAGAGAGAGCATGCCGAGGATATTATTCAGGCCAAGGTAGACCATATGGAGGGTGTGTTTGAGGAGTCGCACAATTATATGGCTGTGGATATAGAAGAAGAGGTTGCCGGGGTGTTCCCCGTTGATGCCAAGATGCCCCTTGATTTTGCCATACATTCACTGGAGCAACAGAGCTTGGAGCGAAAGGTAACCATTGGCAGCCATGCATCTGAATTTCTCAGGCTTGTCCTGGCATCTCCTCACGGCCTTACTGCTGTGTTGCGATCTTTCCTGACATTGTTGTTGAATGATGCTATTGAAAACAGTGAAATTGATATTCAGATCGAGACTCAGCAGGGTGAAATTATCTACCTTATGAAGAACTCAGGTTTTGGTATTCCTAATGAGCGCCTTCAGGAATGTCTGTATGGTAATGAGGCCTTTAGCTCGGAAGAATTCAAGGATGTACGCGAATCTGTTTTAAAAATTCGCAGTTGGGGGGGGAGTTTGAATGCTATTAGTGAAGTTGGTGAAGGCATGCGTATCGAAATGCGTCTGAAGAGTTTGATCTGATGTTTGGTCAGGATAAAGGAAAGCGAATCTTGTATGCTGAAGAAGATCCGTTTCTGCAGGAATTGATCGGCTTGTCACTTCAACTTGAAGGTTTTGAAGTGCTGCATGCCTCTGACGGGGGAGAGGCTCAGGCCATCCATACAAAGGAAAAGCCGGATATGATCATCCTTGGTTTAACAATGCAGGTTTTGGATGGTTTTGGTTTTCTGGACTGGCTGCGGAAGGAGGTCAAATCTTCAACTCCTGCTCTAGTGTTAACCTCGATTGAGCAGCCCGGAATGGAGGATCGAATCATAGCAGCCGGTGCCAATGCAGTCGTTTTTAAGCCAGTCAAAATGCCTGGTTTGGTCAAACAGATCAAACAACTGTAAAGGATTACCATGGATTTCTTTCCTCTGCAGATATTTCCGCCCGGAGGGCTGGCCAGCTCGGTTGTAACAACCGTTTGGGTTGGAGTATTTGTTATCGCGTTTTTCAACCTCCGTTTTGGCTGGGTGCTCGGTGGCCTTGTCGTTCCGGGCTATCTTGTGCCTCTCCTCATTCTCAAACCGTGGTCTGTTTTCGCGATTACTGTAGAAGGCGTGGTAACATATCTTCTGGCCTGGCTCTTCTCGGAATATTTATCGCGATGGGGAAAATGGTGTCATTTCTTTGGACGAGATCGCTTTTTTGCCTTGATTCTGATCAGTGTTCTTGTACGCATCACCTTTGACGGCTGGTTTTTTCCATTATTTGGTGAATACCTGATAAATAATTATAACATCCAGTTTGATTACCGGGATGCATTGCACAGCCTCGGGCTGATTATCGTCATTCTTATCGCAAACCAATTTTGGAAAACAGGTTTTATTCGTGGTATCACACCGCTGGTTGTGCCCGTAGTGGTGACTTTCTTTATCGTTCGCTATGGTCTCCTGGAGTTCACGAATCTGAGTCTGAGCGATTTGGGTTATCTATACGAGGATCTTGCCTCCTCAATTCTGGCTGGCCCCAAGGCATATATCATCTTGATCGTTGCCGCATTTATTGCGTCACGGATGAATCTCCGATATGGGTGGGATTACAGTGGTATATTGATTCCGGCGCTTCTGGCTTTGCAGTGGTATCAGCCGATGAAAATCCTGGCTTCCTTTGCCGAAGCGTTCGTGATTTTGCTAGTAGCCAAGTTGATTTTAATGTCTCCCATGTTTCGCACTGCAAGCATTGAAGGTGGGCGAAAACTGCTTCTCTTTTTCAATATTGGCTTTGTGTACAAAATGTTTCTCGGCTATCTTCTTCTGGCTGTAGCCCCTGAAGTAAGAGTTACAGATTTTTATGCCTTCGGTTATCTCCTCTCTACCTTGATTGCTATCAAGATGTACGACAAGGATATAGCTGTGAAGATGACTCGTACCGTACTTCAGACTTCTATGGTTGCAGTTATTGTGGCAAGTACTGTTGGTTTTTCCCTGACATTTCTTCCCAACCTGTGGACGTGGACTGTCCCCTCGGGAGCGGTTGCAAGTCCCGTAGTATTTGATCGCTCCGGGAAACGTCTTACCGAGGTTGTTCGCGATGATCAGGTTGAACTTTATAAACAGCGTTCGCAGGATAGCTTTGAAAGCCCACTCCCTCAGGAGATTGATTTATTCACGGAAGGGGTTCGCTCGATCCTTCGATATGCCGAGGATCGTGATAAGGAACGTCTCAATGAAGCTGCTACACGGTTGTCGAGAGTTGATTATCAAATCACGCTTTTGGAAGATCGATATATTTACCTGAAAGAAGGAGGACTCAAACGTGGCTGGGGTATTTTTGTTATCGACCTTCAGTCTCCCAGCCGCCTTCTTGTTGAGGTGCCTTCGCCGGTTGATGAGTGGGGAGCGATGAATGCAGGCGCCTTACTGTTCAAGTCCCTTCAGGGCAGGGCCCTGGCTATAGCCGGTGCGGCCAGGGATACAAATCTGAATCAGGCATCCGACGTGCTTGCCAATTACAATACGCTGTTTCATGCCTTTCATAAAGTCTTGGCAAGGCGTGATGTCCTGCAGGTGAGAGGTTATACCCAGGAAAGGGCTCGGAGAATTGCCGGAGTGCGCAGGGATATTGAGAAGGATATTGATTTGCCTGACTTGAGGAGCGCCCTTTGGGTCAAGGGTACGTTACCTCCGGATCTTAACATGGTGCTGATCAAAGACATGATTGACGGCTTTGATATTCATTGGGCGAACACGTCCTTAAAAAATATCCAGCGCGATTCAACAAGGTCCGGTTTCGCCGAACTTGTGCTTAATCGAAAAGATGTCCGAAAGTTGATGTCCAGATATCTGTTGTCAGAATTCGACTTACAGCTAGAAGTTCGCGAACAGCGCATTGATGGTTATCTCCAGGACTGGTTGTTGAGTGGTAAGGGGCAAATCGCGGAGAAAGGCACGAACTTATATGTCCCGCCCCGTGTTGAAGAGCTGTTATTCTTTGATCAGGAAGTTTTGACGCCTTTGCTCGATATTTCGAGCAGAGGATTTTCCAAGGAAAGCTGGACTGAAGCCGGTCTGGAGGAGCTTCGGGCCATCGCCATATCAGCAGCGGCAGTTAATTATCGTATAATCCGTTACCGACATCGCTTAACCAATAGCCAATACCTTGTTCTTACAGCCAGGGAAGATGTGTCCGACAGACACTACTGGGGTACCTATGTGCTGCGTCTGGGCGCGGTTCAGAGTTTTATTGTCCAGGTGCCTCGCCCACTCTTCGAGTTAAGTAGTTTTGAATACGGCGTATCTTTGTTTGAACGCCTGCACGCCAGAGCACTGCTAATCAGCGGGGCACATTTCGAAAGCAACCAGAATCGCAAATCGGATCTGATCAAGGTCGAGAACAAAGAAAACCTCTTTAATCTCGTTAATCAGGTTTTGTTACGCGAATCCGGCGACGAGGCCCTGCTCGTCATGCAGTGTCGTGGCTTTGGAGGGATGCCAGGGCAGATGGAGTTGCCGCAGGGTGATGTCTTGCTATCATTCAATGACGGTGTTTTTGATGAGGCGGGATTAAGTAAGCTCGGAACTATTCTGCGCGCATATCTGCAGGATGACGGGCTCGAGGCAAACATTGTTGATGGTGGGGAAGAAACCATTGGTTACGATGGCGGAGGTATGCCCCAGGCCATGTATATGCCGCAATCTAGAAACAAGGAATTTGCTGTTCTGTGGCTTTCTCCCCTGCTGCGTCAGGCTTTTCGCCAGCAAACGGAAAACCGGGTTCAGGAAGTTAAGTTTGACATATTTGAGATGCCTACAGTTTTCACAGAATTCCAGTCATATATTGACAAGAACAAGCCATGGGGAAAATCAAGCAGCGTGCCAGCTGGTCTCAAGTCCGAGATTGCACATTATATGCTCACACAGGATGTCATCACTCTGCAAAAGATCAGAAAGGAGTGGCCCCGTTTCGGTTTTGAACGCCTGATTGATGTGAATACGAGACAGGATTTCATGGCGGTGTATTCAGCCAAAAGGCTCCTGTTGCTTGCCAATCTCCATCCGCGCCAACCCGAAAAGTCATTTCAGATAGGAGGGTCCGACGATGTGCAATTTATCTCGGAGCGTTTTGTCGGAACTCGCTCGGGCTGGCTCGAGTTTGGAGGTTAGGCCGTGCGTTTAAGAGAACGCTTACTGGCGCTCAGCCTTGTCCTGCTGTTTGTAGGCTGGTGGTGGTTGCCAACATGGCAGGGTTTGTACCGCCAGATGACCGGGGAAGTTCTGGCCAACGAAAAGCTTGATGCTGCCCGCATCAGTATTTCATACGTTATGGATCGTAATAACTGGACGACATTTCCTATCTCTACTCAGGATCCTGTTATTCGCGTGGTTAGCAATGCCACGCTTCCATCCGAAATGAGTCAGGATACTGAGCTGGAATGGCGATATGGTATTGAGGTTCAGTTTCTTGATAAAAAAGGCAAGGTTTTGAAAGAGCATCAACATCACTATCGATCCAAGGTAACAAGGTATTGGGATGAACGTTTCGATGAGACCATTGCCAGTAATTTCTTTCTTGATCCAGCCTGGCAGCCGACGGATGGCAAGGTAAGTGTCCTCAGTTTAGCCGATATGCCGGAGGCGAGTGCGGTGAGGGTCAGGGTACTGTCCATGGATCCCGGCATACGAGATGTTGTGCTTCGGACATATCAGCATGATTTGCTGCCTGAGAGCAAATATGGCCTGTTCTGGAATCGGTTGAATGAAAACCAGAAGGAGGCTATGGCGAAAGGTAATATATATGAACACGGCCTGTTAACCGATGAGGAAAAGAGAAACCTCATCAGGAACAAATGGAGTGGTATAGGCCCGACCGGTATCATAAACCAGGCTTATGTAAGCAGAATGCTTTATTCCTTCCGCGAAATTGAAGGCGATATTGTAGATGCCCCCGTGCCGCCGGCCGGTCTTTATTTTTCTGCTGATTTTCGTGGCATCATTCCCGTGCCTCTTGGTGGGGCCCGCATTCGTCTGGAGTTTGAAGCTGTAGGAGAGAGGGAAGTAGACCCTGGCCTGAGGAACATTGTTGTTAATTGGCATGGCCGCGGGGGTGTGAACCGCATTTCACACAGGATCGACTGGGATTTAGGCAAGACCAATTTTACTCAAGACTATAAAGACGGGTTGCTTGAGATTGTTGCCTCACATGCGGGAGCAGTCAGGGCCATCGTCATTAAAGGGAAGAAGGAAGAGGAAATTACACCGGATCCCGCCCTTATTCGAACTTACCTTGTGACGGGAAATAGCATTGAATTCGACGTTTCCCACCTGAGAAAGTCTACCACCCCCATGCGACTGGATCTTCGCAGGTTATTGCCAAGGGATGCTGTGGTGTATGACATCATTATGGATCCGCTGGATTCAAACAAACTCTACGCCAGCATCAAGTCGCCTTCCGGTCGCCGGATTTATAAAAGCCTGGATGGTGGGGCCCGGTGGTTTGTAGCCTATGCAGACTCAGATCGATTAAGCCAGCTTTACAAGCTGGCGATTGATCACAGAAAAGAAATATCCGGGGAAACGCCTGAAGAAGTCTTCCTGTACGCCGGAACCAACAACAGGGGTGTGTTCAAGAGCCTTGATGAAGGTGCCAACTGGATTGAGGCCAATGACGATATGGCTATAGTCAACATCCTTGATCTGGATATTGATTCCACCTTGACCAATATATTGTATGCAGGGACCGAGACACGCGGAATTTTCAAGAGTCTGGACGGTGGAAAAAGCTGGAATAAGGCAAGCAGAGGTTTACCCGAGGTTTCAGTCAAGGCCGTGGCGGTTCATCCTTCAATTTCAAATACCGTGTATGCCGGTACTCATGATGGGCTACTGAAGAGTATTGATGGTGGCATAAACTGGGTTGCTTCTGACTCTGGCATTACCAACAAAATGATCTTCAGTCTAACCATAGATAAAAGTACTCCGGAAACCCTGTATGTGGGTACCGATTCAATCGGGGGCGGTGTTTTCAAGAGCACAGATGGGGCGCAAAGCTGGATCCTGACAAGCAAGGGTTTGCCTGACACAACGGTACAGGCCCTGACTATTGATCCCGGCAATTCGGACATTCTCTATGCCGGAACCCGTCTGGGAATATTTAAAAGTACAAATGCGGGTAGGAACTGGCGGTTGGCAAGCGAAGGTCTGACCCACCTTATCATTAACGATATACTGATAAACCCGTCTGATCCGGATATGTTGTATGCTGCTACTGCTGGTGGTGGTGTATTTAAAAGCAAGGATGCGGCTTCAAGCTGGTTTCCAGCCAATAATGGCATCGAGACTTTAACAGCCATGCCTTCAGGGCCCTGTGAGGTTGAGTACAGGATTTTGGATGCCAAGGGCAAGCTGATTCGATCAAAGACGCTGATAACGAATTCAACACCGTCACAATATGATCGTCTGACCGGCAATTGGGAGAACCTGAATATATCCGAACCCAGGAAATATTTTTTCTCGCTTCCCGCCCGTTCCGCCAAGATGCAGCTTGAGTCTGAATGTCCCGTTGTAGCTACCGGATATAATCGTCCCTATGGCATGATCAGAAAAACGCTGGTGCCGGAATATTACGATATGTCGGATATTTTTGCCCTGCAGGATCGGCGACCGACATGGTATAGCCTTCAGCCCACCAACTACTCGGGTTTAATCAAGGGAAACAGCACGCCTTTGCTTCTGATCCAGGTCAGGCCAAGGCAAAAAAGTGAAATTGATGACCTGCTCGCCGGACGGTATCTGTGGCAGGATTTTCAACCGGAGGCTCAACCCGGTGCACGTTGGTTGCTCGCTAAGCGGGAAAGTGTTCTGCCGGCTCGTAAAGAGGCGCTGAAGGCGTTTTATCGTCCTCTCGTACCTGGGAAGCCATCAGACCTTAAATTTGTAAGCGATGCAGATTTGGTTCGCCCTTCACTCATTTACCTGCGCCAGGATGAGAAGCCAATTCATTTTCGAATCATGGCGGATAACCGCTTTTACTATGAGGGCAGTATATCTGGAAGACGTGGCGAAGTGCGATTGCCTCCCATCCGTTCAGGCGATCATCAATTTGTATTAAATGCTCCGGAAGGAGTTGATTATTTCATCAACTATTCGGCAAAGGGAAGAAATATCGCTTTTGTGAAGAGACTTGCGCACCGTTTTGATCAGGGAAAGCTGAGCTTTATTTATGACAAGGATAAGTGGGGAAATGAAGTGTTCTCGGCCAGGCTGTACCAGCCAATGCATACTTCCGGGCGTGCCAGGATTCGTGTCAACATCACGCCCGTTGGTAGAGAGCACTACGTGCCCCATGACGGCTGGACCTTTACCCATCGAGACTTCGATATTAAGGCTGGAGGGGGTGTTACGGTACCGATTCTGAACACCAGAAAGAAATCAGTTGATTCAGGCCAGGCATTCTTTATTCCTTTCAGGGCAGATCTTGCGCCTGGAAGGTATCGTATCGATATCGTAGCTGAAGGTGGGCCAGTGAAGGGGAGTTATCTTCTCCTGGCCAAAGTAAACCCGGGTGTGTTCAAACAACGATTTATTGAACAGGAGATGAGAGGTTCCGGTGATCTCGATTAATAAACGTATATTGATAAAATTGTTCCTGGCAATGTGTATTCCGCTTATGGCTTCTGCCGGAGTGGTAAAAGATATGTACAAGAAATCTGCCGGCGGCTCCTATATTTCTCCGTCCGAGAAGGATGTAGAGGAAGCAAAGTTACTGTTTTCGAAGATTCTTCAGGGAGATGAAGGAAAAAACCTGGCTTCAAGATGGCGCCGGCTTGGGTTTGAACTAAGCCGGATTCGCGAACGAGACGAGACATTCATCGTTGTGCATGAACATAGCAAGAAAGGGGGGGGATTTTACCTTTTCCGGAATGGACACGGTAAGCCGGTCGCACTACAGGCTCCACATCGTTTCTATGATGAGAAGACCGGGGTTATTGCGCGGAAACTTATGCTTGAGGGGCAGTTCAGGGCTGCAGCGTGGAATACTGTCGGCAGGTACGAAGATAAGGAGAAAAAAAGCAAGAATGCCGACATGTCACACCAGGATAATAGCTATTTCCAGGCATTTACGCTTGCTTTCAGCGAGGTCTACCCGGAAGGAAATATTGTCCAGTTTCATGGGTTTTCCCAGAAAAAGCGTTCAAGCCATGCAGGAAGGACCTCTGATATTATTGTTAGCTCCGGTAGTAAGGTTTCTTCCCAGGCAGTTATGGATATATGGGAAAGCTTGAAAGGCAAAGAGATTGGTATCGTGCGTCTTTTCCCACATGAGGTAAGCGAGCTTGGCGCGACGCAGAATAGTAACGCGCTCGCCCTACGCAGGAAAGGTTTTCAAGGGTTTGTTCATGTGGAGATGAGCAAACATCTCAGGAGCCGCTTGTCCAAAGAGAAGGCCTTGCGGCGGGATTTATACAATAGTTTGGTTGGGGAGGCTCCATGATCCGTATTTTTTTCCAGCGGTTGCTTTTCTTTGCAATTTGCTTGACTCCTTATGTCGTGTTTGCCGAACAGGATCTGGTCGAACAGGCCTTACAAGGGCAATACGATGTGCCATTGCGCTGGGACAATGTAGAGGGCAGTCCTGCCTGGGTGGCGGGCGAAGAAACGAGTCATGAAAGCGGCATGCATATAGTGCATCTTGAGCCCGGTCAATTTGTAATAGTGAGAATTCCGGGTCTGGAGCGATTGCGGGTTCTTCGTCCTGATGGGCTCCTGCAACCTGGTGAAGTGGAAGTAGCCTTATCCAAAGGTACGGGTTTGTACGCCTTTGTGCCTGTCCAAACTTCAAAGGACGGTAAATCTGTTCTTGTTTCGCCTGAATCATCCCATCCCATGCTGGCAAAAATTGGCAGAAGCACAAAGTATGACAGCGCCATTGATGTTGCCCTGTTCACTTCCCGCCATGAACGACTGAATAGCATTGCTCCGTATCGGGATACGGTCAGTCTGCCTACCGATACAGGTAGCATTCGCCGCTGGGATCAGAATGCCTCGGTAAAATTCTGGCGGTTCAAGCCGGACACTCCCGTTTCTGTCAGTGTACGCGGCCCTGTGCGATATGCACTGGAGAACCGGTTTATTTTTCCCAAAACCGAGACGAGTTTACTACAGCACTATTATGTGCATGCCAACCTGGATGATCAGCTCCTGCGCTTACTGGAATTTGAAACGTCTGCTGATACCACCTCAGGATTTACCGTTGGCTGGGGACAGGCGGTCATGGGCCGACTTGCGGTTGGTTATATTGATATACCTGAGGGTGATCATGAGCTTACCCTGAGGAGTTCAGTTGATTTATATGTTCGTTTACTGGAGCAGGAGGACACAGATTATCTCTTCACAGGTCTAAACAGCCCTGACCCACGAGCTGCTGAAGTTCAAAAAGGGCTTGCCCAGTCAGAGCCGGTTAAACCATCTCTGTTCCTGAATCGGAAAGAAATTGAGGGGATTGCCACATCAGCGAACAGCAGCACACTGGAGTTGGAACGTGTAGGTATGCATCTGGCGAGAGACAACAGTCATCGCGGAGGAGCGCTTGTCGGATCCATGTTGATGCTTAATGCAAGCAAAGGTGAATCTGCAAATATGAATCTTCGTAGTTCAGCCGACGGTTTGCTCCTTCGCCATACTTTTCATCGTAACTTGCTTCCGGTAAATAAACCAAATATAGGCCACGGGGAATACTATCTTTTTGTTCCAAATCGATTACGTGAGCCGCAGGGTAGGGAAGAGCCTCTGGAGCTGGTCGGACAGTTACACAGGAACCAGATGGGTGGCATTTCAGAGGGTTATTTTATTCCGGTTCCTGAAGTTGCTGATAACTCTGATAAAGACGCCATGCGTTATTTACTTCCTTCACGTCTTGCACCAAGTTTTCTCCGAGTATCGGTTGCATCCGGAGAGTTGACCAGAAGACAAAATTTCCTGGTGCAGTATGATAGTCAGCCACCTATCAGTATGCAGGTCGAGCCCAAAGCTCCTGTCGACCAGGATGAATTCGCCCCGTCACGCGGTGAGGCAGTACTAAATTCAATTGGTGATCAGTACGGGAAATCTGAAGCCAGTACGCTTAGCGGACCATTTTCCGCCTACGACAGAACGCCAGGCCGTCTAATTGACGCAGCCAGTATTGATCTGCCTTTACCCCCCGATGTACGGGTGATCAGGCTAATGAAGAAAGGTCAGGGGGAAGGACTGCGTGTAGCCTTGCAGTACAGGGCCTCCGCAACAAGCCGATTGTCGGAAACTGCTTATATGCGGGCAATTCAGAATATGGGAAGTGATCAGGATGTATTTCAGCATTTTCTTGAAACTGTGGCTTCGGGGGGTAAGCCTGTTAAGACACCGCGCTCATCAGGCAGTCAACACTCCGCATCTCAGTTTTTCGTTCAGGTAGGTGCCTTTTCTGATCCTAAAAATGCAAATTCTGTCAAGGATAAGCTGGAAAAGGCAGGCTTTCATGTGATTGTAAAAGACGTATACAAGAAAGATGGAAAGGTGAGACGAATTCTCACCGGCCCATACGCAAAGGGTACCGAAGCAATACAGAAACGACTGGATATTAAAAAGATGGGACTTGATGCAATTGTTGTAGAAGACCAGGTTTTGCTAGCCGATAAAACAGAGAAGGAAAAAATTAGCGTTCGGGAAATTGCCAGACGAGAACTTGCCAATGACTGGTTTCCTCTGGCTCGTTTGTTGCAAGTCCAAAAAAACATATTTTCTGCCACCGTGCCCGCGTCCAGAGGTCCTCAAAAAAAGAGAAAACACCTGTCGGCTAACAGGCTCAATTCCTTGATAAATGAGGCAAGAAAAGCAGAAGCGGATAAACAATGGGTTTTGGCTCTGGATCGTTGGAGCGAAATAGCCAATTTGTCTTCCGGAGATCAGCTTCGTGAAGCTGAACTGAAAAGAATTGTTGCGCTGGATAATCAGGGTGAGACTTTTTTGGCTGATCGAACATTAAGGGCGATTTATCTCTTTTCTCCGGATGCCAAGCTGAAGCAGGAAGCTTTTGACCTTTTGCTGGAGAATTACAACCGCAAAGGGGATTACCGACCGCTTTTGGCCCTGGTGACGACACAGGCTCTCAAGTCAAAAAAACCGGAAATGTTTGTGGCTGTGGCCAGGTTATTGCAGGAGAATGGTGAATACCGAATGGCTTTGAAGGTTAATATGGCACTTCCTTCACAGTTTCGCTCCAGTGAAGCTCTGGTGAAATCTGCCTACAAACTCGGTTGGTGGCGGGCTTTTGAAGAACTGCTGCCAACATTGAATGAAGAGGAGCGTAATTTCTGGATTGCTTATCGGGCCCAGATGGATGGGGACTATTCGCAGGCATCAGTATCCTGGCGCAAGGCTGGAGAGGATGGAAAAGCACTTGCTACATCCCTGGCAGACGCCTTGAGCATCCGCTCCAAATTGCAGTCTGGCGATGCATCAAGCAGAAAGGTCGGGATACCCCAATGGATGAGATGGTGGGGTAAATATCCAGGGCCCAGAACCTGGAAGGAAGCGGCTAACCTGGTTGTAGACAGCGATGGGACGAATCTTGTACACAATATTGAGAGGGAGCTTTATTTCTATGGCTACCGGGCGACTTCATCGCGTCCAGTCAAGTTGCTGGTGCCGGGTTCCACGCGGGTGAGAATATCCGTGCGCCCAATTTATACGAATGGAAAAAAGCAGTCTCGAGATGGATGGGTGCAAATTCGTGAGTCAAACAGTCTGAGGCTGTTGCCTTTCTTTAGTAACGTTAAATCAAGCTTTTTTGAAATTGTAGGTGAAAAGTTAAAAGTGGGTCGGTCGGTTCATGGAGACTACTCTTTTGGACCGGGACTACATGAAATTGAAATATCCGGTGGAAATTCCCCTGTCCTGGTCAGGGTATATGCTGAACGTCCGGATTTTCCAATTACTGTTTTGCCTCCCGTGAACAAGGACACCTTGATGGCCGCAATCGATGGAAATCTTTCAGTACGACATCAGCCTGCCGTCTGGCAGCAGCCACGAGCAATGCAGTCACAATTTAACAAATTTCTGAACATGCAGGGAAAAAGTTCAGAAAAGGGATTGGTCGAGGATAAGGAATCCGAATATCTTGCCGCAGGTAAATTCAATAAATTACTGGAAGTTCAATACGGTGAAAGTGATGCGGACGCGTTGCGTCGGATGAGGACATTGCTTTGGATCAAACAACAGCAACCCGCACTATCCAGCCATATATTGGCAAGGAGTGAGGCCTTGTTTTCGCAGCACCCCAAGGCCGATGGCTTGAGTGCTGTACGGGCCAGAATTGCCCGGGACAGCATGTGGTCAGCCATAGCGTCGGTAGAACAAAGTGCCGGTTTGAGTATGGTTCAGTTAGAAGGATGGCAACCGGAGAGTGAGAAGCAGCGAGTCAGGAAAACATTTTTACCTCCGACCGCAAAAGATGAAGTTATTATTCCCGGCCATCAACGGTTTCGTTTGACCATGGTTAATCCGGGTAAGGCGAAATTCCGTCTGGATGTTGGACTGGATGAAATCCCCGTCTTTGCCTCAGCCCCGGCTAAAGTGGCGTATCGTATTGATAAGGGCGCAAGGAAAACAATTCGTCTTGTCGGCAATGGTTCCAGAAAGAGTGTCTATCTGTCTGTTCCCCGAGGCAGGCACACCCTTTCCGTAGTTAACGAATCACCTGTCAGTGATCAGTTTGTGCGTATCCGCGTAACCGAGATATCTGGAAAAGCGAAGGGAAAATCACTGATAAAAAAAGCAGAGCGAAGCTTTCATGTTTCCACCAGGCAGGAGCCATTGGTGATCAATTTGAAGGGGCCAAAATGGCTGCGCGTTGATCAATGGCAAGGCAATTATGTGACCAGCAAGTATCAACTTGTCAAAGCGGGTTGGCATAAGATGACTTTCGCTCCGGCAGCGGGTGAAAAGAAGTCTTTGCTTCGTGTTTATGAAAGGGTTCTTGCCGGAAAGGAGATTGTAGGAACTCCAATTCGCAGGCCGATCGCGGCGCATCTTGACCCCATTCCGGAAGCTCCGGTTCGCGTCTCTTCGCCGGCAGAACAAGATACCTTGCAGCTGCATGACGCATTTGAACTGGGTGATCAGGAAGATGGCACATGGTCCATTGGCTTAAGTGGCCATCGCAGGAGGAATTCTTCTGAGGATCGTCCTGTGTCGGGCATTTCAAAATTTGGGCAACTGGAGCTCACACACCGTTTTTTTGATGAACCTGATCATATGTATTTTGAAACAGGTTTTCTGGGGCGTTTGCGGCAAAACAGCGACAAGGTACTGGGCTTAAGCGAGCGGATTTATTACAACTCACCAGACTGGCCGTTTACCTTTAGTCTGGGTGGAAGTGTGTTTGTGGAGAATTTTGGTGGAGCGCTCAACATTCCGGGGGTGAGTGATACCGAGTGGTCTGCTACCTTGGCGGGAAGTGTCAGGCAGCGCCGTTATATTACTCCCAAGTGGTATCATGTGCCCTCACTGTCAGCATTTATTCGCCACGTAAGTATCAACAGCGTGTCAAGACAGTTGGCAAATGGCCGAGTTATCCAGGAGGCGCCGGCAGGACTTGCAGGCCGGATTGATACCGATGTTTACACCACCTACAAAGCAAACCATCGTTTCGGTTTAGGTGCCGCCGAGACTCTGGCATACCGGCCCTGGCTGGATACCCTGTTTCGTACACGCTTCGGCATCAGATTTAATGAGAAGGTGGTTGGTAAGCCTGATTTTGTAAACTTTCACGCCACCTGGGATCAACGCCTTGGCGACGCCCAACTGGTTCTTGGGTATCAGTTTACACATTATTTTGCTGATGATGATCGTATAAACAGCGTTCAGATACCAAGCTTGCATGCAGGCTTGTCCTGGGATGTCTGGCAGACAAATCAGTCCAGATGGGAGTTGGGAATCGGTTACAGGCATTTCCTGAGAGCCCCCAAAGATAATACCGGTTTTATATCCCTGACCTGGCATTTTGGCGAGGGACGCATGTATCGCGATTTTCAACCCGGTGGAGTTCTGGTGTTGCCTGATTTCTATAATTTACGACAGCGCCGGGTTCCTCAGGAAATGAATAATATGGTTGGTGCTGAGTAATGAACGCAGAGCCTTCAAGAAAACTTCTAGAGCTTGATATCAATCCGCGTTTGTTGAAGGTGGAATCACTCCTGATCGACGATTTAATGGGAGAATTTGGAAGTTGGGCAGCCCTGCCTGACGATTCTACAGATGAATCACGTTCTCTGGAAACCATTGCAGCACAACGACTTGTTCTTTTTCTGTTACATACGATCACTGAAGACCTAAAAAAGATACAGGCCCTGCGCCAGAGATATGTTCATTTCAGTCGCCGCTATGTTGAATGTTCCACTGATGATGACAGAAGGCAGCATATTTTGGATTACGCCAGGGAACTAGCTTCTTCTGAAGAAAATCATGCAGCTGACCGTAAGTCTTTTTCGGATTGGTTTGGTTTTGATGCTGCTGGAGAGCGCTATAGAAAAAAATTGGCCTCAAGCGAACAGAAAGTAGCTTTTTGTCTGCAGCGATTGGGAGTTATAAGCGCCTTTGCTTTGGAGCAAATTGAATCGAGTGACGGAACAAGGAAAACCTGGAAACGGTTTGAGCTGGAAAAAACCCTGAAGCCTTTACTTGCTTACGATGGTGATAAACGTGTTGGCGTTGAGGCGTTTAGATGTCTTGCAACAGCAATCAAGGCCCTGCCTGAAGATGCCCGGCAAGGGGTTATAGCCGAAAGTACTATATTATATGTTCAGCGTTCTGCTTTTGAGACAAGACAAGATATCTGGATTCAGTGTGAGGCACTGGGGTTATTGGCCTGTATCGCAAGTGACTCATTACTTCTTGCGCTGAAGAAACGGTTATCTGAGCCGAAACCCGGCGATGATATGTTTGTTCGCAGACACGCAGTCAAGTTATTGGGGCGGTATATCGGACGCTTTGCCGAATTGGCTGAAGTTATTCCCAGTGTGGTTGTTGATCCTAGTCCATTTGTAAGGCAGGCATTGGCTAAGGCACTAAGTTCAGCACCGAATGATGTTGTGCAGAGGTGGTTGCCTGAACTTGCCCATCAGGACGATGCCCCTGAGGTGAGGGCATCTGCTCTGCTTGAAACCCTGGTGCTGTTACAGCGGCAGGAACTCAATCAGCTTGTCATGTCGTTGCTGCTTGAAACCCTTGAATTTGAGCAAGATGCCTTTGTTTTGAGAGTTGCCCTTAAAGTGGTTGTGGAGACAGTTGTTAATATAATTAAGGCCGGTTCAGGTGAGAAGGAAATTGAGATTTGGCAGAAAGCTATCTTTCCCAGTCTGGATAAACTACATCGTGATGCCGAATCCCTTTCCGTTCGACGTTGGGCGGCGCAGGCAGCTGAACAGGTTTGGGCTGAAATAGATCCACAGGCGTGTGAGCTTAAGGAAACCCTTAGCGAGGAACTTCGACGGATCAAACCCGGTAAGGCACTTCGAATAAGCAAGTCACGCTTTGCAGAAGTTGACGATGCCTTATTCCACAGGGTCTTGTCAGTTGTCGCGCAAAGTGACTTTAGCTATGATGTCAAGGATAGCCGGTTTCGCCGCAGTATCAGGCGTGGGCACGTGTTTGGCTGGCGTTTATGGCGTTTTCTACACGAATTTCGTAATCCATCCTCTGATAAACGGCAAGGCTTTATTCACACTGTTGGACGAATATTTAGCGGCAGGAACAGTGTCCCCTCGACGATCATGTCCGAGGTGACTGAGGCGAAGGTTCCAGGCGAGCCACTTCTTATGTCTGCTGAATCGGGCTGGAGGCCATATTTACCCCTGGTGGATGAGGTTCTGTCCAGCCTTGAGCACAACATTAGTGGTAAACCGACAAATATTTATAGTAGTGAAGGAGTTACAAAACTACAGCCCCCGCGCTCAATGATCAGGCAGTGGATGGCAATGGCCAGACTGGAGTTTAGGTTTTCTCACTTAGCCAGACTCCGCAACTGGAAGGAAGATGATCAGCTGGATGCCGATGCCTATCTCAAATCACTCGAAGACCTTGGCTTTAAGGTAAGCTTGACTCCCCATCAATACCCGGGCCGACCTGAATTTGGGGCAGACCCGAGTGTTACCCGCTTTTTTCCGGCTTTATTGCCTTTAGGTGACAGTGATCTATGGTTTCGTATCCAGGATTACTTCTTCTCCGTTTATGAAAATTCAATGCAGGAGTTGGTCGTCTTCGCTTCAGCATTTCTGCTCTTTTTTGTTGGGCGTCATATCTATATGAACAGAGCTATTGCCAAGGTACGTAAACAGCTTCCCCTGGTGATAGGTGGTTGGGGAACCAGAGGGAAATCAGGTACTGAAAGATTGAAAGCGGCAGTTTTTAATGCCCTTGGCTACGGTATAATGTCAAAGACAACAGGCTGCGAAGCACTGTTTCTGAATTCATATCCGTACGGGAAATTGCATGAATTTGGACTTTACCGCTCTTATGATAAAGCAACCATCTGGGAACAGTACAATCTGGTTCGAATGGCAGGCCGGTGCAAAGCCGACGTATTTTTATGGGAGTGTATGGGGCTAACTCCTTCCTATGTTAAAATCCTGCAACGCCAATGGATGAAAGATGATATTGTAACCATAACGAACGCCTTTCCGGATCACGAAGACTTACAGGGGCCAGCCGGCTTCAATATTCCGGAGGTGATGACAAACTTTATTCCACGCTCATCCACCCTGCTTTGCAGTGAGGAGCAGATGCTACCGGTTTTGCGAGATGCCAGTCGGCAGCTCGATACCAACTTCAAACACATAGGCTGGCTTGAGGCAGGCTTATTAACAGAGGATATTCTGCAACGATTTCCCTATGAAGAACATCCATATAATATTGCTCTGACGCTTCTTCTTGCTGAAGAATTGGGGGTTGAACATGATTTTGCCCTCAAGGAAATGGCCGATCGTGTTATTCCGGATATCGGCGTTCTCAAAAAATATCCTGAAGCAAAACTTCAAACGCGAAAGCTTGTTTTCGTGAACGGGATGTCGGCTAATGAGCGTTATGGCTGCTTGCAGAACTGGGAAAGGATGAATTTTGGTCAGCATGACTCCGAAAAAGATCCCAAGACCTGGATTTCTACCGTAGTCAATAATCGTGCCGATCGTGTTGCCAGATCTCGTGCATTTGCAAAAATTCTGGTTGAGGATCTATCGGCGGACTGCCACTTTCTTATCGGTTCTAACCTCAGCGGTTTGCAAGGTTATATCAAGAAGGCCTGGGATGAATCCTGTAAGGGTAGAACCCTGTGGCAGGAGTCAGACGATGGCGCCCATCAATCACAGGGGATTGCCCATCAAGCTGCAAAATTGCTCCGCATTCCAACAGATGAATCCAAGCTCAAGGCAAGATTGAGAGTGATGTTGAAAGGGCAGGGAAGCGAACTGGACTTGGATGGTCTTCTCGCTTTATGGCAAGAGCCTGAAGCGCTTCATAAAGCACTCTTGGAAGCAGGAGTGAAGGAATATTCTGAAGCTATAATTTCTTTCCATCAACACTCACTTGGGCAGTATCAGGAATACCAGTCATTCTTGGGGAAACTTGAACAAGCTGAGAATTCAGGCAGTCATAAATCACTGGATGACGAGTTCCATGCCCTGCAATGGAAATGGTTTCAAAGTAAACTTATCATTATTGAAGATGCCAATGCCACTGGAGAGCAGGTCATTGCACGTATTTGTGAGGGGACACCACCGGGATTTACAAACCTTATGATGGGTCTGCAAAATATCAAAGGAACCGGCCTTGACTTTATGTATCGCTGGCAGGCCTGGGATGCTTGTTATTCAGCTTGCGAGAATCTGCGCAGTGATGATCCACGAGTAGCAAATGAAGGCTTGTTGCGCCTGTCATCCTTCCAGGAATTTGGCTTGTTAAGTGAACAATATGTTCACGAAAGCATAGAGCATGTCAGACATTCAATGATGGGTCAGAGTGAGCGTTTTCAGGCCGAGTTGAACGTTATTGAGTCTAACCTGGGAAATGCCATGCAGGAGGTTCACGCCCAGCTTCGCAAATCATCTGACCAGGGCCGTTTGGCACAGATGGTGGATGCGGTTGAAGAGTTTTTTGATACGGGTGATGCTGTCAGAAGGAGAAAAACCGCGAATAAAATATACAAGGAACTGGCAGCCACGCGCATCAGTCACGAAAGGGCATCAATAGAGTTGCATAAGCTTAACCAACGTCAGAAGGGAGGTTGGCTGCTCAGTAGCCTGTATGCCCTAAAATCTTATATTGTCAGAGGCTCTTCATGAGTCTGACTTGCCACTGCTAACGTATTCCTTCCCCGATCCGGGGCCGATTTTTCTTGAAAACTCAGTTGCCAGCACGCAGATAGCATAGACTCTTGATTCGCCCGACTATGATTTCAGCGGTTTGATTTGCAGTTGGGCAATGGTTGCGATGAGGCGTTTTTTGTGCGCAGTTTGTGGGGCTGAAAGATACTGATACACTGCCACCCGCATTTTACGCAGAACATATTATTAGGATTGTGAAGCTATGCGAGAAAAAGACATATTAGCCATGTATGAAAATGCCGGTGCGCTATTGCAAGGGCATTTTATTCTTTCCAGCGGGCACCATTCAGGGCGATATTTGCAGTCCGCACTTGTGCTGATGCACCCGACACATGCGGAAAGTCTGGCAAATGTCCTGGCTACCAAGGTGGATGCAGAGGAAGTAGATATTGTGGTGTCACCCGCTCTTGGTGGCCTCATTATCGGTTACGAAATGGCCAGGGTTCTGAATAAACCCTTTTTGTTTACGGAACGTCAAGGTGGTGAGATGTGTTTGAGGCGGGGATTTTCATTACCGGATCAGGCAAATGTGCTGGTGGTTGAAGATGTGATGACAACCGGAGGCTCTGTGCGTGAATGTCTGCAAGTGGTTCGCGCGCACGGAGGTAATCCGCGTAAGGTTCTGAGTCTTGTAGACCGGGCACCGAATCAGGGCCAGCGACTGGACATCCCCTTTGAATCGCTTTTGCAACTGGATGTTCCTGCTTTTGCAGCCGGTGCATGTCCGCTTTGTCAGGAAGGGAAGATTCCCGCCATTAAACCCGGCAGCCGTCAGGAAAGAAGCTGATGCCATCAACAGCACTTCGCCTCTTCCCCTTTGGTGGTGTGGGTGAGTTCGGCAAGAATATGATGGTTTATGCCTGGGGTAAGGATGCAATCATGGTTGACTGTGGCATCGGTTTTCCCGAACCGGGCCAACATGGGGTCGATGTGCTAATCCCCGATATTTCGGCCTTGCAGGATCTCGGTCTGACCTTGCATGCAGTTGTGTTAACCCATGGTCACGAGGATCATATTGGAGCGCTTCCCTATCTGTTTCCGGAGTTGAACTGTCCGCTTTACGGTACGGGTATGACACTGGCCCTGATCAAGGTAAAGCTGGCCGATGCCGGCATTAACGGGGCCGAGCTGGTAACACTCCGGGAAGATCAATCTGTTCAGATTGGGCCTTTTGAGCTTGAAGCTATTCCGGTGACACACAGTATTATGGATGCCGTATCTCTGGCAATTCACACACCGCATGGAACCATTATTCATACGGGGGACTTCAAAATTGATCCCTCACCCCTTGATGGTCGTATCACGGACCTGAATCGCTTTGCTGCTCTGGGTGATGCCGGTGTTGTATTGCTCGTATCCGATTCTACCAATGCCACCCGGCTGGGCAGCGGTTTTTCGGAGCGTAGTGTTGGTCCGGGGCTGAAACAGGCCATGATGGGTTGCCAGGGCAAAGTTGTGGTCACTACCTTCTCTTCCAATATGTTCCGTATTCAGCAACTCATTGATGTTGCAAATGCCTGTGGGCGCAAGGTTGCTCTCGCCGGCCGGAGTCTGGAACGTAATGTGGAAGTTGCACGCAGCCTCAACCGTTTGCAGATTGAACCAGGTCAGCTCGTTCCCATCAAGAGTGCGTTGTCCTTGCCATCCAGCCAGATTTTAATCATTGCCACCGGCTCGCAGGGAGAATCCCGCGCCGCTCTGGGCCGTATTGCCAGAGGCCAGTTTCCCAGGCTGGAACTAAAAGAAGGGGATCTGGTAGTTTTTTCTTCCTCATCCATACCAGGGAATGAATATGCTATTTCGGCCTTGTTCAATCATATCTATCGCCGGGGTGCGAGAATATTGCATGCCGGGCAGGAATTTTTACATGTTTCTGGCCACGCGCATGAACATGAGTTAAAAACCATGATCCAGCTTACACGTCCAAAATATTTTTATCCGGTACATGGTGAATATCGCTACCTGATTGAACACAAACGTCTGGCAATGTCTATGCGTATTCCGGAGGAAAACATACTGATTGCCGAGAACGGGCAGAGTATTGAGCTGAGCCCTGACGGGGCTGTTCTTGGAGATAAATTCCCGGCTTCTGCCATCTATGTAGATGATGGCTCTCTGGATGAAGTTGATAATTTGATATTACGTGACCGAAGAGCCCTCGCCCAGGAAGGAATTGTTACTGTTATTGTGAAGATAAGCATGCAGGAGGGGAAACTTATCGGCAGTCCTGAACTTGTTGCCCGAGGCTTTATACAGCCCGAGGCTGGTGAAGACATGTTACAACAGGCTGCTTCTGAGTTGAAAAATGAGCTCGAGAGATGGGATCAGGAAATGCTTGCTGATGCAGACGCTGCCAAGGAGGAAATCCGTATTCTTCTGAGACGATCCTTCAAACGGATTGTTGGAAGAAGACCCATGGTTGTGCCAATCGTGTTAGAAATTTAGGCCATGGTCTGATGCAAAGACGTTTGCTGATTCGGGAGTCTGTAGCTGTTTTGCTGGCGGGCATGGTTGTCATGTTTGCTCTGGCTCTGTTCAGTTATTCCAGCACCGACCCTTCCTTTAATAATGAGACAACGGTAGAAGTTCAAAATCGCATTGGCCTGGTTGGTGCGTATGTGTCCGATTTTCTCTTCCAGTTGTTCGGCTATATCGGCTGGGTGTTGCCCGTATTGCTTCTGTGTCTGATCTGGAGGGTTATGCGTGATGTGCCCCCATGGCTGGGTGGCACGGCTTCATTGTTCTGGATTCCCGCTGTACTTGGTATGTCGGCTTTGATGCATGCACACGCCGGAAATTTGTTGATCACGTTTGTCCCTTCAGAGTTACCGGCGGGGCCGGGTGGTGCCCTGGGCATGTTGCTTGCGGACGGTTTACTGAAACCGTTGCATTCTCTCGGCCGGGATGTGCTGCTGGTAGTTTTGACACTCAGCAGTTTTGTGGCGGCTTCCAGACTTTCGATGATAACGCTGATGAACAGAGTAAGGCTGCTTGTGTTGCAGCTGTTTCAAATGCTTAAGCAATTGGGTTCAAAGGTTCGCGGGCAACTTGCCAGCAGAAAAATGAAGTTGGAAGGAGAGTCGGACAAGAGACAACGTAAAACCCGAAAATCCGGGCAGACACTGAAATCCGATCCGGAAGTGGGTACCTCCAAACCTATTAGTGTTTCGAAACGCGCCCGGCAGGATCAGCAGACTGAACTGGGGTTTGTCGAGCCCAGCCGAAGTGGATTTAAGCTTCCCGGTTTGCATCTGTTTACTTCGGGACAATCCGGGCGCAAATCCGGCAATGCCAGCTCCTTGCAGGCCATGGCCCGTATGCTGGAGAAGAAGCTGCTTGATTATCGTGTTGAAGGGGAGGTCATTGCGGTATGCCCCGGCCCGGTTGTTACTCAGTTTGAGTTTGAGCCTGCTCCCGGAACCAAGGTTGGCCGCATCGTTGCCTTGCAGGATGATCTTGCCCGTTCCATGTCTGCGGTCAGTGTTCGGGTAGCGGGAAACATTCCGGGCAAGAACGTTATTGGTATCGAGATCCCCAACGAAGAACGTGAAATGGTCTTTATGCATGATGTTCTGGCCAGTCAGGAGTTTGCGGACAAGCGACATATTTTGCCGCTGGCGCTTGGTGTTGATATTTCAGGAAACCCGGAAGTTGCGGACCTCGCAAAGATGCCGCATCTGCTTATCGCCGGAACAACAGGGTCGGGCAAGTCAGTGTCGGTGAACAGCATGATCAACTCTGTTCTGATGAAATACACGCCTCAGGACTTGCGACTTATTCTTGTTGATCCCAAAATGCTGGAGCTTTCCATGTATGAGGATATTCCTCACTTGCTGGTTCCGGTAGTTACAAACCCACATAAGGCAGCCAAGGCGCTGGCCTGGGCAGTCTTTGAAATGGAGCGACGTTACCGGCTGATGAGCGAGGCCAGGGTGCGTAATATTTCCGGGTACAACCGGTCGCTTACAGAAGGTTCTCCTGAAGGTTCGGAACGGCTTCCCTACATTGTTATTATCATTGATGAACTGGCGGATCTGATGATGGTGGCAGGCAGAGAAGTAGAACAATCTATTTGCCGGCTTGCGCAAAAGGCAAGGGCGGCAGGTATTCACCTTATTCTGGCGACGCAGCGTCCTAGCGTTGATGTCATTACCGGCCTGATCAAGGCAAACCTGCCAAGCCGCATCTCCTTTCAGGTTTCGGCCAGAGTTGATTCGCGCACAATCCTTGACCAGATGGGGGCGGAACAGCTTCTGGGTCATGGTGATATGCTTTTTCTGAGTGGTGCCAGACATATCAAGCGTGTGCATGGTGCCTATGTTTCTGATGCTGAAGTTATTGCGCTTGTAGAACATCTGAAGAAGCAGGGTGAGCCGGATTACAGGGAAGAAGTATTTGAGGCGCCGGATGAAGAGTCACTGAATGATGCTCCTGAGGATGAGGATTCTCGCTACGATGAGGCCATTGCACTTGTTATTCAGAAAAAACAGGCCTCTGTTTCCATGGTGCAGCGCCACCTGCGTGTCGGTTACAACCGGGCCTGTCGTATGGTGGAGCGAATGGAACGGGAGGGCGTTGTTACGGCTCCCGGAAGTGGCGGTATTCGCAAGGTTCTGTCCAGACGTCCGGAGGATGGCGGCGGGGTTATCGAGTGAAACATGGAGTAAAGGGTCTGCCTGTAAGTCTGGGCAAAGGAATAACTTGCTGTGTTTTTGCAGTGCTATGTTTATTGAGCTTGCCACCAACTTCTGCAGCTGAACAAGAACCTTTACCGCTAAAACTAAGTGATGCGATTCAACGCGTTTCTGAATTGCCCGGTTTTTCATGCAGGTTTCGACAATCGATCATTTATAGCGACGGTTCCACGCAGCATTATAGCGGCAGTCTTGCCGTTCTTCCTCCCGAGAGTTTTCGCTGGCAATACACCCTTCCCTATGAACAGTTGATTGTGAGCAATGGCGAAAAGTTGTGGCATTATGAACCGGATCTCATGCAGGTTCGAATTCTTGTTGATCTTGAAGATGTTGATCCTGTAGTGATGCAGCTGCTTGCCGGTCAGATTCAGCTTGATGAACTTTCATTACTTGAGAATGAGGATGCGAAAGGACGATATTCTATTCGTATCAAGGATGGCCCCGAAGTTTGGCTTGGTTTGTCAAAACAGGGCCTGATCGCATATGTTGAGACGCTGGATGCTCTTGCCAACCGCAATCGCATTGAGTTGAGTGAATGGGTTCTAAAGAAACCGGCCTCGGATAAATTTATCTTTCACGCCCCTGAGGGTGTGGATATTGTTGAGCAATAAACAGAGCTAAGAGACAGGGGATGGCATGAAACAAAAGCGAATGAATATTTCGATGGCGGCTGCTTTCGAAGGGGTGAAGTATCCATGTTTCGTTGTGTCGAATAGTTTTTCCAGAAAGGTTCTTGCAGCAATGGTTGCCCTGGGTTTGGGGCTCCATGCCGGCGGGGTCTTTGCTGCCGGATTTGCTGCGCAGGATTTATCAGTTTCTGCCCTTGGTCTGGCAAATGCCTTTACGGCACAGGCTGATGATCCTTCGGCCATGGCCTATAATCCTGCCGGGATTGCCTGGCAGCCCGGTACAGGCCTGATGTTGGGCGGCGTTGTACCGTACAGAAATTCTTCGGCAGCGGTCGCCAGTGGAGTAGCTTCCAACGGCGGCGAGGATCCGGCTGTTGCCCACTTTTACGCAAACTGGATGTCGCTGGATGGGCACTGGGGTGTCGGCTTTGGAGTGAGCAGCCCGTTTATGCTGGATAATCAGTGGGATTCAACTGTATTTGGTGGGCAGGCAAACCGAACAAGGCTTACAAGCTTCCGTACTTCTCTGGATGTGATTTATGCCCTGGATAGTCGGCTGGCGTTGGCTATCGGAGGTGACTGGTATGTGGCCTCGGGCGATGTTGACAGCATTAGCAACAGATTTCATGGTACCGAGAAAGTTGCATTCGGCGGACACGGATCAGCCATGTGGAAATTTCACCCCGGCTGGTCATTGGGTGCTATGTACCGCTTTAGTCCCAGTCTCACGCTTTCAGGAGATAATATTGCTGCCGTTAGCGGCCCGGCTCATGTCTCCGTCAATCTGCCGGATGAAGCGCGTATCGGTTTATCCTACGACATTCAGGATAATTTCAAGCTTGAAATAGACGGGAGCTGGACCGGCTGGTCCACCTTGAGGGATCTTAATATTGTTGCCCAAAATGGACAGTTGAATCCCTTGAATATGGAAGACAGTTTCGGGTTTATGGCAGGCCTTCGCTGGACTTGGAGGGAAAACAACCAGTTTCGTTTCGGCTATGCTTTTGATCAGGCAGCAAGCCTGGACAGTGGTTTCAGTGCCAGGTTAACTGATGCGAATCAGCATCGTGTAAGTCTTGGCTTTGGTGCAGATGGTTTTGGCGCCCACCTGGATACAGCCTTTATTTACACATTTCTGCCGGATCGTACCATTGCCAGCGGTACTGGTTTTGACGGAGCCTACCGTGATCGCAGATTTACGCTGGCCATATCGGTCTCCGCCTTATTCTGAACGCAGAAAATTTATTCGATCAGCCCGTGCTTGCCTCTGCGCCACTGGCCTTTCGCATGCGCCCTGATCGACTTAAAGATATTCAGGGCCAGACGGAACTGACCCGTCCCGATTCATGGTTTTCCCGTTCTCTGCAAGCAGGCCAGGCTGTTTCCTGTATTTTCTGGGGGCCGCCAGGCACAGGAAAAACAACTCTGGCTATGCTGATGGGTAAAGCCGCCCGGCTACCTTTTGTACATCTCTCTGCCGTGGCGGCAGGCAAAGCTGAAGTGCAGGATATTGTTCGCCGTGCCAAAAATGAGGGTCGTACATATCTGCTTTTTCTGGATGAGGTTCACCGGTTTAACAAGGCGCAACAGGATGTGCTTCTTCCCTATGTGGAGGATGGAACTCTTGTTTTTATAGGCGCTACCACGGAAAACCCATCCTTTTCCCTGAATAATGCCCTTTTGTCCCGTTGTCGGGTGGCAGTTTTAAAGCAGTTGGAGTCAGCGCATGTCAGTGCGATTCTCTTGCGCTCCCTGAATTCCCTGCAAACGCAACACAGCAGCTTCAATGTGGATCAGGAGGCGATTTCCTGGCTT
The DNA here is from genome assembly GCA_964387725.1 of uncultured Zetaproteobacteria bacterium. Lineage (GTDB taxonomy): Bacteria > Pseudomonadota > Zetaproteobacteria > Mariprofundales > Mariprofundaceae > CAYLYU01. Next base: position 16,562 of record CAYLYU010000001.1, on the reverse strand, counting down.
GCGCTTAGTGCGGACGGAGATGCCCGTTATGCGCTTAATGCACTGGAATCCATTTGGCAGGCAGGTAATGCCGGGCAGTGGACGCTGAGCGCAGTCAAAGACTATTGGGTGAAGCATCCTCCCCGTTACGATCGTGGCGGTGATGATCATTATGATCAGATCTCGGCTCTGCATAAAAGTGTACGTGATTCCGATCCGCATGCGTCCTGCTACTGGCTTGCACGCATGCTGGAAGCAGGAGAGGAGCCTTTATATATTGCGCGTCGATTGATTCGAATGGCAAGCGAAGATATCGGGCTGGCTGAGCCGCAGGCCCTGAACATCTGTTTGTCTGCGCATCGGATGTTTGAAGTTCTTGGCTCGCCGGAAGGTGAGCAGGGCCTGTTTGAGGCTGCTATTTATCTCTCGCTGTCTCCGAAAAGCAATGCCGGCTATATGGCTGAAAAGTTTGCCCGGAAACTGGCCAGAAAAACTCAGGATAAGGATGTGCCTTTGCACCTGCGCAACGCATCCACCGCCATGATGAAAGATATGGGCTATGGAAAGGCATATCAATATGCCCATGACGAAGAGGATGCGGTGGTTGTCCAGAGTCATTTTCCTGATGGAATGGGGTCTCCTGAAATGTACCGGCCTACACAAAGGGGTTTTGAGCAGCAATTGACAAAGCGTCTGCAGTGGCTTGCTGAGCGCAGGCAACAAAAGAAGACAGCTTCATGAAACAGTTGCTGGCCATTGCAGCAGGAGGGGCCTTCGGAGCCAGTTTGCGCTGGTTTCTTGCCGGTGGCATACAGCGTCTGACCGGAGGTTCTTTTCCATGGGGGACATTTGTTGTTAATACGTTGGGTAGTTTTTTTCTCGGATTTATATTTGTCTATCTGACCGAGAGATCCAGCTTCGGTGAACTTCTTCGTCTGGCCTTAACGGTTGGTCTTTTGGGTGCCTTTACTACCTTTTCAACATATTCACTGGAATCGCTGCGCCTGCTTCAGTCCGGAGCCTACCTCATGGCGGCAGCAAATGTATTTGGGCAGGTGGCCGTATGTCTGCTTGCGACCTGGCTTGGCGTACAGCTCGCCAGACTGATGTAGAAGGCTAAACCAATTGCGATGGGGGCAGAGCCTATGCTAGGTTCTCTCCCGGTTTATGGTGCTGCCTTTTTTACTACCTGCGTAGTGCTGTATGCCGGGAAAACTGAAAATAAAACATACAGGGGGAGATGAATATGGTCGTACGGGATGTTATGACTGCAGGGGTACTGACTGCCAGAAAAACAGACAGTGTCCGTTCTGTAGTAACAAAAATGCTAAGTCGCCACTGCGGTGCTATTCCGGTAGTTGATGATGACAACAACCTTGTTGGCGTGGTTGCCGTTCGAGATGTGTTGTTACCGCTATATCCCAGCCAGGGTGATTATATCCACGATTCAATCCACAGCCGTGATTTTGTTTCCATGGAAGATGGATATGCCAAAGCGATGGATCTGAATGTGGAAGATATCATGACAGCGAAACCATTAACCACTAACCCGGATGAACCTATCCTGAAAGCAGCTTCCTTTATGGGCCTGAAAAACTTTCGTCGCATTCCAGTGACAGACAATGGCAAACTGGCTGGCATGTTGAGTATAGGCGATATTAACCGCGCTCTGTTTTTTTCCTGAGCAAGACCGGTTCTTGACATAGGTCAAGATCGAAATAAGGTGTGGGCCTACGTGAAGGATAATTAATGTAATATTTAGGGACAGGCACGGATATTGGTTGCCTGCGTTGTTTGGAGGATAGGGTTTTAACATCAGATAATATTCTACTTTCACATGGATTGGCCGGGTCAGCTTCTGTTTATTGAGGCAGCCCCGAACAGAGTTTAGGAGCGCTGCTCCTAATGTTTCAAGTAGTAACAAAACTAAATGGAGGAGGATGAAAGCATGAGCGAAGAAATCAAACATTATACAGCTCACTGGCATACCAGCCCGTACCCGCTGATGGTGGGTTTTGGATCCGGTCTGTTTCTGCCATGGGCCTTTATGATGCAATTTAACTATGAACAGGGTCTTATCGCAGTGATTCTGCTGGGTCTTGGCGCCCTGTTGACGATCATTGGTGGTATCGGCTGGGCCGGTGAGACCATTGGTGTTATTGATGATGAGGGCTGGAGTCCTTCAGCCATGTTTATGTTCATCGGCACAGAGATCATGACCATTGGCGGTATTCTTATGGGTTACTGGACTGCCCGACTGGGTGCGCCAGTGTGGCCGCCCGAGGGTACGCCCGCCATTGAGCCACCACTGATGGCCACGATTATTCTTGTTCTCTCCAGTTTCACGATTGGCTTTGCGCGCAAGCATGAGATCAATGGAAACGCATCCGGTTATGCCAGCATGGTAATGGCCTCTATTGCTCTCTGGGTAGTCTTCCTGGCCATGACAATCATGCAGTGGAATGCACTGGGAGCTCAGGGATTCACCATTGGCGTCAATGCTTACGCGACTGCTCTTTACGGTTTCACAGGCATTCACTTTGCCCACGTGGTCATCGGCCTCCTGGTGATGATGACCTGCTTGCCCACGGCCTTTAAGGGACGCTTAAGTCCGTCCTACTCAAGGTCCATGAGTATGTATGTTCACTTTGTGAATATCCTTGGCATCTGGGCAATCTTGCAAGTGTTCTACTGGTAAGGTTCGGAGAGGCCTTGTACTTGATCATGCGAACAGCTCATGCACTGTGCCAGTGCCGGATGCGTAAACTGCGTCCGGCACTGTTTGCGGTTTTGTCGTTGTTTGTATTGTCGATGATGCAGGCGGGAGAGGCACATGCAGCCTATGGCAATGTGTCGCAGAATTCGGAAATTGATCCCACCTTGGTGAAAATTGACGAGAATGCGTACCTGGGGGAAAAGATTTCTTCCGATTATGTGTTGATGGATGCCGAGGGGCAGGAGTTCAGGGTTGGTGATATGTTGGGTCAGCCGATCATTCTGGCGCTTTCCTACTACAGTTGTGATGGTGCCTGCTCCGCCTTGAACCGGAATCTGCGAAATACGCTGGAGGGTGTTGAGCGCTGGTCTATGGGCCGGGACTATCAGGTCTTGACCGTTTCATTTGATCAACACGATACGCCGGAAACCATGCAAAAGTTTATGCAGAAGTCCGACTTCAAGGATGGCTTGCCCGAAGGCTGGCGCATGGGCACGTTCAAGGATCCGGAAGATATCATGCGATTGACCGAATCGGTTGGCTACACATTTTTCTGGTCTCCACGAGATCGTATGTTTCTGCATCCCAGCGTTTATATCATGCTCTCTCCAAAGGGCAGGGTCACGCGCTTCCTGTACGGATCCACTGTCTCCGGAAATGATCTGGAGATCTCGATAACCAAGGCGCTGGGTGAGGAGATTTCTGCCTCGAACGTGATCAATTTTGTACTTGGAGCCTGTTATAGCTACAACTATAAAGACGGAAAATACGCCATCAATATCCCGCTGTTTGTTGCGGCAGGTGGTCTGTTCGCCGGTGTTACGATGATAATAATTGGAGTGACTATTATGAAAAGAAGGAGGGTAAACGATGAAAATAAAATCATTCTTGCATAAGGTATTGGGGGCGCTGCTGGCGTTGCCGTTGCTGCCTTCGCTGGTGTATGCATTTAATATGCAACCGGCGCGTAGGGAGAGCTACAACGGTATGACCCCGCATGACCATTGGGATGCAGTCTGGCATGAAACCATGCTTGATATTACGATCATTGGTGTCGTTTTTACTGCTATCACCATCTGGTTTATGGTGAAATACAGAAGAAAAGGCCATGGCGAACGTGGCAAGTGGATACATTTAAGCCCGCAGGCCAAGATTGGCTGGGCAGTGATCCCTGTTGTGCTGTTCCTGGCAGACGATCTCTTCCTGTTTGTGAAGGGCTGGGATCTACATAATCAATACCGTGAGCCGCCCGCAAATGCTTATGAAATCAAGGTGACGGCTTCAATGTGGAACTGGAACTATGTCTATCCCAACGGGGTTGAGACGGATAACGAACTCAGGGTTCCTGTCGGCAAGGCCGTTGTGCTGCGCATGCAGTCCGATGATGTGCTGCATTCACATTATATGAACAGGTATCGTGTCACCGAGGATGTGATGCCGGGCCGGGTAACATGGCAGTGGTTTATGCCGGATCAACTCGGCGAATCTGTGATCACTTGTCGTGAATACTGTGGTGAGAATCACTCGGCCATGTACGGCAAGGCGATTGTCATGACTCAGGCGGATTTTGATGCCTGGATGGCATCCGAAGGTGGCGAGCCTGTTGCGGCAGCGCCTGCGTCTGTTCCATCTATCGTGCCTGAAGCAGTTGCTGCAGAAGCGCCGGCAGTTCAATAATGAATAAGATGAATAACTATAGAGGAGGAAGAATATGAGTGGTTTTATGGGACATGAACCCAATGGTAAGCCGGGTTGGCCGAAGACCGCCAAGGAATGGCTGTTTACGCTTGATCACAAGGTTATCGGTGTCTGGTATCTGATTGGTGCCGTTGCCTCGTTCCTGGTGGCCGGTGCAGCAGCTACGCTCATGCGTATTGAGCTTGGCAGCGTTGGTCCGGATATTATGGAAGATGGCAACCTGTATAATCTGTTGCTAACAATGCACGGGGCTGTGATGATTCTGGGCTTCCAGATCCCCGCCCTTCTGGGCTTTTTCGCAAACTGGGCAGTGCCCATCCAGATCGGTGCCAGAGACATGGCCTTTCCGCGTGTCAACGCCTTTAGCGTCTGGCTGTTGTGGTCAGGTATTCTAATCGCCCTGGCCAATCTGGTTATTCCTGATTCCTACAACGGTATGTGGACGGGTTATCCACCATATTCATTGACGGACATGGCTGGTAATACGGCACTGTATTCGCTGGTGGTGGTTGTGCTTGGCATGTCATCCGTGTTCGGCGCTGTTAATCTTGCCTGTACGGTTGGCTTCATGCGCTGCAAGGGTATGGGCTGGTTCCAGATGCCGATTCTGCCCTGGACCGTGTTTACGGCAAATGTCATTCAGTTGATCTTTGTGCCGGTTTTGGCGGCGTCTGTGCTGCTTCTGAGTCTGGATAAATACCTTGGCTTCGGTTTCTATAATCCTGAGGTTGGCGGTGATGTGCTGCTGTACCAGAATTTGTTCTGGTTCTATTCGCATCCGGCCGTGTATGTCATTCTGCTGCCGTTTATGGGCGTGCTTTTTGAGATATTTTCTACCTCTGCCCGAAATATGGTATTCAACTACAAGGTGACGGTATGGTCGATTCTGTCCTTTATTCCGGTGTCCGCTGACGTGTGGGTGCACCACGCCTATGTGGCCGGCCTTCCTAACTGGCTTCGCGTTCTGCAGACCTTTACGACCCTGCTGATCTCACTGCCATTCGGCTTGCTGATGCTCAGCCTGACGGGCACGTTCTACCGGGGTGTTATCCGTTACACCGGGCCGATGGTCTGGGCTGTTTGCGCATTTTTCATGCTAGTTATCGGGGCGCTCACCGGCATTCCGAATGCCTTGTCCGCAGTTGACTATGGCATCTCTGATTCCTACGTCATCATGAGCCACTTTCACTATGTGATGGCGGTGTCAGGTGGTATGGGTATCTTTGCCGGTGTCTACTACTGGTTTCCCAAACTGACGACACGCGTCTGCAATGAGTTTTTGACGAAAGTATCCGCCATAGGTTTCTTTATCGGCATGAATATCGTTATGGCTCCGCTGTATTTCGCAGGTATGGAAGGTATGCCGCGTCGTTACATGGATTACCAGATGTTCGCCGATAACGCGACCATTACCAGTGCACAACACTGGTCCACGATTGGCATTTACCTGACCGTGGTTTCAGTACTTCTGATGTTGGTTTCCTGGTTTCATGGTATGTTCAAGGGTGAGAAGGCAAGACCTAATCACTGGGGAGCCGAGGGACTGGAGTGGTCGGCTACGGCCATGATTCCGGGTCAGGGCAACTTCCCGACTCCGCCTATTGTGGATGAAAACTGGCATCCATATAACTATGGTGAGAATTCAAAGGTTAAATTTGAACCTCATCCGGGCGCTGCACACTAAGTGCTGATCAAGACAAGCGCCTCCATTTGTGGGGGCGCTTGTTTTTTCTTTTTTTATGAATGGTAAAACGGTTAAAAACAAACGGAGATGGATACTGAATCATGAGTGAACAGGTTATTGGTCGTTATAGCGTCATAAAATCAGCTCTGGCTGATTATGTTTCGCTGACCAAACCGGGTATTGTCGGTTTGACGCTGGTTGCCGCTCTGACGGGTATCTATTTTGGTAACCATGGTGTGTTGCCGGACTGGAGTATCATTTTCTGGACCTTCCTTACGCTTGGTCTGGCTACCGCCGGTTCCTGTATGCTCAACAATTTCTACGACCGTGATATTGACCGCCTGATGAAACGGACAAAATCACGGCCTCTTGCTGCTGGCCTGGTTCCGGGACGGAATGTCCTGATGCTCGGGCTGGTTCTGGTATTGCCTTCTCTGGCGCTCATGGCCTGGATGGTTAACCCTCTGGCGGCCGTTGTAACAGGGGTTGGTGTGTTTGGCTATGTCGTGGTGTATACCATGATGAGCAAACGTACAACACCGTGGGCCAATCAGCTTGGTGGTATCGCCGGCGCAGTCCCTCCCATGATTGGCTATGTCGCCGTGACCGGAGATTTGGGTGCGCCAGCCTGGATACTGTTTGCTATCATGGTGGTGTGGCAGCAGCCGCATGCGCTTAGTCTTGCCCTGAAATACCGAAACGAATATGCCAGGGCAGGAGTACCGGTTATTCCTGTAGCCAAAGGTATATCAGCTACCAAGAAAAGAATCGCGCTTTATTGTCTGGCTCTGATCCCGGTGGCCATCTTACCGTATGCCTTTGACATGGCGGGCATGATTTATCTGCTGACAGCTGCGGTGCTCAGTGTCGTATTTTTGGCGATGGCAATCAGGTTTCTGAGATCAGATCGTGATTGCGATATGAGAATCTTCGCCTATTCAATTTTTTATCTTATTCTTCTCTTCGGGATGATGGTTCTCAATTCAATTTAATCCCGGTTCAATTTAATAGTTCAACACAATAAGTTTATAACCAGGGGCCAGGTTTTGAAGTACTCTTATTTTTCTCCAGCCTTGATGTTTGCCTTTCTGTCTGTTGTCTTTCTTGCAACAGGTGCAGCTATTGCGGCTAATGCTGTTCCTCCCCATCCGGAACCGGCAGCAGACATCCATGAGCAAGCCATGAAGCTTGCCGGAGAGGACAAGCTTACCCAGGCTGCCAGGCTGTTTCGGGATGCGGCCGGGCAGGGTAACAGACGTTCACAGTATCAACTGGGGTTGCTGTATGCACGCGGTGAGGGGGTGGAACAAGATTTTTCTATGGCGCACAAGTGGTTGTACAAGGCGGCCATGCAGGGTCACCCGAAGGCCCAGTATTATCTCGGACAGATGTATGTGAATGGTGATGGTGTTGAAGAAGATCACGCAGAGGCAACCGTCTGGTTTTGGTTGGCTGCTTCTCTTGGAGATCGGTTTGCGATTAAACGTTGGCGGATTATTATGACACGTATTTCGAAGCAGGAAATGATAGAGGTGAATAAACGATCAAGTGAACTCTGGAAAAAGATTCCGCATGATATGAAGAAAGAATCGTCATTGATGCACTGATCTTGTATTTGGTGCTAGCATGGCTATTGTAATCCGTGTTAATTATTTATTGAGGTTGATGATGACAGAACAAGATGAAGAAAAGGCAAGAAACAAGAAAAAGGTACTGGCCGGAATGGCACTCACACTTATTGTATTTGCCTGGTTCCTGTATTATTTCATCTCGAGTATTCCGGCTAAATAGTCCGACAGGCTTTTAGTGCTGTCCTTTATGAATGGGCAGTTGATACTCGACCCATCCCTCGGGGTGATAGATCTCCAGTGCCGGCAATGACAGAGTATAACCGTTGTATATTGCCCATGACTTCATTTCGCTGTAGGCCTTGTAGGATCCGAGCATAGGGCTGCCATCAAATGTAGCCCGAACTACTTCCTGAGCGGCAATGATTTCCACTTCCAGAGGGCCGGGTACATACACATTCTTGCCGATAATATAGCCTATCTTGCTGCGCTTTTTTTCCGCAGGGGTTGAAGACTCGTCAAAGAAGAGAGCAAATGGTGCGTCTGCCTTGATGTTTGCACTCTCAAGTATCTCGGCCACCTGCTCGATAATCGGCTCGATCTTGTTGTAGGGGCCGGCATGGTTTAGATAGGCGATTCGGTAAGCCGGGGCTGAGACTCTGCCCGGGATTACATCCGTGAATACGCCAATATAGGCAGCAACACCTACTCCACCGAACAGGGCCAGGACAAGAACAGCCAGCACAGCGGCCAGCGCCTTATTTGAAATAGGTGTTTCCTGATTCTCCGGCATGGTTACAAATCCCCTGAAGTTATGATGGATGGTAAATCGTCTTTATTTTGGCAGTATTCTATTTTTATAGCAGGGAAAGGTAAAGGTGGTCGCAGCTATACTGCTCCGTGGCCTTTACAGTCTCCGATATCGACCGACAAACAGGAAAGTGAGAATTATGAACCCTCCTAAAAACAAGAAGCCGTTCAATGTGAAGGCTTTTCTTTTAAGCCTGGCCCTGGTGCTTGCCTTCATTGTGACCTTGAGCATTAAGGTGATCGATGTTCGGCCGGATTATACGGTTACGAAACAGAAAATTACTCGGGCCGATCTGGATGGATTCAAGGAAAAAGTGGATCGTATGGTATCGGATTATACTGTACGTTATGAAAATGAGTTAGCGATTGTGCATCCTCCTGCTGATTCGGATATCTACCTGCTGTCCCGAAACTATGACTGGGGGAAATACATTCTTGAACTGGAGCAGGGGAAGCCGTATCGCCTGCATCTGGCAACATTGGATATGCGGCATGCCATTATTATTTTCGAGCTCAAGATGATGAACCGGATCAAGATAGGAGAGTTCAAGACCATCAGCTTTACACCCGACAAAGCGGGGCGTTTTAAAATCTTATGCGGTGAGTATTGTGGCCCGAAACACTATGCCATGGTTGGTGCCATCATCGTCACCGGTGACACGGAGTCTGAACCGGTTTTACATTGATGGCTGATTCATTTTATGATGTATCTTCCCTGAAACTGAACATGTCTTGCAGAATCCGGTGTCCTGATAATTGATGTATCAGTGCCATGCCGGAATGTCCGAAGATATAAACCCACATCAATGTTCCCATCTTTGAATGCAAGTCCCTGAGCAACTTGATCTCCGGGCTCGTACTGCCGTCGGATTCAAGCCCCATAAAAATCATGATACCGGTTGCGCCAAGGCCAATCACAAGCAGGATACTCAGACCATGTACAGTACCGGCAATATAGTGTGCATCGGCTGGTTTTTTCAGCCTGCCTCTGAACCAGCCCGGTACATCCTGTCTGATCTCCTGCCACAAGCCCTTGCAGCCTGCTGCACTTGTCCATGGAAATAAACGATCCCAGCCACCGTCTTCATCAGTCAGATACATGATATAGGCGATAACCAGTGCCAGTACGACAAATCCATTCCATTCATGAACCATGAACAGGATGCGCTCGACAGGCAGCATGATTTCCCCGGCTTTTGGTACCTTCATGAGTAATTCGGATACCAGTTGGATTATTACATCGAGCATGATGGCAAGGTGTAGAATACGAACAGATCGGTCATACCTCATGAGCGTATTATTCCATAGATACCCCTGTTTGGATGCAGCAATTTTTCTTCCTCGCATGATGTACCCTTGTGGCAGGCGCTGGGCCGCTAGCGGGAGGCTGCACCGTCACCTTTTCGGTGCTACAGTTCGCACCGAATTTAACTGGCCTGTACCAAAGGTAAAACCATGAATACACCATATCTGTTATCAATCCGCGATGAAGCCCAGAAAAAGCTTGCCATTGGCTGGCTGGCTGTTGCTGTGGGCTTTCTGCTGGCCTCGGGTATCTACCCCTTGTTGCTGGCTCTGGCCCGCACCACTTATGAAATGCCGTGGAAAGATTTTTTCTACACGGCATTGGTTATGCACGTGGATTTCACCGTATTATGGTGGCTGGTCGCGTTCGCCGGTATGTTCTGGAGTCTGAACGCATCTTCCCGCTGGAAAGGCTTTGGCTGGTGGGGGCTGACTATGGTTGTGCTGGGTGGAGTGATCGCTGCCATCTCCCCGCTAACAGGTGATTCCAACCCTCTGACGAATAATTATGTGCCGATTCTTGAGAACCGTTATTTCATAAAGGGGCTTGTTGTCTTTGGAGCCGGTGTTTTTATTCTGGTGTTCAGCACCATGATCTCCACGCTCTGGAAAGAGATGTGGGAGACAGCGCCGGAAGGTGCTTTGCGTTTTGGCATATTCACATCTGTGCTCGCGGCCTTTGTTGCCTTTGTCGCACTGGTATGGACCTGGCTCATCATACCCGATTCGCTTGAGGGAAGGTCTTATTATGAAACCCTGTTTTGGGCCGGGGGACATGTCCTGCAGTTTGTTCATACGGCCATTATGGCCGTATGCTGGCTCTGGCTGGCCAGTGTCTGCGGGGCCAGAGTTCCCATTCCTCCGCGTCTTATTGTAATATTATTTGCCTTGGGTGTGGCTTCGATTCTTCTTACCCCGTGGGCATTTATTGCCTATGAGGTGGGAGATGCTGAGTTCATGAGGTGGTTTGTCTGGCTTATGCGTGATGGTAACAGTCTGGCGGCAGTACCCCTGGCTATCGCTGTTCTTTGGGCTTTGACTGGTGCTGGCTCCGAGTCAAAAAACCATTATCTGAAGGCAGGGTTGCTGTTCTCGATCCTGCTGTTTGGATTTGGTGGCATTCTCGGTATGTTTATCGCAGAGAGCAGTACATTGATAACAGCCCATTATCACGGTTCCATTACAGGGATAACCATGGCTTTTATGGCGATGACCTATGTGCTGTTACCCTATTTCGGTTTTGCAGATCCGAAATCGCGGTTGGCCACTATCCAGATTTATACATACGGTATCGGCCAGTTTATCCATATCATTGGTCTGGCCTGGGGCGGTGGTCATGGCATGAAACGAAAAGTAGTGGGAACCACGCAGGATATCGGTATTCAGGCCTTTATTACTCCGCAGGATCTGGTTGGTATAGGTGGTGTGATCGCTGTGCTTAGCGGCATTTTGTTCGCAGCTGTAGTACTGCCCATTATGCTCAAAGGGCGCAAGGTGGAGAAGACATGAGTCAGGTGATGGATCATTTACAGATCAGCATAAAAAATAATCGGCAGCTTGCCATATGGCTGATCATTGTATGTCTGGCTATCCTGATCATGCTGGTACTTGGCGGTGCTACCAGATTAACCCACTCCGGTCTGTCCATGATGACCTGGGATCCGCTCATGGGCTGGATACCTCCTCTGAATCAGACAGAGTGGCAAGCATCCTTTGAGCATTACAAGAGAATCCCCGAGTTCTATGAATTAAATCCGTACATGGACCTGGAAGGGTACAAGAAAATATTTCTTCTGGAGTATCTACATCGCGTATGGGGAAGGCTTATTGGCGTGATCTTTCTCGTGCCCTTTCTCTATTTTCTTTTTGCGGGCAAGATTGAAAAAAGGCTTAGACTAAAAATGGCAGTGATGTTTGCCCTGGGGGGGCTACAGGGCCTGATGGGCTGGTATATGGTCAGCAGTGGCTTTGATGCTCCCCACGTCAGCCAGTATCGTTTGACCGCTCACCTGCTCTTTGCCTTTTTTCTCTACGGGTACATGTTCTGGGTTGCTCTGGGCCTGCTGTTTCCCAAGCCTGAAACGTCGTGTGTGAATTTCGGCTCACTGCGTCGATTTACCACTATGCTGGTCTGCCTGATTGTGCTCACCATCGCTTCCGGTGGCTTTGTGGCTGGCCTGAAGGCCGGGTTTACCTATAACACCTTTCCGTTGATGGATGGCAGCTTTATCCCAGATGGCTATCTGATGCTTGAGCCATGGTATCTTAATCTGTTCAATAATATTGCAGCCGTGCAATTTGATCACAGACTTTTGGCGGAGATTGTCCTTCTGCTGGTCTTTTCTCTCTGGTTATTCTCCCGGCGATATGTCCTTACCGAGGGTGCCCAGACCGGGATGAACCTGCTTCTGGCCGCAACTGTTATCCAGGTTCTGCTCGGAGTATTTACCCTGGTGTTGACGGTTCCGGTTGCACTTGCCGTTACACACCAGGGAGGGGCCATGATTCTGTTTACTGCGGCTCTTTTTCTTCTTCACACTTTACGCCAGCCTCGAACAAATGGCTGATTGCGGTTTCTGTGATTAATACGCAATGATGAATATAGCCGAGCGTCGCAGCGTATTCTCCATGGCGGGCATTTATGCCCTGCGGATGCTGGGTCTGTTTATGATTCTGCCCGTTTTTTCTCTTTATGCAGAAGGTCTTGAGGGAGTAACGCCGACCCTGGTTGGCCTTGCTCTGGGAATCTATGGCCTGACCATGGCCATCTTTCAGATTCCTTTTGGAGCGCTTTCGGATCGTTTTGGTCGCAAACCGATCATCACCATTGGTCTGATTCTGTTTGCCATCGGCAGCGTTGTTGCTGCTATGTCCGATACCATTTGGGGCGTGATCCTCGGTCGCGCCCTGCAAGGCTCCGGTGCCATTGCTGCGGCCATGATGGCCTTGCTTGCTGATCTGACACGTGAAGAAGAGCGAACCAAGGCGATGGCTATTCTGGGAATATCCATTGGCATGTCTTTTATGCTGGCGCTGATGCTCGGCCCTTTCCTGAACAACATTGTCGGGGTGGCTGGCATCTTCTGGCTCACCGCAGTGCTGGCTCTGCTTGGCATTGCCATCCTGTATCTAGTCGTTCCCGAACCAGAGCGAAGTTTAATGCATAGTGACGTTGAACCTGTTCCAGATAAATTCAAAAGTATTTTAAAAGACAGGCAATTGTTGCGGCTGGATTTGGGCATTATGATGCTGCATAGCCTGATGATGGCCATGTTTACCGTACTTCCTTTTGTCTTGCGTGACTTTCTTGATATGCCTTCCAAAGAACATGCCTGGTTCTATTTGCCGGTCTTGCTGCTGTCGGTATTCGGTATGTTGCCGCTAATCATGATTGCCGAGAAGAAGCAGAAAATGAGAGAAGTATTCATTTTATGCATTGCCTTGCTTGCTTTGTCCGAACTGATGTTGGCTTTGGCGCACACTACATTCGCAAATGTCTTTCTCGGCCTGCTTCTCTTTTTTGTTGCCTACAACGTGTTAGAAGCAAGCCTGCCTTCTTTGATTTCCCGGCTGGCGCCTGTTGATGCCAAAGGCACAGCCATGGGAGTGTATTCAACATCCCAGTTTTTTGGAGCCTTCCTTGGAGGCGCATTTGGCGGCTGGTTGTATGGTACAGCCGGGATTGGAGCCGTTTTTTATGCCTGTGCGGGCATAGCCTGTTTGTGGGGTATACTTGCCTTTGGTATGCGTGTGCCGACCTATCTGTCATCCTATATGGCACATATTGAGCAGATCGGTTGTCAGGATGCGGAGGCATTGAGCGCAAGATTACTCAAGTTTCCCGGCGTTCAGGAGGCTAAGGTTGTGGCCGAGGAAGGGGCTGCCTATCTGAAAGTAGATAAGCGGTGTTTTAACCCTGAGGATATTCAGAGCCTTCTCAGGGAAGCCGAAGCTAAGGCATGAACTTTTTTGACCTGAGCGTAATGCGATAGCCATTTTTTGCGACAAAGGCGGGTCAAGCGACCAGAGCATTACAGGGGGGGAGTAATCCGGTGATAGAAAATGAATGATTACCTTCTGTCTTTTTGTCTTTACGCGATTGCCGCCAATCTTATTGCCATCCCGGTGATGA
>CAYLYU010000001.1:0-2570 GCA_964387725.1 uncultured Zetaproteobacteria bacterium | reverse complement strand
CTGTCTTTTTGTCTTTACGCGATTGCCGCCAATCTTATTGCCATCCCGGTGATGATACGTGGCCGAAAAAAGGTGCAGTGGCGTCGGGTTGAATATCTATTTATTTACGTTCCATGGTTTGCTTTTGTTGCCCTGGCTATGGTGGTTTTTGGTGGTCTGGATCAGCTGCCGGAAATGTCCAGCATCAAAACATTCATTGTTATCCTGCAATCCATTGGTTCGGGTGTGATGGGAGGACTTATTTTGTTGCCAAGGCTGGCTATAAAAAAACCAAAGCTTCACCCTGTTATGGTTACGGCCCTGAGTTCGCTTATTGTTGCCGTTATTTATACAAAATTCAGGATGTTGTTATTCATCATGATCGAGGCTTTGTCTTCGGCATCATCATAAAGCCGCTATATCTGCTTCAGATAATTAATAATGGCTTTTCTGTCTTCCGGAGATACGATGCCGGGAACTGCCATCGTTGTATTTGCTTTAACCTTATTGGGGCCAGCCAGCCATAAATCAAGTGCCTGCTCATCCCAAACATCGAAAGGTACACCGGAGATAACCGGAGCTCTGCCAAAGATTCCCTTGAGAGGCGGACCCACCTTGCGCAGGTTTTTCTCCAGATTATGACAGGATGCGCATTTCCTGCGTGTCAGGCTTGCACCCTGTTGGGAGTCTCGCTGAATTGAAGAAAGCGTGGAACCCAGAAAACTTTCGCTCTGTTGCGTGTCTTCACCGTCACCGCAGGCAACAAAAGCAATCGTGGCAAAGGCAACAAGGCCTGCCCGAAACACGGATGTTTTCACATTGAACTCCTTCATTGATAAAGGGTGATTGTACACGATATTTTACCAGGTCGGCTATGGTTTTCATGTCTGTCGTAGACTATGCGGAGCCTTGGTTTATCATCTGCCACCGGTCGGTTCGTGAGATAGGCCAGATGGAGTATATGCATGCAAAATTCTGACATCAGCCAGGTTACAAGGCCGGTTCTGCTTATCATCATGGATGGATGGGGGATTGGAAGTGGTGGTGAAGAGGATGCCATCGCCCGGGCGCATACCCCCAACTTTGACCGCCTTTGGGCCGATTTTCCGCATACTCGTCTGTTGACACACGGGCCGTATGTCGGTTTGCCCGACCGGCATGATCTTGGTGGTTCAGAAGTCGGGCATCTGACCATGGGAGCGGGAAAAATCCTTGATCAGGGTTCGACCCGTATCAACAAGGCGATTCAGGACCGTTCATTCTATCAATCCGAAGCGCTGCGTCAGGTTGTACAATCCATTCAGTCCGGCCATACACTGCATCTGCTGGGGTTGTTATCCGATGGCAACATTCACTCTCACATCAATCATTTTCTGGCCTTGATCGATCATGCCTTTGAAGAAGGTGTTAAACGGCTACGGGTTCATGCCCTGCTGGACGGGCGGGATGTCGGTATACAGAGCGCTCAGAAATATATTGGCAGGCTTGAACAGTCCTTCACCTATGTAAATGCCAACGATGGGTTTGATTATGCCTTTGCTTCCGGCGGTGGTCGTGAGGTTATTACGATGGATCGTGATCAGCACTGGTCCAAAGTCAAAGACGGTTGGGATATCCATGTTCATGGAGAAGGTGGGAATCGCTTTGCTTCCATATTGGATGCCATCGAGTATTTTCGGGCTGAAACGCCTGGAATTGTTGATCAGGATATCCCGGGTTTTGTGATAGTCGATGCTGATGATAACCCCGTTGGCAGGATCATGGATGGTGATGCCGTGATTATGGTGAATTTCCGGGGTGATCGGGCCATGGAGATTTCTGAAGCCTTTTGCCTGGATGTTTTTGATGATTTTGATCGTGGCCATCGCCCGGATGTGATCTTTGCAGGTATGATGGTGTACGATGAGGACAGAAATCTTCCCGCATTGCAGATTATGGCATCAACCAGCGTTGAGAACCCTTTCGGAAAACGCATCCTGAATCTGGGAATAAAACAGTTTCGCCTGGCTGAAACCCAGAAATATGCGCATGTCACGTTCTTTTTTAACGGAGGTTATCGCGAACCGCTCGATCCGGACATGGAAGACTATATTCTTATCCCTTCGGATAAGGGGGGTTCCTTTGCCGATGTCCCGTCCATGCAAGCACCTGAGGTAGCAACAAAGGCCGTCGAGTTAATTGAATCGGGAGAATATGGATTCGGGCTAATTAACTTTGCCAACACGGATATGGTTGGACACTGTGGCCGTATCAAACCTGCTATTGCCGCAGCTGAGGCTGTTGATAAGGCTTTAGGACATATTGCGGCAGCCCTGGAGAGAGTGGGGGGAAGTGCCATTGTTACAGCCGATCACGGCAATGCCGAGGAGATGTCTGTCCATGCCCAGGGTGGGGATGAGCCTTGCACCAGACACTCCATCAATCCGGTACCCTGTATCCTTTTTGATCCAAAGCGCAAAGATTTCTGCACACTGCGACCATTGCACGAAGGTGACAGTCCGGAGAAAGCTCCCGGACTATCCAATCTTGCTGCAACACTCTTTCAGATGTTGGGAGAACCGGTTCCAGGCGATCTTAACCCCTCTTTGATT